>NZ_DASVSO010000026.1:0-6840 GCF_036388035.1 Archangium sp.
CGTCGCTCCAGCAGGGGGTAGACGACGAAGGAGTTGAAGGGGATGAGCAGCATCACCATGAGCGGGTTGAGCGCCTGGAGCTGCGAGGGGGCCAGCTCGAAGCTGCCCACCATCAGGTCCATCTTCGTGGCCTGGAGCACCCAGGTGGACGCCTTCTGGTCGAAGAGCGCCCAGAAGACGGGGATCATCGCGAAGATGCCCATGATGCGGAACACGGCCTTGGCGCCCTCGATGGCCTCGGTGGGGTGGCCGGCCGAGGCGGCCTGGTCCAGCCAGGACTTCGCGCTGGCGTCCTTCTTCTTGGGGAAGAGCGCGTCACGCACCACCCAGATGAAGGCGTGGGGGTTGCGGCCGGAGGGCGGCACGTTCGTGTACTCGCGCCGACCCAGCCAGAAGATGACGGTGGCGATGAACATCAGCACGCCCGGGATGCCAAAGGCCACCGACGGTCCGAAGCTGCGCAGGGTGAGCGGGATGAACAGCGAGGCGAAGAACGAGCCGAAGTTGATGATCCAGTAGAAGAGCGCGAACACGCCCTTCACCAGGCCCTTGTTCTGCTCGGTGAACTGGTCGCCCACGAAGGCGGACACGCACGGCTTGATGCCGCCCGAGCCCAGCGCGATGAGGAACAGGCCCGCGTAGAAGCCGTGGCGGTTGTCATCGAAGACGGCCAGCAGCAGGTGGCCCACGCAGTAGAGCAGCGAGAGCGACAGGACGGTGCGGTACTTCCCCAGGAAGCGATCCGCGAGCCATCCGCCCAGCAGGGGGAAGAAGTACACGAGCGAGACGAAGTCGTGGAAGACGGCCTTGGCCTCGGCCGCTCGCGTGACGTCGTCCGGCACGTGCTCCAGCAGCAGGTACTGCACGAGGAACATCGTGAGGATGTTCCTCATCCCGTAGAAGCTGAAGCGCTCACAGGCCTCGTTGCCAATGATGTACTTGATCTGCGGCGGGTACCGCTCGGGCTGTGCAGCGGGGGACGTGCTGGCCATGGACGGGGGCGCCTCGTCGGTAGGGAGTCCAACCGTCGTCCCTACCCCATGCAGGGCCCCGCACACAACCTACAGCCCGCTCAGAGGCGCAGCGTCACGCCGGCGTAGGGGCCCGCGAAGAGCTCGCGGTTGATCCGCCCCGCTTCCACGCGGCCCTGATCGCTCAGGTAGATGGCGCGGTAGCCACCTCGCAGCCGCACCGGGCCGAGGTCGAACGCCATTCCGGCGTCTCCGGTGAGCTGGGTGAAGGGGAAGGGCGTCCACTGGGCGCTCGCCTCCAGCTTGAGCGGCCCGAGCACCCGCAGCAGCGCGCTCGTCCCCAGGCCCGGTCCCACGAAGAGGGCGTCCGGCGCGAAGGCGAAGTCCACGCCTCCCGAGACGCGCACGCGCAGGGCCTCGCTCGACACCAGCAGCAGGCTCGGCTTGATCGACAGCAGGCCGAGGGTGTCCGAGCCCGGCGAGCCATCATCCGTGGCGAGGCTCAACACGTGCAGTCGGGCACCCGCGCCGAACTTCTCGCCATCCACCTGGAGCCCCACCCCCACCATCGTGCCATTGCCGACGAGGCCCGCGTCCGCCGAGAGGTCCCCCTTGTGGGGTGGCTCGGGCGACTCGTGCCCGGAGGGCGGTGGACGCGGGGGCAGCCGGGGCCTCCACATCAAGTCGTAATACCGGCCGAAGGGCCGGTAGAAGCCGCCGGGTCCCACGTAGGGCCAGGCCCAGGAGGGATCGTAGTAGTGGCGGTACCAGGGGTCGCCGTACCCATAGTAATAGCCACGGCCGTAGTACGGGTTGGGGCGGTGCGGCCTGCCCTCGCCGCCGTTCGGAGGTGGGCGGGGACTCGACGGGGGTTGCGACGACGGCGGCGGGCGCGAGCGCTTACCGAAGCGCGCCTCGGCGGGTTGGGCCCCGAGCCCCACCAGTGACACGGCCAGTACGACTCCCACTTGCGTCCACATGCTCATACTCCCGTGGAACCGGAGGCACCCGGCACATCCGGTTGCCTGACGCCGACGACAACACGCGCCCGGACAGCATACTCCCGAGTGGCCCGGGCCGCTCGCGCGGAAGTCCGCGGTTGTGGACTCTTGTGAACGGGAGCCCCCGTCTCCTAAAGACGCGCCCGCTGTCACCCGCCTCACGCAAGGTCTCCCATGCTCAAGAAGATCCTCCTCGGCCTCGTCGTCGTGCTCGTGGCCCTCTGCGGCTTCATCGCCACCCGTCCGTCCACCTTCGTCGTGCAGCGCACCGCCACGCTCAAGGTGTCCCCGGACATCGCCTTCGCGGCGGTGAACGACTTCCACCGCTGGGCCGAGTGGTCTCCCTGGGACAAGATGGACCCGCAGCAGAAGACCACCTTCGAGGGCGCGGCCTCGGGCACGGGGGCGAAGTACGGCTGGTCCGGCAATGACCAGGTGGGCGAGGGTCGGATGACCATCGAGGAGAGCAGGGCCAACGAGCTCGTCCGCATCAAGCTGGAGTTCATCCGGCCCTTCGCGACCACCAACTCCACCTCCTTCCTGTTCGCCCCGGCGGCCGAGGGCGTGTCGGTGACGTGGAAGATGGAGGGCACCAACGACTTCATGGGCAAGGCCTTCTCGGCGTTCATGGACATGGACGCGATGGTCGGGAAGGACTTCGACAAGGGCCTCGCCGACCTGGCGAAGGTGGCGGAGGCCGACGCCCAGAAGCTCGCCCAGGCGGAGGCCGCGAAGCGGGCGGCTGAGGAGGCCGCGGCGGCCGCGGGTGGCACCTCGGAGGCGGGTCAGCCTGGCGTCGAGGGCGCCGTGGCCGTTCCCACGCCCTGACGTCTTCCCAGGGGCTCCCGAGGCAGGGGGCCCCTGTCTGTCACATCGGCATCGCCGTAGACTCCATGGAAGAGGGTCTCAGCGATGATGAGCCGACTGAAGACGGGTCTGGTGCTCGGTGGTGGTGCGGCCCGAGGGGCCTATGAGGCCGGGGTGCTCTCCTACCTGCGCGAGGAGCTGGAGCCGGAGCTCGGCCGGGAACTCCGGCTGGACATCCTCGCGGGCACCTCGGTGGGCGCCATCCACGCCTGCTACCTCGCCGCGACGAGCGACCAGCCCCGGCTCCAGGCCCGGGGCATGCGGGCCCACTGGACCGGGATGAAGGTGGAGGAGGTGCTGCGCTGCGGCGTGGGGGACATCTTCCGGCTCCTGCGCGAGGCGCTCGGCAAGCCGGCCGAGCATCCGCGTGACATCCAGTATGGCGGGCTGGTGGATCCGCGCGGGCTGCGGGCCATCGTGAGCCGAGGCATCCCGTGGCTGGGGATTGGCCGCAACCTGCGCAAGCGCCATGTGGATGCGCTCGCGGTGAGCACCACGCACGTGGGCAGCGGACGGGCCACGGTGTTCGTCCAGCGGCACGGCGGGGGAATCCCTTCCTGGGGCAATGATCCCTCCTACCAGGCCGAGGCCGCGCGCATCGGCCCCATGCACGCGCTGGCCTCGGCCGCCATCCCGGTGGCCTTCCCGGCGGTGCGCGTCCGGGGCGAGCTGCACGTGGACGGCGGGTTGCGGATGAACGTGCCGCTCAGCCCCGCGCTGCGGCTCGGGGCCCAGCGGGTGGTGGTCATCTCGCTGCGGCACGAGGCCGTGCGCGCCCGGAAGCCGGGCGGCGAGCCGGGCGGCTCCGAGCAGGCGCGCGAGCAGGCCTTCGCGACCGCGCCCTTCCTCATGGGGAAGATGCTCAACACGCTGATGATGGACCGCACGGACCAGGACCTCGGCCGGCTGCGGCGGCTCAACGCCATCCTCGAGGCGGGGACGGTGTCCTACGGGCCGGGCTTCGCGCAGACGCTCGGCGCGGTGCTGGAGCCCCATCGCAGCCAGCCCCTGCGCTACGTGCGCGAGCTGCTGGTGCGGCCCTCGAAGGATCTCGGCGCGCTGGCCGCCGAGTACGTCCGGATGCCGGAGTTCCGCCGCCGCAGCTCCGGTCTGGCGCACAAGGCGATTCTCCGGCTGGTGGACCGGGAGGCCTCGCACGAGGCGGATCTGGCCTCCTACCTGCTGTTCGACGGCGGCTTCGCGGACATGCTCATCGACCTGGGACGACAGGACGCGCGCGCGTTGCGCGAGCAGTGGTTGCGCTTCTGGTCGGACGAGCCGCAGTGCGTGGCCGAGATGGCCACCCACGCCCAGGTGTCCTCCAAGGCGAGCGCCGCCTGAGCGCGTCCGTCAGAAGGTGTAGCGCAGGCCGAGGCGTACCTGCCGGGGCGGCTGGTACTCCAGGGACTGTTTGAAGTTGGGATTGAGGTCGCTCTCGGTGAGCGCCTCGCCTGTGCTCTCCTTGTGCGCGGCACCTGGAGATCTCCGCGCCCGCCCGTCTTCACCGGCCAGACTTCGGCGTAGGTGTAGAGCTCATCTACCCGCCCGTCTGCGTGAGTTGTTGGCGCGTCCGCTCGGAGGACTCTGGCCGACGGGCCGGATTCCGGAGTTGGTCTACGCCAGCATGGGCTTCCGCCACGGCCACCACTTTCCGGAGGCTCCGACGAATGTCCATCTCGAGGCGCTCGAGCGCATCCTGGAGAACCAGGCGCCCAAATGGAGGCTTCCAGAGCGCTTACACCGACGCTCCGAACCCGGAGGAGACAGCGCTGACACTGACCGCCCTGCGCTCGGCGCTCGGGACGCTCGCTCCCGGGCCCCTGTGCCTGCGTGCGCAGGCCGCGGCCGATGCCGGCTGCGCTTATCTGCGCAGCGCCATCGCCGAGGAACACACCCCTCATCCCGCGCTCTGGACGAGCAAAGTACTCATGGCGCCGCCCCACATCATCCAGGCGCTGGTGCTCTCGAGTCTGATGGGATTGGAGCGCGGCGAGACCACGACAGTTCAGCGGGAGCCCCAGTCAGAGTCCCGCAAGCGGTTGGCTCAGGAGGCAGCGGAGCTGCGCCAGAGGCTGGAGGAGTTGGAGCGCCGGCGGGCGGGGGTGTAGCCGGCGAAGGCACTGCGGAGGCAGCCCATTTGCTCCGGTCCCCAAGTTCACGGAGCGCTCGAGCCTTGACTGCCACGCACCAGGCCGGTGAAGTCGGTCCAATGCGGTGGATCTTCTTGCTGAACCTGCTGGTCGCCTCGCTTGCCGTCGGCGGGCCGTCACGACCTCCGAAGCGGCGGCCCGTGCCCGCCGCGGAACCGGAGCCGAAGTCGAAGCCCACGCCGACGGCCGGCGAGCCTGCTCGAAAGTCCGAGCCTTCGCCTGCCACGGCTTCGACTCGCGACCCCCAACCGATTCGTTACGCGCTCGCCCTCGCTGGGGGCGCCTTCTACGGCGGCGGCTACAATCGCGGTCCGCTCGTGGCGGCGGTGTTCTCGATCACTCCGCCGATCTGGGACGGGCGACTCACGCTCGACGCCGAGCTCGACTGGCGGCTCACCCGGTTCGACGCGACGGTGCCCGACAGAGGGACGGTGACGTCGGCGTTTCACGGCGCGCCCCTCTATCTGTCGGGCCGGCTGAACGTGCTGCGGCTGGGTCCGGTCGGCCTCGATGCACGTCTGGGCGTAGGACCCTCGTTCGCGCTGCAGTACCTGGCGAGCTCCTTCTCTCAGTCGACCGTCCGGACCGCGGTGGGGTGGGACGCGCTCGCGGCGCTTCAGCTCCGCGTGCCACTTTCCTCCGTCGAGCTGTTCGGCGAGGCGCGCTTCGCCTTCGGCGAGGCATCCATTCCGTTCGTGCTCGGGCGCGCGACGGGTCTCCAGGGGACACTCGGGGTGAGGTACGGGCTGCCATGACACGCGTATGCATTGGAACGTTCCTGCTGCTCGCGTCTGGCTGTCAGGACTGGCCGGATCCGGAGATCCGCGCGGTGTCGCCGTCGCGGATGCTCGCGAGCGAGTACACGCCGATCGAGCTATCCGCCGACCTGCCTCTGCCGGCCACGGTCGATTACGAACAGGGCACGATCGACGTCTCGACCGCGGTGAAGGTCGAGATTGGCTCGCTCGAGCTCGCGACGCCGACGTTCACCCGAAAGGGCGTGCTCGCGACGCAGGTGCCGACGCTCTTCGTTCCGGGTTCTTACGACGTCCGGATTACCCTCTCGGATGGGCGCGTCGCGACAGCGCCGTCGGCGTTCACCGTGACCGATGGCCAGTGGCCGGACACCTATGCGATCGATCCGATCGGCGCACAGGCTCCGTTCGTGCCGTTCACGATCACCGTTCGCGCGCAGGGCCCGAACGCGGCGAGCTTCCACGGCAACGTGCGCTTCGAGTCGGGGCCGGGCGTGAACTTCGGGCCGAAGGTGAGCGAGCCGTTCGTCAACGGCGTGCTCACCCAGCGGGTGGTGTTCGCGACCTCGGCCTCCAGCGCGGTGATCGTGGTGACGGACGTCGCTGGCCATCGCGTCTCGTCGAACGTGTTTCAGCTGCGCTGACCTTGATCAAAAGAGGCGCCCCCGAGAACCGGGGCGCCCCTCCTGGTCGTGCTGCCTGCTGCCCGATCAGTTCACCTTCTTGATGAAGCTCGACAGGGTCTCGCTGCTCACGATCATGTTGCGGTTGAGCGCGAGGAAGTTGTCCGCAGGAGTCGTCTTACCGGCGGAGACGGTGAAGGCCATCTTCACGCCCACGTCACGAAGAGCCGTCTGAGCGCTCGCGTCGGTGCGCCCGTACGGATACGCGAGGAACTCCGGCTTCTTGCCCACCGCGGAGGTGATGAAGCTGTCCGCGCTGGCCACCTCGCCGTACGCGTCCGCGTACGTCAGTGTGGACAGGTCGGCGTGCGTCTGGGTGTGGTTCTGGATGTCGTAGCCCTCGGTGGCGAGCGACTGCAGCTGCGCGGAGGTGAGGTAGCCGGGGTTGTTCACCCAGCTGGAGACGGCGAACT
>NZ_DASVSO010000027.1:0-4451 GCF_036388035.1 Archangium sp.
GCCTCGGTGAGGGCGCTTCCCGTCAGGGGAGGCGCCCTCGCCGTTTGCGGGCTCAGGGTGTGCCAGTGGCTTCCCCCGCGCCCGAGAGCCCGCCCGTCACGCGTTGCGCGCCCCCTGGACGAAAGCCCGATGGCCCACAGAAGGGTCATTCGAGCACGAACCGAGCGGGCCCCTCCGGGTAGAACCTCCTCCCAGCCCCTCACCATGGTCACCCTCATCTACCTCGTCGTCGGAGCGCTCCTCGTCCTCATGGCGCTCTCCGGCTCCGTCCTCAAGCGGCTGCCCCTGTCCACCTCCCTCGTGTACCTGGCGGTGGGCGCCGGACTGGGAAAGATGGGCGATGCCTGGCTGGCCCCTCTCGCGCACGTCCACCTCCTGGAGCGGCTCACCGAGGTGGCCGTCATCATCTCGCTCTTCTGCTCGGGGCTGAAGCTGCGGCTGCCGCTGTCGGACCGGGGCTGGCGACTGCCGCTGCGGCTGGCCCTCGGCGCCATGACGGTGACGGTGGGACTGCTCACCCTGGTGGGCGTCTTCGGCCTGGGCCTCTCGCTGGGGGCCGCCCTCCTGCTGGGAGCGGTGCTCGCCCCGACCGATCCCGTGCTCGCCTCCGACGTGCAGGTGGAGAACCCCACGGACACGGATCGGCTGCGCTTCGGGCTGACGGGCGAGGCCGGACTCAACGACGGCAGCGCCTTCCCCTTCGTCATGCTGGGGCTGGGACTGCTGGGCCACCACGAGCTGGGCGCGGGGGGCTGGCGGTGGTTCGCGGTGGACCTGCTCTGGGCCGTGACGGGGGGCCTCCTCATCGGCTGGCTGCTGGGCAGTGGGGTGGGCCGGTTGGTGCTGTACCTGCGGCGCACGCACCAGGAGGCGGTGGGGCTGGATGACCTGCTCGCCCTGGGCCTCATCGCCCTCTCGTACGGCGTGGCCATCTGGGCGCACGCCTATGGCTTCCTCGCCGTCTTCGCCGCGGGCCTGGCCCTGCGCTACAGGGAGGCCCGCGCCAGCCGCGGACAGCCCCCGCCCGAGGACGTCGCCTCGGTGGCGAAGAGCAACAAGCCCCACGAGGTGGCCACCCACCCCGAGGCGGCCCCGGCCTACATGGCCCAGGCGGTGCTGGGCTTCACCGAGCAGTTGGAGCGCATGGGCGAAGTGACCCTCATGGTGCTGGTGGGGGTGATGCTCGCCACCGTGGGCTTCGCCGCGGAGGGCTTCGTGGTGGCGGGCCTCCTCTTCCTGCTCATCCGCCCCCTCTCGGTGGCCCTGCTGCTGGCGGGCACGAGCACTTCTCCCTCCCAGCGCGCGCTCATCGGGTGGTTCGGCATCCGCGGCATCGGCTCGCTCTACTACCTCTTCTACGCCCTCAACCACGAGCTGGGCCCCACGCTGGGAGAGCCCCTGGCCCGGCTGGTGCTGACGGTCGTCGCCACCTCCGCCGTGCTGCACGGCATCTCCGTGACGCCCCTCATGCACTGGTACTCGCGCCACCGGCGGCCAGGGCCCGAGCGCCAGCCACAACCCGAGACGCGCACGCGCTCCCCCTGATACGCCTGCGCGCGAGCCGCACCCGCTCCTCCGGGCTCAGCCCGCGGGAGGAGGGGCTGCCTCTCCCAGGAGCTCCCGCTCGCGCCTGTGCATGAAGTGCGCGACGGCCTCGGCGATGGCCCGGTTGAAGCACAGCAGGAGGATGCGCGCCTCTTCCACGCGGACGAGTCCGTGCCCCGCCTCCTCCACGAGGTCGAAGATGCATTCGTGCAGCGCGCCGTACTCGCGCACGACGCTGGGGAGATCGAAGCCGGTGCGGAAGCGTTGCTCCCCATGCTCCCACCCCAGCGGGCCCACCCGATGCGTCTTGGGTGCCTCTCCCTCCTCCTCCCGGTGCAGGGCGGCGACCACTTCCTTCAGGAACTCCGGGATGTGGTCCGCCAGTTCGGGCTCGGAGAGAGGGCCTGGAGCATGGTCGCGCTGGACCCGCTCCAACCAGCGCCGGAACAGCTTCTCCTGCCCGGCTTCCATGACATCGGCGAGGGTGTTCATCGAGGCTCTCCCAGCGGCACGCACGAATACGTTGGTACCTGCGCGGCGCGTCGTCCCTCCCCACGGCGCTCCCTCGCACTCCATGCGCTGAACGCCCGCCTGGAGGGCAGGCAGTCCAGAAGAGCCAGGAGGGGCATGCCCGGCCGCTCCCCTGACGGCCCGTGCTGGTCCCCGGTCCAGGCTGACTCCCGAGGACGAGTGCCGCCCCCTACCTTGTGAGGCACACGAGCCCCACCCTCCGGAGCACCGCCTTCCCTTCTATGAGCGCGAACGACGACAAGAACCTGGCAGGCGGGGCCGACGGCTTCCGGAGACCGAGCTGGAAGGCCCTCACGGCCGAGGCCCGGGCGCGCTTCGGCGTGGAGGAGCTCCGGCCCGGCCAGCGGGAAATCCTCGAGGCGCTGCTGGAGGGCAAGGACGTGCTGGGGGTGATGCCCACCGGCGCGGGCAAGTCGCTGTGCTTCCAGCTCCCCGCCCTCTTCCTGCCGAAGGCCACCGTCGTCGTCTCGCCCCTGCTGGCGCTGATGCAGGACCAGCACGAGAAGCTCACGGAGGCGGACGTGGGGGTGGTGAAGCTCGACTCCACGCTCAGCGCGCGCGAGGCGGACGCGCTGACGCGGGAGGTCCGCCGCGGCGAGCATGAGATCATCTACGTCACGCCCGAGCAGCTCGAGAAGCCCGAGCGCCTGGAGGCACTGCGCAAGGCGGGCGTCTCCCTCTTCGTGGTGGACGAGGCCCACTGCGTGTCCCAGTGGGGGCACGACTTCCGCCCGGCGTTCCTCACGCTGCGCGAGGCGGTGCAGCAGCTCGGCCGGCCTCCCATCCTCGCGCTGACGGCCACCGCCACCCCGCAGGTGCGCGAGGACGTGCTCGAGCAGCTCGGCATGCGGGGCGCCGAGGTGGTGAACACCGGCATCCTCCGCGAGAACCTCTCGCTGGAGGTGGCCCGCACGGTGAACCCCGAGGCCAAGAAGGCGCGGCTGATGAAGCTGCTCCAGGAGGAGCCGGGCACGGGCATCGTCTACACCGCCACCGTGAAGAAGGCCGAGGAGGTGTGGAACTGGCTGAAGGACGCCGGCATCGAGGCGGCCCGCTACCACGGCCAGATGAAGGCCAGCGAGCGCGAGGAGGTGCAGCAGCGCTTCATGGCCAACGCGTACCGCGTCATCGTGGCCACCAAGGCCTTCGGCCTGGGCATCGACAAGCCGGACATCCGCTTCGTGGCGCACTGGCAATTCCCCGACTCACTGGAGACCTACTACCAGGAGGCGGGGCGCGCGGGCCGCGACGGAGCGCCGGCGCGCGGAGTGCTCTTCTACCGGCTGGAGGATCGGCGCATCCAAGGCTACTTCCTCGGGGGCAAGTACCCCCGGCGCGAGGAGTCCCAGGCGCTGTACTCGGTGCTGCGCGAGCTGTGGGCCCACCGGCAGGGCAAGCCCGTGTCCCTCAAGGTGCTGACGGAGGCCTCGGGGCTGCCGGCCAACCGGGTGAAGGTGCTGGTGGCGCAGCTCTCCGGGGCGGGCATCCTCGAGCGGGGCCCGCGCGGGCTGAAGCAGCTGCGCGACTTCGAGACCGCCGAGGAGCTGGCCGAGTACCTCACCGCCTACGAGAAGCGCCACCAGACTGATCGCGAGCGCCTCCAGCGGATGATGCGCTACGGGCAGACCACCGAGTGTCGCTGGCACTTCATCAGCGAGTACTTCGGCGAGCCGGCGCCCGGAGACTGCGGGCGCTGCGACAACTGCGCGGAGCGCGCCGCGGGACACTTCGACGCGACCAGCCCCACGGCCATCGCCACGCCCCCCGCCGCCGAAGCGATCCCCGGTGGTGCGGTGTAGTTGGAAAAGCCGCACGCAAAGGGCAGGAAACCCGCTCCCGCGCCCACACCCACGCGGGCAACCCGTCCGCCCGAGCCCGGAAGGTTCTGCTAGCGTGGCGAGCGCGCTTCACGCCGCCCCCTCTCCATGTCCGCGCTCGACACCACCGCCGTCAACCGTACCCACGCGCCGGATCTCATCCCCGGCTATCGCCTGGAGAAGCTCGTCGGTGCCGGCGGCATGGGCGAGGTCCACAAGGCCACCCAGCTCTCGCTGGGCCGCACGGTGGCCATCAAGCTGCTCAACGCGCAGCTCGCCACGGACGAGAGCTTCGTCGCCCGCTTCCAGAAGGAGGCCGCGGCGCTCGCCACCCTCCACCACCCGCACATCGTCTCCATCCTCGACAAGGGGAGCACGCAGACGACGTACTACCTGGTGATGGAGTTCGTGGACGGGGCGTCCCTGCGCGAGCGGATGCGCGCGCCCCAGCAGGAGCCGCTCGAGACGCTGCGGATGATGTTGGAGATCTGCCGGGCCATCGAGTACGCGCACAAGAATGGCGTCATCCACCGGGACCTGAAGCCGGAGAACATCCTG
>NZ_DASVSO010000028.1:0-6504 GCF_036388035.1 Archangium sp.
GGGAAGCGCTCGCCCTGCGGACGGTCTCCCCGAGGGGGACGGTCTCCCTGGGGGAAGCGCTCGCCGCGCGGTCGGTCGTCCCGAGGAGGACGCCCACCGCCGGACCTGTCGCCCGGGCCATTGCCGTTGAAGCGGCCCTCGCCGCGCGGCCCTCCGGAGAAACGGCGCTCGCGCGGCCCCTCCGGCTGGAAGCGGCCCGTGGGCTCGAAGTCCGGCGTCAGCTCGCGCTTCACGTACGCCCGCCAGATTTCGCTCGCGTCACCCGCGCGTGCCCGCAGGCCCGGGTCCGCCAGCTCGAAGTAGCGGCGCAGGTTCTCCAAGTCGCGCTTGAAGAAGAACTCGGCCTGGCTGTTGGCCGCCGCGCCCACCACCTGCGGGAAGTCGATGATGGTGGCCCCGCGGTTGCCCAGCAGGATGTTGAACGCCGACAGGTCGCCGTGGATGAGGTCGCAGCACAGCATCCGGATGGCCTGGTTGCGCAGGTCGGCGTACAGCGCCGAGGCCTCCTCGGGCGTGAGCGAGGCCTCCTCCAGCCGGGGCGCCGGGTGACCCTCGAGGTCCAGCACCAGCTCCATCAGCAGCACGCCCTCGTAGAACATCACGGGCTTGGGCACGCACACGCCGGCGGCGTACAGCTTGCCCAGCGCGTCGGCCTCGGCCGTCTTCCAGGCATCCTCCGCCGCCTGGACGCCGAAGCGGCTGCCCTTGGCGATGGCGCGCGCGGTGCGGCTGTTGCGCACCTGCCGCCCCTCCCGGTAGCCCGAGTTGTTGCGGAAGTTGCGGTGCTCGCGCTCCTTGTAGATCTTGGCCGCGACGATCTCGCCGCCGTGGCGGACAAGATACACGTCCGCCTCCTTGCCACTCTTGAGGCGGCCCACGACCTCGTCGATCACACCATCGGTCAGAAGTAATTGAAGCGCTTCGTTCATGCGTTTGCGTGACGGAAGGCTTGAAGTCCTACCATGTATTCCGGGTGGTACTCACCCACCTTCTGCGCGAAACCTGCCCGGAACCTCTTCGACCGGCGGGACATGGGGCCACTCAGGCAGGGGTCCCTTGCCCGCCTCCCGGGCGAGGTAGTCGGCGGCGATGTTGGCGCTCTCCATGATGGTGAGCAGCCCGCTGCCCGGGTGCGTCCCCCCTCCCACCCAGTAGAGGCCCTCGACGCTGGGGCTCTTCACATGGGGGCGCAGGGGCCCGAGCTGCAGCCAGGTGTGCGACAGGTTGAAGACCGCCCCCCGGAAGACGTTGAAGTCGTCCCGCCACGTCTCGGCGGTGAAGTAGCGCTCGGCCCGGATGTGCGCGCGCACCCCCTCGAGGCCCACCTTCTCCAGCATGGCTGGAATCCGCTCGCGCAGGGTGCGCTCGGTCGCCGCCCAGTCCACCGGGCGCGAGGTGTTGGGCGTGGGCACCAGGACGTACAGGGTGGAGTGGCCCTCGGGCGCCCCGCTCCGGTCCGTCACGCCCGGGTTGCAGACGTAGAAGGGCGGGTCCTCCAGGTCCACCTCCTGGTCCTCCAGGGCCACCCGGTCCGTGCGCCGGGCGCTCTCGGAGAGGTAGATGAGGTGGTGGGGCAGGTCGTCATAGACGCGGTCCAGCCCGTAGTAGGCCATGAAGGTGCTGCACGAGTAGCTGGCCTTCTCCAGCGCGGCGTCGGTGAGCCGGGTGCCCACGCGCGACTCGGAGGGGACGAGCTTCTGGGCCGCGTAGGGCAGGTCCGCGTTCACCACCACCGCGTCGGCCTCCAGGCGCTCGCCGCCCTTCAGTCTCACGCCGGCCGCCCGGCCGTACTCCACCAGCACCTGCTCCACCGGCGTCCCCATGCGGAAGGTGGCGCCCAGGTCCTCGGCGCACTTCATCATCCCCCGGGCCAGCGAGCGGAAGCCGCCCTCCACGTGCCACACCCCGAAGGCCAGCTCCAGGTAGGGGATGACGCCGAACACCGAGGAGCACGTGGTGGGGTGCAGCCCCAGGTACTTCGAGGGGTAGGAGAGCGCGTAGGTGATGCGGTCGTCGTGGAAGAAGCCGTCCAGGTGCTTGTAGAGCGTCTGCCAGGGCTTGAAGCGCAGGGTGGAGAGCAGCCGCCAGGGCGCGTAGTAGGCGAGGCTGTCGGCGTGCGTCGCCATGAACTTCTCGTAGGCCAGCGGGTACTTCTCCCGGCCCTCCTGGAGCCAGCGGCGCAGCGCGGGCACCTTGTCCGGGCCGAACTTCGCCACCTCGCGCTCCATGCGCGCCGTGTCCCGCGTGGTGTCCAGGTGCGTGCCGTCCCAGAAGTGCACCCGGGTGTTGGTGTCCAACGGCACCAGCTTCACGTAGTCCGAGATGCGCTTGCCCGCGCGCTCGAAGATCTTCTCCAACACCCCGGGGAGCTGGAGGATGGAGGGCCCGGTGTCCACGGCGTACTCGCCCCGCTCGCCCAGGGTGAGCCCGCGCATGCGCCCGCCCGGCACCGGCTCCTTCTCCACCACCGTGACCTTCAGGCCCAGCCCCGCCAGGTTGATGGCCGCCGACAGGCCTCCGGGTCCCGCTCCCACGACGATGACGTGACGTACCATGACGGGACTACGATGCCTGGAAGCGCCCTTCGTTTCAGCCTTTCCGGCGGAGCGGGGCTTCGCCAGGGCTGTTACTGGACGAACCCACCAGGATAGGTTCGCTCCATGCGCGGGCCGAAGCGGTTCCTCCAGCGTCTCCTGGTTTCACTTCTCCTCGGTCTGGGATGCACGCCGCCCCGACCCGTTGAGGGCGTCTGGCGCCCTGGCCCCGGTGAGGATCGAGATCACATCCCGGGGCCGTTGAAGGACTTCGGGCCGTTCGACTCCTACCCGGAGGCACTGAAGGCGGCCTGCCCGCTCATCCTCTCCAAGCCCAACGCCACCGTGGGTCATCTCCAGAACTCGAACCCCGAGCTGGCCGCACGAACCGCTACCGAATATTGCGCATGGCTGTATTACACGCCTGAACACAAGTACGAGATGAGCATGCTGTCCGACCTGTCACAGCCGGATGACCTCGTGACAGGGAAGAAAAGCTGCGTCCTTCCTGCGTTCGTGAGCGACCCGCGCTATGCGCTGGGTGACCTCAAGTACATCTTCGCTCTTCACAACCACCCGTTTGGGTCCGACATCTCCGAACGGGACATTCATTTCATCGAAGAGATGGCCAGCGTCCACGAGTGGGTCATCAAGACGAAGAACAACGGCGAAATCCTGCTCTCCATCATCGCGTTCTTCTCGAAATCAAAGGACCCTGGCGCCCCCACCTGCGATGGGTTCTATCAATACATTCCGGCAACACAGTCCATGATGATGTGGACCCAGGCCCGGGGCGAGTGGAAGCAAACGGTGCTTGCGCCTGCCGCCTGGAAAAACCGGAAGAAACCACGGCTTTGAAGAAGAGGCGGATGGGCGCCAACCAGAATCCACAGCAGGGATATCATGAAACTGAGAAGCCTCATTTCGCTCGCCATCATCCTCTCGAGTTGCACACGAAGGTGGGAGCCCTTCTCAACGCGACCGGAGCAGGACAGGTCGGTCATCTTCCCGCTGTCCGTCGGGGGTGGCCTTGTCGAGATCAAGGCAGAGGAGAAGACATATGAACTGGATGGTGAGGTGCTGCGTGCGTTGATGATCGTCTCCAACGATCTCTTCCCTCCGGATACGTCCCAGCTGGAGCTGTCCTGTAGGGCCAGACAGCAAGCACATACGTTCCGGTTTACCCGCCGTGAGGACATCATCTTCGTCTACGTCGAAGAAAATCCCGCCTCTTGCGGTCACGGGGTGCCCGCCATGGATTCAGGCGCGAAATACGCGATCAGCAAGGATGGTCGCATCCTCCGACGTGTTCTTGATGCGATTGATGAGGATGATCACATCTGGAGCCTGAAAACTCCCGATGGTGGAACAGTGACAGTCGTCACGGAATCGGGGGACATTCCCGACCTGGAGGACCTGGAGAAGTCCGACAGCGGAATCCTGAAAATCGTCACGGAGCCAGTGGACATGCCCGGTGTACGCGTCTGGCAGCCGCGCGAAGGCTCGCGGGGGCCGATGGCCGCGGAGGAGCCGGGAGTCATTCCGGGTGTGACGATGCTGCCACCGGATGCCGGATACAGTTGGGAGTACCGGGACGGCGGGCTCGTCTCCGTCCCCAAGAATCCCCCACCTGCACCCTCCTCGAATCTGGATGGAGGCACTCCCGACGCGGGTGGAGCTGGAGGCCTCAGTGCACCCCGGCCCCCACCGGATGCCGGGGCAGCCGCACCGTGAAGATGGTGCCCTCCTCCGCGGTGGAGCGCACCGAGAGGGTGCCCCCGTGTGCTCGGACGATCTGCTCGACGATGTAGAGCCCCAGTCCCAGCCCGGACGAGGCGGGGGAATGGCCCTCGTCCTCCACGAACCGCCGGAAGGGCTCGAAGATGGACGCGAGTCGCTCAGGCGGAATGGGCGTCCCTTCGTTGTGCACCTCCAGCCGCAGCGTCTCCCCCTCGTCCTGGAGCGTGAAGCGCACGCGCGTCGCCTCGGGGCTGTAGTCCAGCGCGTTCTTCCCCAGGTTGATGAGCAGTTGGGACAGCCGGTCCGCGTCCCACTCGCCCTGGAGGTTCCCCTCCGCCTTCAGCACCACCTCCCGCCCCGGGCGTCCCGCCTCCAGCTCCTCCACCACCTCCCGGCAGAGCATGCCCAGGTCCACCAGCCGCGCGCTGATGGGGATGCCTCCCCCCAGCCGCCCCCGCGCGAAGTCGAGCAGGTCCGAGATCATCCGCCTCATGCGCTCGGCACTCGTGACGATGCGACGCACGCTCTTCACATGGCGCTCGTCCAGGTCGTCCGAGCGCAGCAGCGCGTTGGCCGACAGCAGGACGGCGTTGAGCGGATTGCGCAGGTCGTGCGAGACGATGCTCATGAAGCGCTCGCGGAACTCCGCCGTCTGGCGCAGGTGCTCCTCCGCGCGCTTCTGGTCGGAGATGTCCACCACCACCGCGCCCAACCCGAGGATGAGGCCCTCCTCGCTCAGCACCGGGTAGTAACCCGTCAGCCAGCGGCCCACCTCCACGTCCAGCACCGGCTGGCCCGTCTCCAACACCCGGCGCAAGTGCGGCTCCACCAGGGACGCGAGGTCCGGTAGCACCTCGTACAGCGTCTTCCCCAACGGCTCATCGGGCCGCAGCCCCAGCAACTGCGCCAGGCGTCCGTTGAGGCGCGCGAAGTGCAGGTCCGCGTCCCAGAGCCCCAGCCCCACGGGTACCGTCTCCATGATGGCGTTGAGGCGGGCCAGCGCCACCTGCGCCGCGGTGCGCGCCCGCAGCTCGGCGTCGTAGAGCCGCGCGCGCTCCAGCGCCTGCGCGCAATGGCCGGCCACGACGAGCATCCACGCCCGCTCATCCTCGCGAAAGCCGTGGCTCCTCCGGAAGGACAGCCCGATGGCCCCCAGCGGCCTGCCCTCGGCCAGCAGCGGCAGCGAGGCGAAGGCGCCGTAGTCCTCCACCTCGGCGTGCCCCCTCCACCACGGGTAGTCGACCAGGACGGCCTCCAGCGACTCGTAGAAGACGGGGGCCCCGGTGCGCACCACGTCGCGGTACATGACGGGCGAGTCCGCCGGGAAGTGCTTCCAGCCGCGCACCTCCTCCTCCGCGTAACCGGTGGTCTCCAGCATGTCGAACCACTGGCCGTCCTCGGAGAGCAGGCCCAGCGAGCCGCCCGCGGCCCCCACCGCCCGCACGGCCTTCTCCACCACCACCTCGGCCACCTGGGCGCTGGTGAGCGCCTGCGACAGGGCGGCCGTCACCTCCTGCAATCGCGCGGTGCGGGACTCCTGCTCGCGCAGCAGCGCCAGGGCCCGCTCCGCCTCCTCCTTCGCCTGGCGCTCGCGGGCGACCAGCTGCGCCTGGACGATGAGGGCGGTGGCCCGGCTCACCATGGACCGGAAGAGCAGCGTGTCCTCCCCGGAGAACTCGAAGGCGGTGCGGCTGCCCATGAGCGCCACACCCAGGGCCTCGTCTCCTTGCAGCAGGGGCACCCCGTAGAGCCCGCGGGTGCCCTGGGCCCGGAAGACCCCCGACTTCACCTGCGGCGCCGTGGCCGCCGAGCGCAGCCCCATCGGACGGCGCTCCGCGGCGATCCTCCCGCAGAAGCCCTCGCCCATCCGGACGCTGAAGCCCGAGGTCACCAGCTCCTCCAGCCCCACCGAGGCCCTCGCCCGCAGGACGTCGCCCTCGCGCAGCAGCAGCGTGACGGAGTCCACCGCCGTGGTGACCTCCAACATGACGCGCAGCAGCTTGGGCAAAAAGCCGTCCAGGTTCTCCGTCCCGAGCGCCGCCTGGGAGATGCGCTCGAGCGCCTGGAAGGTGCGCTCGCGCGAGCGGGCATGGCGGGCGATGGCGGCGGCCATCAGCTCGTCGAAGGCCTGGTTGAAGCGCTCCACCTCCCCCAGCGCCACGGACAGCTCTCCCGGGTGCGTGTGCTCGACGTGCTCGCCGTACAGCCGCAGGATGCTGGTGCGCAGGGC
>NZ_DASVSO010000029.1:0-8849 GCF_036388035.1 Archangium sp.
CTCGTCGGCGTTGGTGGGCCGCACGTGGAGCTGGGTGAAGAGCGCGGCGAAGGACGGGGCATCGGACTCGAGCCGCTGGAGCTGCTCCGGTGTCACCGTGCCCACGAGGGTGATCTCCCCCCGGGCGAGCGCCCCCTGGAAGAAGAGCGCGAGGTTGGCGTCGCTGTCGCGCGAGCGGCCGATGCGGCCGAAGGCGTGCAGGTCCTCGACGAGGAGGATGCGCCGCCCTCCCCTCGCGTCCTCGAGCAGCTTCAGGCAGCGCTGCTCCCAGTCGCCCACATAGCTCATGCCGGCGATGATCCGCTTGCCGGCGATCGTCCAGACCTCGGTCACCTTGTCCAGGTTGCGGTGGGTCTGGAAACCCTCGGCCTCGAGCTGCTCGGCCACGAAGCGCTTGAGCAGGGTCCGCTTGCCGGAGCCGGGCGCACCGACGAGCAGCACCGGCGTGCGTCGCTCCCCACCGAGCAGGAGCTGGAGCTGCTCGCGGTAGGGACCGCGCGGCATGCCGGTGTCGAGCGTCCCCTCCGCCGCCTGGAGGGTGAGGTTCGCCCCGAGGTTGTGGAGCACCTGGGTGCCCGCGCTCGGCTTCTGCTGCTTCTTGCCGTGCTTGTCCTTGAGCTCCAGGTCGTCCCAGGGGCCCTTCTTCTTCCCCAGCTCGTCGAGCAGCGTCCGGGGCTGGGCCACGAACGCGAGCGCCTTGAGGCTGTCCTTGCCATTGGAGCGCAGCTCCTCGAGCAGGTCCGGCTCCAGCGCGACCCAGGCGCGGGTGAAGAAGAGCTTCGCCTGCTCCTCCAGGCTCTCCGCGGGGTCAATCGGGAACCACTCGTCCTGGCGCAGGGGGTGGTAGGCGATGGTCATCTCCTCGCCGCGCGTGCGCCAGCGCGGTTCGAGGATCAGCGGGAAGACGCCGGACAGGCGCCGCGTCTCGGCCCCGGCGTGCACGCGCTTGAAGTCGAGCTCCAACCGCACCCGCTGCAGGTGGATGCCGCGCGGGAACTGGAAGCAGGCCAGCTCCCGGACGGGCAGCTCGCCGATGATGGTCCGCAGGTCGTCCACGAGCTTGCGCTGGAGCTTGACGGTGCTCCGGCCCTCGCGGCCGCGGGTATGGGGGCCGAGCCCGAGCGTGGTCCAGCGAAAGCCAGAGGCGTCCCGGCTCTGGTAGACGGCGAGGGTGAGGTTCATCGCCTCACCCCCTGGAGCTTGTCGAGCGCGAAGGAGAAGTTGCCGTCGCGATCCAGCCCCTCGGCGAGCTCAATCAGGGAGAGGTATTCGAGCAGGACCAGCTCGAGGTTCCGGAAGTAGTCCGGGGTGGCGAGCTTCATCTTGCGAGCGCCGTCGGACAGGGAGAGCTCGTCGTCGGGGAGGTGCTCGCGCACGGGGGGCACCAGCCGGAGCTCCTGGGGCGCCGGCTGCGTGGGGGGAGCGGCGACTGGCAACTCGAGCTCCTTCTCGTACAGGTGGATCCGCATCGCCAGGGGATGGACATTGAGCAGGACCGGCTCGTCCTTCTCCAGCGGGGGGTAGCGGTGCAATCCGGCCTCGAGCGCGAGGAAGGCCCCGGCGTTCACCCCCGCCACCGACAACAGCACCTCGCGAAAGGTCCGGGAGGGCTCGACGAGCGCCTTCCTCAGCTCCTCGGCGTTGAGGACCGCGCCCCACTTGCGCTTGCGGTCGCTGCCCTTGCTCGTCACCGACACGCGACCCCCGACCGACCACCCGCGCCGGGGCGCGTCCGCGAGCAGCGGCAACAGATAACGTTCGAGCGCACGCCCATCCTTGGACTCCTGGAGGATGAGCGTGATGGCGTCCCGGCGGGGCACCAGCGCGAGCAGCACCGAGGGCATCAGCCGACGCAGGCCCCCGAGCTGCTCTCGGGCATCCTCCACGAAAGGCCCGGCATCCTGCTGCTCGAAGAGGGCCATTAGCGCCAGCTCCTCGGCGGCCACCAGCGCCGCGCGCAGCCGCTGTGACTGCGTCCAGATGCCATCGAGTCGGTGGTGCGACTCCTGGAGCTTCGCCACGGAGGCGGCCTCGGGGCCCCGCTTCTCCTCGCGGTCCCCCTGGGCGAGCTGGGCCACGAGGAAGCCCAGCTCCTCCTTGAGCTGCTCCACCGCGTCGAGCCGGAAGAGCGCGTCCATGGCCCGCCGCTCCTCCTGCAGCTCGCGCACGAGGCCGAGCTGGTTGCGCGCCGACTTCGGGCTCCCCTTCTGCAGCTCCACCGAGAGCCCCTCCGGGCGCGGGGCGATGACCACGCTACCGCCCTGGGCGTCCGGTCCCGCCGAGGAGAGCGCTCGGGCAATGGGGACGACGAGCTGTTGGTCCAGGTGCCTGCGCATGGCACGAGCGCCATAGGCCTCCTGGTAGCCCGACGTGGCGAGCGTGGTGGTGATCTCCGGCGGCACGTGGAGCGAGATGCCGCGCTGGAGCAGCCCCCGCCGCTGCCGCAGCTTCTCCACGCCGAGCCTCGCCACCTCCGCCGCCTGCTCGGACGTGAGCGGATGGAAGGGAATGAGCTGATCGATGCGGTTGATGAACTCGGGGCGGAAGGTCCGGTGCACCTCGCGCAGGTAGTACGCGCCGTCGTCCACCGCGGTCGCGCCGATGCCCAGCGTGTTGCGCCGGTGGGCCGCCCCGAGGTTGCTGGTCATGATGATGATGGCGTTGTGGAACCAGGCCGTCTGTCCGCGAGCATCGGTGAGCCGCCCTTCCCCGCAGACTTGCAGGAGCAGATCGAAGACGGCGGGGTGGGCCTTCTCGATCTCATCGAGCAGCAGCACGCAGAAGGGCTGCTGGCGGACGCGACGCGTGAGGAGCCCCTCCCCCTGGGCATTGCCCCGGATGAGCCGATCGGCGGCGTAGGCATCCATGTACTCGCTCATGTCGAAGCGGAACATCCGCTCCCCCGAGCCGAACAGGAACGTGGAGAGCAGCCGCGCGAGCTCCGTCTTCCCGACGCCGGTGGGGCCCACGAAGAGGAAGGTGGCCAGCGGCTTGCCCTGCGGCTGCAGGCCCGCCTTGACCAGGCACAGCGTCTCCACGACGCGGCGCACCGCCACCTCCTGGCCGATGAGCTGACGGCGGAACCACGCCTCCACCTCGGGCGCCAGCAGCGCGCGATCCTCACGCAGGAGGAACTCGGGGACACCCGTCTTGAGGCTGAAGAGCGAGTACACCCGCTCCCGGGTGAGCTCGGGCACCTGACCGCTGGCCGTGCGCTCCTGCTGCAAGCCCGCGCGCATCTCCTCATAGAGACGCACCGCCTTGCCCGGCAGCGCACGGCCCGGGAGGTAGCGCTCGGCCAGCTCCACGAGCGGCTCCACCGCGGCGTCGGCCAGCGTGGGCCGCGAGGCATCCACCTTCCGCTGCCAGGCCGCCCGAGCCCGCAAGGCCTCGCGGGTGTGCTTCGCTCCCAGCGGCTCCAGGCGCACGGACGAGAGCGTGGCGAAGAGGCCCGGCTGCCGGCTCTCGAGGAGATCGAGCGCATCGGGGGTGAGCTCGCCGAGGAACCGCACCCTTCCTTCCTCCAGAAAGGGCTTCATCGCGCCGGGGATGTCGATGGACTCGGAGGAGTGTTGCGCGAGCAGCTCGCCGAGGTTCTCGAAATAGAGGACGGCATCGAGCTCCTGCGCCGCGCGCATCACGCGCAGCACGCGCTCCTGCCACTGGCCAAAGCCGGACATGCCCGCGAGCAGCCGCGAGCCGCTCGTCGCGTACACCCGCCGCTGACGGCCGGCCTTCCGCTCCGCGCGCAGCCATGCGAGGAGCAGCTCCGTCTTGCCCGCGAGCTCCGGGCTGACGAGCAGCACGCCCTGCCGCTTCTCGCCACCGAGCAGGCTCGACAGGAGCGCGAATTCGGTGTCCCGGCCGATCAGCGGCGGCCCATGTTTGGCCTCCTCGCGGTCGTGGAGCTGCGTGGAGACGGTGAGGAGCACCTCGTGCGCCTGATCGCGCTTGAGCTTCTCCTGTTGCTTCTTCTTCGCCTGCCGGGCCTTCTCGCTGAACACGTCCTGGCGTCGGAGCTGGAGCTGGACGGTCTCGAGCGTCACGGACCTCGGCGGCAGCAGCCGCAGGTACTCGTGGGAGGTGGGCTCGCGCGCGGCGAGCATCCGCTCCACATCCGCGCGGACGGTCTCCCGGACGTCCTGGTTCCTGCCCACGTGGACGGTGTGATCGATCGCGGGGACGAAGACCCAGGTCTCCTCGGCCAGGGGCACGACCACGGCGGTCATCTCCACGGTGGTGGGCTTGACCAGGCGCTTGGGCAGGTCCGCGCGTGGCGCGAGGATCTCCAGCGCCTCGAGCCGGACCTGCTCGGGCAGGGAGAAGCGGGCGAGGACCTCGGGCTCCGCCTTGGAGAGGTACTCCTCGAGGAACAGGCGCTGCTCGGCGAGGCAGGCCTCCCGGGTGGTCGCGTGGCTCGTCAGGGCCGGCGAGGCCACGGGAAACGCCTGGTAGTCCCCGCTCCAGAGCTGCAGGCAGAGGAGTGGCGTGGAGAAGTCGAGGGTCCCGGGCGCGTGGGTGGGGGCCATTCACCCGGCATCCTATGTCGCCGTGCCTGGAGAGTGCACAGGATGAGGTACGCTGGCGGCAGGAGGCCTACCTCATCATGCCGCACGAGACCCCGAGCATCTTCCAGTCCGCGATCGACCGGCGCATGCGTGACGCACTGCTCGCCGACAGGCACGTCCAGCGGAGCGGCTCCATCGCGCGGCGGAGGCGACTGCTGACGGACGCGCTGCGGCTGACGCGCTCGGTGGCTCCGACGGTCATGGATGTGCTGGCCGCCTGCCAGGAGACCCTGGGCCACGCGGGCCCCGTGGAGCTGTTCGTCCAGCCGGATCAGAGGATCCACGCCGCGGCGGTGGAAGCCCCCGGGGAGCCGCCCGCCATCGTCCTCTCCTCCCGGCTCATCGAGGCACTCACCGAGGCCGAGCTGCGCTTCGTCATCGGCCACCAGCTGGGCCACCTGGTGCTCGACCACTTCGCCCTTCCGGTCGGCGTTGAAGGCGCGGAGGGGAAGCACCTCCCGCGCGCCAACGTCCTCGCACTGGATGCCTGGAACCGGGCGGCGGAGGTCAGCGCCGACCGGGCGGGGCTGCTGTGCGCCAAGGATACCGAGGCCGCCCTGAGTGCCTCGTTCAAGCGGACCAGTGGACTGGCCTCCGCGTCCGTGAAGTCCGAGCTGGCCGCCTACGTGCGCCAGGTGGACGCGCTGCTGTCCTCGTCCGCGGCCCGCGAGAAGCCACGCGAGGACGAGGACATGCTCGGCTGCTTCATCACCCACCCCTTCAGCCCCCTGCGCCTGCGCGCCCTCGTGGCGTTCTCCCGGTCGAGGACCTTCCTCCGGGTGGCGGGGCACTACGGGAGCGACGAGGGCCTCCCGGAAGAAGAGGCCGATGCGTTCATCGCGCGGGACTTCCAGGAGCTGGAGCCCTCGGGCCTGGCGGAGAAGCTCCCGCCAGGAGACATGCTCGCGGGGCTTCGCGAGGAGCTGTCCCTCTCCGAGCGGGCCCGGCTGGTGCGGCACCTCACCGTGGTGGCGGCCGCGGAGGGCCCGGTGAGCGACGCGCGCTTCCTGGAGCTGCGACGGGTGGCCGAGGCGCTCGCCCTCCCCCTGTGGACGATTGACGAGGCGCTTCGCGGCGCCACCTGCCCGTTGGATTGATGATGCCTTCCCTGAGCGGTCCGATCGCGATCGTCGCCTCCGCGTGCCGATTGCCGGACGCCGCCACGCCCGAAGCTTTCTGGAACAACCTGTTGGCGGAGCGCGTCTCGATGCGCCCGCCCCCCGTGGGCCGCTGGCCGGAGCACCCGGACGCACGGGTCGGTTCGTTCCTCGATGATGTGCGCGGGTTCGACGCGGCGTTCTTCGGGATGAAGGGCGGCGAGGCCGAGTTCACGGATCCGCAGCAGCGGATGCTCCTGGAGACGGCGCATGAGGCGCTCGAGCGCGCCGGGTTCGCGGGCCCTCGCCGACGCAACCGGCGCACCGGTATCTTCGTGGGCGTCGGTCAGTCCGATTATCAGGAGGGAATCCTCCGGCTCCTGTGGGCGGGTATGCCCGTGCACCCCACCGCGGCGGTGGGGAACCTGCGCAACCTCATCCCCTCCCGCGTCTCGCACGTCCTGGACCTGTCCGGCCCCTCGCTGGCCGTCGACACCGCGTGCTCGTCGTCGCTGGTCGCCCTGCACCTCGCCTGCGAGAGCCTGAACCGCGGCGAGTGCGAGCTCGCGCTGGCCGGGGGCATCACGCTGAACCTCACCCCCACCGTGTTCACCGTCCTCTCGCGCGCCGGGGCGCTGTCCCCCACCGGCCGCATCCGTCCGTTCGCTCGGGAGGCCGATGGCATCGTCCTCGGAGAGGGGCTGGGGGTGGTCGTCCTGGAGCGGCTCGAGGACGCGCTCCGGCGGCGTGCGCCCATTCTGGCGGTGGTGCGAGGAAGCGCGCTCAACAACGATGGCCGCACCTTCAACCCGATGGCCCCCAATCCCGCCGGGCAGATCGCGGTCATGCGGGAGGCGTGGCAACGGGCCGGGCTCGAGCCGGCGAGCGCCAGCTACCTCGAGGCGCACGGAACCGGCACGCGCGTTGGGGACTCGATCGAGGCGCGCTCGGTGTCCGCGGTCTTCGGGCGGGCGGGCGCGAACGAGCCGCTCGGGCTGGGCTCGGTGAAGGGCAACGTCGGGCATCTGCTGAGCGCCGCCGGAATGGCCAGCCTGCTCAAGGTCGTGTCCGCGCTCCAGCACCGCACGCTCCCGGCCTCGGTGCATGCTGGCTCGGCGGACCCGGAGCATGGGCTCACGTCGGCCGGCCTCTCCCTGGTGGACTCGCCACGTCCCTGGAGCGGACCGGAGCCCCTGCGCGCCGGCATCAACGGCTTCGGGTTTGGCGGCACCAACGCCCACGTCATCCTGGAAGAGCCGCCCGAGCGCCCTGCCCGCTCGCGCTCCCCCAGCACGCGCCCCCTGCTGTGGACGCTGTCCGCACGGACCGACACGGCGCTCCGAGCCAGCGCGAGGAACCTCGCGTCCTGGCTCCGGGAACATCCGGAGGTGGAGCTGTCGGACACCGCCCTGGCCGCGAGCGTCTCGCGAGATCCCGGCCCTCATCGGCTCGCGCTCGTCGGGGCGGAACGGATCCCCGAGCGACTCGAGGCCTGGGCGGATGGAGCACCGGCCGAGGTCCTCCACGGCGTGGTCCCCGACCGGGTGGCGAGGCGGAAGGCGCGCAGCGGAGCCTCGCTGGAGGGAGCCTCGGCGGAGGTCGCCGCGAGTGCGTTCATTGAAGGAGAGGCATTCGACCGGCTCGCGTGGGACGAGGCGCCGGACCGCGCTCACGTCCCGGTGCCCACCTATCCCTTCGAGCATCGCCCCTGGTGGGTGCCCGAGGCTCCCCCTGCCCCAGCCTCGGCGTCGCGGAGGATCGAACATCCGCTCCTGGTGGACGAGCTCGAGCTCACGCTGGATCGGGCGGTGCTCCTCGCGCGCATCACGCCCGACGACCCGCTCGTCTCCGAGCACGTCGTCCATGGAGTGCACCTCCTGCCGGGCGCCGCATGCATCGAGTTGATGCGCGCGGCGGCACGGCACGCCCTGGGTACGGAGCCTGCGGGCCTGGCGGAGGTCACTTTCGCACGGCCCGTCCGGGTGGATGACGAAGCCCGCACTGTGCGCGTGGTGGTCGAGCGCCGGGGTAATGACCTTGAGGTCTCCCTGACGGACGAGGACGGCGGTGTGCTCGCGCGGGCGAAGGTGCTGCGCACGAAGCAGGCGCCGCCAGAGGCACCCGGGATGGATGAGCCCCGCACGCGGGGTTTCGAGCCCTCCGACCTGTACGAGGGGCTCCGCGAGCGGGGAATGGAGCACGGCGCTTCACTGCGCGCCGTCCGAGCCATCGAGCTGGGCGAGCGGACCGCGCGCGCGGAGCTCTCCCTACCGGAGGAGGCACGGGGGCGAACGTTCGGCGTGCATCCCGCATTGCTCGATTCCGCCATGCAGCCGATCGCGGCACTCCTGCTGGCCCACACCCGGGAGCACGAGGGCCTGTACGTGCCGATGCACGTGGAGCAGGTCGAGCTGCTCGGCCCGGTCCCCGACCGGTGCGCGGCGCTGGTGACGCTGAACGGAGATCCGCGAGCGCCCGGTGATGTCGTGCAGTGCGAGGTGGAGGTTCGCGTCGGGAACGAACCCCGGCTGCGCCTTCGTGGACTTCGCCTGCGTCGAGTCACGGCCGAGGCGCTCCAGGGCACGGAGCGCGATGTCCGGGCCTGGATGCGCGAGGTGGTCTGGCGGGAGGCGCCCCCGGAACAGTCCCAGCCTCCTCGGGGACGTTGGGTCATCGTGCCCGCGGCGCATCCGGCGAGCCCCCAGGTCACCCGCCGCCTGCGTGACGCGGGAGCGACGTGTGAGCGCGTGGACCTGCCCGACCTGAAGGCGGCACTCGCCCGGGGCGAGACCGAGGGTGTCGTGTTCCTCGGGCCGACGGGGGCAGCGACCCCGCTCACGGACGTGGCCTCGTTCGACCAGGCGCAGCGGGATGGAGCCCTGGCGCTGCTCGCGGTCGCGAGGGCCTGGGATGCGCTCGAACGGGAGCGACGTCCCGGGCGCCTGCTCGTGGTGACCGCTGGTGCGACGGACGGCCTCGCCCCCGAGCGCGCGACGGTGGTGGGGCTGGGGCACGCGTTGGAGGACGAGCTTCCCGGAACCCGGTGCCGTGTCGTGGATGTCGACGTCACCGCCTCCGGGGAGTCCCTCGCGGACGTGGTACGGACCGAGGCGTCGTGCGCGATGCCAGAGCCGGACGGGGTCATCCGGTGGCGGCAGGGGCGCCGCGAGCGCCGGAGGGTCGA
>NZ_DASVSO010000030.1:0-13441 GCF_036388035.1 Archangium sp.
TGCCGCACCACACCGTGCTCTTCAGCCGGGACTACCGCCGCGAGTTCGACGAGCTCTTCGCCGGGCAGCTCGCCGGCGACCCGACGGTGTACTTCTGCAACCCCTCGGCGACGGACCCGACGGTGGCGCCCGCGGGCAAGACGGGCCTCTTCGTCATGGTGAATGCCCCGGCGCTGCCACGCGAGCCGGGCGCCTGTGAGCAGGCGTCGGCCGCGTGGGAGCTGCAGGCCGAGCGGGTGAAGGCGCAGATGTTCGACAAGCTGCTCGCGCACTACCCGGAGCTGCGCGGGCGCATGCGGGTGGTGGGACAGCGCTCGCCGGTGGACCTGGCCGCGCTGGGGGCGCCGGGAGGCTCCATCTACGGCTTCCTGCCGCACGGGAAGTTCGGCCCCTTCCGCCGGCCGCGCATCCGCGGCGGCACGCCGGGGCTCTTCTTCGCGGGCGGGGGCACGCACCCCGGGGGCGGAGTGCCGCTGGTGATGCTCTCGGGTCGCTTCGCCGCGGAGATGGCGTCCGAGCACCTGCGGAGGAGCGCATGAGGCTCCTGGATTATTCCTCCCCCCCGCCGGGCACCTCGAGCCGCTCCCACTGGCTGGACGCGCTGCCGACGCTGCCGGACAGCGCGGGAGCCTACCGCTGGTTCTACGCCGACGTGACGGCGGGGGCGTACAGCGCGGTGTTCATCTTCATGGTGGGCTCGCTCTTCTCGCCGCGCTACTCGGCGAGGGCCCGGCACGGGGCGAGCCCGCTGGAGCACTGCGCGGTGAACTTCGCGCTGTACCACCACGGCGTGCGCCAGCGCTGGGTGTTGAGCGAGTACCCGGCGGCCCTGGTGCGCGGGGAGGGCCGGGTGCTGCGCATCGGCTGCTCGCTGCTGGAGTACGCGCTGGACGGCACGGTGTGCATGGAGGTGGACGAGCGGTGCGCGCCCTTCGGTGGGCAGCTGCGGGCGCGGCTGGTGCTGGAGCCCCAGGTGCCCGCGGCGGAGGAGGTGCAGCTGGTGCCGGGGCTGCCGCACTACTGGCGCGCGCTGGCCCCGAGGGCGCGGGCGCGGCTGGAGGTGGCCTCGGAGGGCGTGGAGGCGGAGGGCCTCGGCTACCACGACAGCAACCACGGCGAGGAGCTGCTGGGCGCGCGGTTGCCGGGGTGGCACTGGGCGCGCGTGCACGGGCCGGAGGAGACGGTGGTGGACTACCACCTGCCGGACGGGGTGGCGCCGCTGCGGGTGACGGCGGGGGTGCTGGGGACGAAGTCCGAGCGCAGGCCGCTGCTGGCGGAGGCCCGGCCGACGAGCCTGACGGGCTGGGGCCTGCGGGTACCGGCGCGGCTGTACGCGGGCACCACGGCGGTGGGCGCGCCGCGGCTGCTGGAGTCCTCGCCCTTCTACGCGCGGGTGGAGGCCCGGCGGGGCCCGTTGGACGTGCTGGGCGAGGTGGCGGACTTCCGCCGCTTCCACTCGCCCCTCATCCGCTGGATGGCGCACTTCCGCACGCGCGTGGAGCGTGGGCCATGAATCCGCTGGTGGCCATCGGCCTGGGCTGGGCGGTGCTGGCGGGAGGTTTCAGCGCGGTGGCGCTGGCGCGGCTGCTGCGGCGCCCTCGTCCGGTGGCGCGCACCCGGGTGCCGGTGCTGCTGCTGCGCCCGGTGGACGCCCCCTCGGAGCGAGAGCTGGAGAACCTCTCCCGGCCCATCGACTACGAGGGGTACCTGGAGCACGTGGTGCTCTCGCCGCACCGGCCGCGACTGTCGGGGGGCGCGCAGTGGCTCCACAGCGACCCCTCGACGCCCAACCGCAAGGTGGGCCACGTCCTGTACGCGCTGGAGACGCTGTCGCTGGACGGGCGGGTGGTGCTGGTGGTGGACGCGGACGTGGCGGTGACGGGGGCGCTGGTGGAGGGGCTGGCGGCACCGGTGGCGGCGGGCGCGGCGCTGAGCACGGCGGTGCCGACGCCCGTGGGCGAGCGCGGGCTGGTGGACCGGGCCGTGGCGGGGCTGCTGCGCCGCACGCACCACAGCTTCCGGGCGCTGCATGTGATGAGCGCGGGAGCGAAGGCGGTGTGTGGCAAGGCGCTGGGGTTGAGCGCTCGGGCGGCGGCGGAGCTGGCGGGGCTGGCGGACCACATCGGCGAGGATCTGGAGCTGTCGAAGCGGCTGCACGCGCGGGGGCTGGACGTGGCCCTGTGCGAGGCCCCGGCGTTGGTGCCGCTGGGGGCGGGGGACTGGCCCACGGCCCTGGCCCGCTTCACGCGGTGGATGCAGGTGCTGGAGAGCCACCGGCCGGGCCTCTACCCGACGGTGCCGCTGCTCTTCACCCCCACGTGGCCGCTGCTGGTGTGGAGTCTGCTGGTGGGCTCGGCGTGGCTGGCGGCGGGCGTCGCGGGGCTCCTCGTCGTGCGGACCTTGTTGTCCTGGCGGCTGGTCGTGCTCTCCACCGGCGTGCCCTCGGGAGAGGGCGGACGCCTGGGCGCGCTGGACTGGCTGCTGGGCGAGGCCCTGCTGCTGGCCGCCTTCCTGTCCTCGCTCGTCCACCCACCGAGGGTGACGTGGCGGGGGCGCACCTACGCATTGCACGCCGGGGGTCGGATGTCTCCCGCCTGGACCGAGCTGAGTGGAGGTCGGGGATGACGTACGCACGTTTCCTGGGACTCTTCGTCGTCCTGCCCATCCTCTTCCTGGCGGTGCGCTACCGGCGCACGCTGACGGCACGAGGGCTCGCGCCCATGGGCCTGCTGCTGGTGGTGGTCTACGCGGCGACGTCGCCGTGGGACAACCTGGCGGTGAAGTGGGGCCTGTGGGGGTTCGATCCGGAGCGCACCTGGGGCATCAAGCTCGGCTACCTGCCGCTGGAGGAGTACCTCTTCTTCGGGCTGCAGACGCTGCTGGTGGGACTGTGGACGCGCGAGCGGCTGCGCCGCGTGCTGGAGGCGCCCACGCCGGAGAAGCAGAAGGAGAAGCGCACGGCGGACTCCGAGGCCCGGGCGCCGGTGCCGGACGCCAAGGAGGTGGCGTCATGATGGAGACGCGCTGGGCGTACCTCATCCACCTGCTGGCGTGGTCGGTGCCCTTCATCGTGTTGCAGCTCGCGGTGCTGGTGCACCACTTCCGCGGCCGCACGTGGGCGGTGCTGCGGGCGGTGGTGCCTCCGGCGCTGGTGGTGGGCACCTACCTGTCGGTGGCGGACCACCTGGCCATCCGCGAGGGCATCTGGAACTTCGGCGGGGGCAAGCACCTGGGCGTGTACGTGGCGGGCGTGCCGCTCGAGGAGATCCTCTTCTTCCTGCTCACGAGCCTGATGGTGTCGCTGGGGCTGACGCTCTTCACGGTGCTCCTGTCGCGGTGGGAGGCGCGGGTGCCGTGATTCAGGCGGCCAAAGGCGGACTCTTCGGCCGGGTACTCGACGGATACGTGGGGTGGAAGTTCAGGTCGGCCTTCCGCGGCCTGTGGGTGCGCGGAGCGCTGCCGCGGGGAGACGGCGCGCGCCTCGTCTACGCCAACCACTCCAACTGGTGGGACGGCTTCGTGCTGCACCAGGTGGGGCGGGCGGCGGGGTGGGACGCCTACTGCGTCATGGAGGAGCACAACCTGGAGCGCTACCGCTTCCTGGCGAGGCTGGGGGCCTTCAGCATCCGCCGGGGCCAGGGGGCCTCCTCGCTGGAGACGCTGCGCTACGCGAGCGGGCTGCTGCGCCGGCCCCGGGCGGCGGTGTGCATCTTCCCCGAGGGCGAGCTGCGGCCCTTCGGCGTGCTGCCCCTGCGACTGGAGCGCGGGGTGGAGTTGCTCGGGCGGGTGGGGAAGGCGGAGTGCGTGCCGCTCGCCATCCGCTACACCTTCTTCGAGCACGAGCGGCCGGACGTGCTGGTGGAGGTGGGGGCGCCACACCCGGCGGGCCCGCTCTCCCGCTTCCAGTCGGAGCTGGAGGGGGCGGTGCGGCGGCTGGCGGAGGCGACGAGCCTGGAGGGCTTCTCGCGCGTGGTGTCGGGCGGGCTGGGGGTGGCGGAGCGCTGGGACGTGGTGCGGGGGAGGGCGCCCTCGGCATGACGTTGCGCATCCGCACCATCGCCCGGCTGACGGGCATCCGCGAGGCGACGCTGCGCGCCTGGGAGCGGCGCTATGGCTTCCCGCGCCCGCTGCGCAACGAGAGCAACTACCGCGTCTACAGCCGCGAGGAGGTGGAGCACATCCGCCGCGTGGCGAGGCTCATCTCCGAGGGCCTGGCGGTGAGCGAGGCCATCGCCCAGGTGCAGACCGCGTCCGTGGGCGGGCTGCCGCCGCTCGAGCGGCTGGTGGAGCGCTTCTGGTCGGCGGTGATGGTGATGGACGCGGACGCGGCGGAGCGGGTGCTCGGCGAGGCCCAGGCCGCCATGGACGTGGAGGCCTACTGCGACACCCTGCTCCTGCCCCTGCTGCGCGAGATGGGCTCCCGACTGGACATCGCGCGCGAGCACCTGGCCTCGGCGCTCATCCGCCAGCGGCTGCGGGCCCTGCTGCTGGCCGAGGACGCGCATCCGGAGGGGCCTCGGGTGGTGCTCGCCTGCCCGGAGCGGGACCTGCACGAGGGCGGGCTGCTGGCGCTGGGGCTCCACCTCAAGCGCAGGGGCTGGCGGGTGACACTGTTGGGGGCGGACACTCCGACGGAGGCGCTGCAAGCGGCCTGCCAGCAGGTGCGCCCGGAGCTGGTGGCGCTCTCCTTCGTGCGGCGCCGGGAGCCAGCGGACTTCGAGCAGGTCCTGCGAGCGTCGGTGGGGGCGTGTGTGCCGGCCCCCGTGGTGGTGGGGGGCCCTGGCGCGCGAGAGCATTTGAAGGCCATCTTCAGCGTGGGGGCGCAGTATGCTGACTCGCTGGACGAGCTGGTGGCCCTCTGGCAGCAGGTGCGAGGTGCGTCGAACAGCACCTGAGGCCGATGGGGGACGGACGGGGTGAGTCATGGCGGAGCGCACCTACAGAATCCACATCGCCGCGGAGCTGTCCGGCGTGCGGGTGGAGCTGATCCGCGCCTGGGAGCGGCGCTACGGGGTGCTGACGCCACGGCGCACGGCGTCGGGCTACCGGGTGTACACGGAGCGGGACGTGGCGCTGCTGCGGCGGCTCAAGCAGCTCACCGAGGAGGGCGTGTCCATCAGCGAGGCGGCCAAGCTGCTGCCACAGCTGCTGGCGGAGCTCGGCGCGACGAAGCCGGGGGCGGAGCCGAGCCCCGCGAGTATCCAGGCCTGGCGGGACGAGGTGCTGAAGGCGGCGGAGGTGTTGGATCAGGCCCGGGTGTCGGAGGTGCTGGACGAGGTGCTCGGGGCGTTGTCGCCGCTGAAGGCCTATGACGAGGTGCTGGTGCCCCTGCAGCGCGAGGTGGGAGCGCGCTGGCACGCGGGGGCCTTCTCGGTAGCGCAGGAGCACCTGGTGACGCAGGCGGTGCGCGCGCGGCTCATCAGCCTGCTGCACACCTCGCCGGAGCGGGGGGGCCGGCGCGTGGTGCTGGCGTGCTTCCCGGAGGAGCAGCATGAGCTCGGGCTGCTGGGCACGGCGCTGCGGATGCGGCACGCGGGGCTGGCGGTGACGCTGCTGGGCCAGCGGACACCGGCGGCGGAGGTGGGCCGGGCGGCGCGGCAGGTGAAGGCGGACCTCGTGGGGCTGTCGGCGGTGACGGACCCCGGCGCCCAGGAGTTCGAGGAGCTGCTGTCGCGCATCCAGGAGGGCATTCCCGACGGGACGCCGGTGTGGGTGGGGGGCCCGGTGGCGCGGCAGTACGGCGAGGTTTGCGAGCGGTTGGGCGTCCACGTCTTCGAGGGCGACGACGACTGGTCCCGGCTGCTGGGCGGGTGAGCCCCGCGCTCGCTGGGGTGGGAAGGTACCCCTATACTCAGCGGTGAACCTGCAACGCATGAGGGGAACCGTCATGAAGACCCTGCGTGCCTGGGCGCTCCTGGGTGTTGGCCTCGTCTCGCTCGCCGGCGCGGTGCTGACGGGCTGCGTCCACGAGGCACAGCCCACTCCCGGGACAGCCGAGCGGGCCGTCGCGTTCGTCGGAGTGAACGTCATCCCCATGGACACCGAGCGTGTCCTGACGGACCACACGGTCATCGTGCGGGACGGGCTCATCGCGGCCATCGGCCCCTCGGCGTCCATCACCGTCCCGGCCGATGCCGAGCGCATCGACGGCAAGGGGCGCTACCTGATGCCGGGGCTGGCGGACTTCCACGTCCACCTCACCTCGGACGAGCAGCTCCTGTCGTACCTGGTCCATGGCGTCACCAGCGTCTTCGAGCTGGATGGCTCGCCCCGACACGTCGAGCTGCGGGCGCAGCTGGCGAACCATCAGCGCTTCGGCCCCACGCTCTACACGAGCAGCCCGCGCGTGGACGGGGACCCGCCGGTGTTCGGCGGCACGGTGGTGAAGGTGGGCTCGCCCGAGCAGGCGCGCAGGGCGGTCGTCCAGCAGAAGCTCGCGGGCTATGACGCCCTCAAGGTGTACGACAACCTCACCCCCGAGGTGTACGCCATCCTCATGGGGATGGCGCGGCAGCAGAAGCTGCCGGTGGTGGGGCACGTGCCGCGCAAGGTGGGGCTGGAGGCGGTGCTCCGCGAGCGCCAGGCGCTCATCTCGCATGGGACGGAGTACTTCCTCGCCGCGGGACAGGACGCGTCGCGGATTCCGGCCCTGGCCCGTGCCACGAAGGAGGCGGGCACATCGGTGGTGCCCAACCTGGCACGCCTCGCCACCACGCGGCGGATGCTGGAGGACGTGGAGGGCGTCTTCTCGGACCCCGAGGCCCGCTTCCTCTCGCCGGACGTGCTGCGCAACTGGCGCGGCTCCAACCCCACGCGCCGCGTGGACGTGGCGGCCTTCGCGGAGCGCGAGCGGGTGGCCTACCCCTTCGTCCAGCACCTCGTCCTGGGGCTGCGGAAGGAGGGCGTGCGGCTGGTGCTGGGCACGGACGCCGCGCAGGCGGGGCTCTACCCCGGCAAGGCGGCGCACCTGGAGCTGGCGGAGCTGGTGAAGGCGGGCCTGTCCCCCTTCGAGGCGCTGGCCACCGGTACGCGCAACGCCGCCACCTTCATCACGGACCACGTGGACGCGACGGCGCGCTTCGGCACGGTGGCGCTCGGGCAGCGGGCGGATCTGCTGCTGCTGCCCGGCAACCCGCTGGAGGACGTGGGCCAGGCGGACAGGTCGCTCGGGGTGATGGTGCACGGCCAGTGGCTCCCGCGCGAGCAGCTGCTGCGCATGCGGGAGAAGGCCACCGAGGCCTTCTCGAAGCGCTGAGCGGACGTGTCATGAGGGACCGGGCGGAAAGTCGTCCTCCCCGGGGCATTCTCGGGGGGTGAGAAAATGGCGGCGCGCCGCGGGCCGTGTGCCCCCCGGGCTGAACATCGTCCGGCGGGGACAGTGTAGACTTCCGCCAGCGTTGACGCTCCCCCCAGGCTCTATGCAGAAGAAGCTCTCCGACGACCTCTCGACGACGGCTGTTCACTCGCGTGGCCGGGAAGCCGCGCTCCCGCGCACCGTGCCGGCCCTGACCATCGTCTCGCATCCGCAGCCCCAGCGGATCGGCGAGCGGCTGCTGCTGAGCGAGATGATCGCCGCGGCGGGCAGGACGGCCTCCCTGTCACGCAATGCGCCGGACTTCTCGCGTCCCGGCAGCCTCCTGGCCCTGCCCCTGGGGGACCCCTTCATCAGCCGCAAGCCCGTGCGGTTGGAGCCTGGAGCGCGCGGCGGCGTGCGGCTGCTCGTCCCGGAGGACGGGACGGCGGTGCGCGTGGCCGGGCAGTCCCTCGTGGGCTGGCGCGAGTTCTCCCCCGAGGAGCTGGCCGTGGGCGTGCCGCTGGAGCTCGCCGAGCGCGTGGTGCTGCTGCTGCACCCTGCGTCCTCCACTCCGGAGACAGGCCCGGGGGACCTGGGCATGGTGGGCCAGGGCGAGGGCGTGCGCCGGGTGCGCGAGGACGTGGCGCGCGTGGCGGACCTGGACGTGCCGGTGCTCATCCGCGGCGAGACGGGCTCGGGCAAGGAGCTGGTGGCCCGCGCCGTCCACCAGAACAGCAAGCGCCGCGCCGGGCCCTTCATCAGCGTCAACCTGGGGGCGCTCTCCAAGGAGCTGGTGTCCGCCGAGCTCTTCGGCGCGCGCAAGGGCGCGTACACGGGCGCCGCCGGGGACCGCGAGGGCTTCTTCCGCGCCGCGCACGGGGGCACGCTCTTCCTCGACGAGGTGGGCGAGGCGCCGCCCGAGGTGCAGGTGGCGCTGTTGCGCGTGCTGGAGACGGGCGAGGTGTTCCCCGTGGGTGGCAGTGCCCCGGTGCGCGTGGACGTGCGGCTGCTCACCGCCACGGACGCCAACCTGGAGGAGCGCATCCGCCAGGGCCTCTTCAAGGCGCCGCTGCTGCACCGGCTGGCGGGCTTTGAAATCCAGGTGCCGCCGCTGCGTGAGCGTCGCGAGGACATCGGCCCGCTCTTCATGCACTTCGCCCGCCAGGAGCTGGAGACCACGGGCGAGGTGCAGCGGCTGTCGTCCGCGGATCCGCGCGCCGAGCCGTGGCTGCCCGCGTCGCTGGCCGTCCGCCTGGTGCGCTACGCGTGGCCCGGCAACATCCGCCAGCTGCGCAACGTGGCCCGGCAGCTCGTCATCGGCAGCCGGGGCCTCCCGTACCTGCGCGTGGACGCGCGGCTCGAGCAGGAGCTGGACTCCGCCGCCGCCCCCGGACCGACCCCCCGTGCTCCGTCCGCCACCGCCTCCGCCCCCCCCGAGGAGCCGGAGTCCGTCGACGACAAGGCCGCCCGGCGCAAGCCCTCGGACGTGGGTGAGCAGGAGCTGCTGGAAGCCCTGCGCGCCAGCTCGTGGGACCTCAAGGCCACCGCGGACCGGCTGGGCATTCCCCGCTCCTCCGTCTACGTGCTCATCGACAAGAGCTCCCTCATCCGCACCGCCCGGGACCTGAGCCCGGAGGAGATCTCCACCTGCTTCCAGGAGTGCCAGGGCGACCTGGACCGGATGGTGCGGCGGCTCGAGGTCTCCAAGCGCGCCCTCCAGCGCCGCGTGCGCGAGCTGGGCCTCGGCGCCGACTGACACGTCCGTGTCCGGCCTGACGCGTCCGTGACGTGTCCGTCATGTGCCGGCCGGGGCTCCGGCGCGGCCGGGGGCGCGCGCTCCGCGGGGAACGGGCCTGCCCGGGCTCCTGGTACGGCGCCTGCAATCTCCCGCTGGCGCTGTTCATCCAACGTCCCCCTGTGGGACACAAGGAGTCCAAACCCATGGCCGAACTCACCATCGAAATCCACTCCGATGGCCCTCACTACCCCCGCGGGAACGTGGTCAATCGCGGCGACAAGGTGATCTTCCAGCTGGTGGATGTTCCCGCCACGGTCGAGGTGTCGTTCGACGCGTCCTGCTGCTTCACGTCGTCGGCCCCCTTCTCGATCGATCCGAGCTCCTTCATGGCGTCCAGGCATGAGGAGACGGTCTCCGCCACCGCCAGCGCGGGCAAGTACTACTTCACGGTGGACATCCCCGACTCGCTCCGCTCGAAGTTCCCCCACTGGGAGGTGAAGCGGGGTGAGGTGGATGTGTCGACGGATGAGCGGGACGCGTAGAAGCGGCGTCAGGGCACGGGGGGCCCGGCCACGGGCTCCTGCGACGCGGTGAGCCGGTGGCGCCACGCCGGCCCGAGGTGGGGATTGTGGGCCAGCGCCTGCTCCAACTCCTCCCGGGCCTCGTGACGCCACGCCCGTTGCTGGGTGCTGTCGGCGTGACGGGCCAACGCCAGGAGGACGCTGGCGCGCAGGGCCCGGGCCCGGGCCCACCGGGGCCGGGCGGCCAGGGTCCGTTCGGCCAGCTCCAGGGCCCGCTTCAGCTCCGGGGCGCCGTCGAGGCCCTGGCGCTCCTTCCACTCGGCGCGGTCGCGGTGGAAGCCGCCCGCGGCGAGCCGAAGCTCCTGGTGCTGGGGCTCCAGCTCCAGCGCCTGTTGCCAGGCCTTCGCCGCCTGCTCGAAGTCCTCGTCCCAGGCCTTGTCCTGACGGGCCCGCCAGCGGGCCCGGAGACCGAGTGCCTCCCCGAGGTAGCGCCACGCGTTGCCCAGCCGGGGGTTGAGCTCGCGCGCCTTCGCCAGTGACTTCTCGGCCTCGCCCAGCTCCGGTCCCGGGTCTTTCCCCTGCTCCAGCGCCCAGGTGGCCCGCAGCACGTGCGCCCGGGCCTGGTTGGCCCAGAGGTCCGCATCCCCGGGCAGCAGCGCGAGCGCTTTCTGGTAGGACTCCAGGGCCGAGCGCAGGCCCGGACCCGGCTCCTCCCGCCGCGCGAGCTGGAAGAGGGCGCGCGTCACCCGCACCTCGCCGAGGTTGTTCCAGGCGAAGGCCTGCTGGGGTGCCACGTCCCGGGCCTGCTCGAAGGACTTCCAGGCCTCGGCGAGCAGGGGCTCGGGGTCGCCGCCGTCGTCCCAGAGCTGCTCGGCCTGCCAGAGCAGCGCCGCGCCCAGGCTGTTGTGGAGCTGCAGCAGCTTGGGGTTGATGGCCAGTCCCCGTCGGTAGAGCGCCAGCGCCTTCTCCAGGTGCGGCCCATACTCCTCGCCGCGGTCGCGGTGGTGGCGGGCGAGCAGCTCGGAGGCATAGCCTCCCTGGAGGCAGGCCACGGCATGGGAGGGGTTGAGCGTCAGCGCGCGCTCCAGCGCGTCCCGGGCCCGTTCCAGGTCTCCCACCTTGTCCGGGGCGTCCGGGAGCGAGGCCCGCTTGCGGTACACGCTCCCCAGGTTGATCCACGCCTCGGGCTGGTGCTCCTCCAGGCGGATGGCCGCGAGGTTGGCGTCGAGGGCCTTGCCCAGCGGGACGAGCGGCTGGCCCCCGTGCTCGCTCTCGTAGTCGGCCCACACCCGCCAGGTCAGCCCGAGGTGGAGGAGGAGGTGGTAATCGCGGCGCTCGGGGCGGATGCGCTCGAAGGACTCGAGGGCCAGGCGGAGCTGCTCGCGCGGATCCTGTCCCTGCTGCTGCCGGTAGCGGGCCCACAGCCGCCAGGTGACGGCCAGCTCCAGCGAGACCTTGTCGGCGGGTGCGTGCGGCTGGGCGGCGCGGATGGCGGCGAGGGACTTGTCGAGCAGGGGCTCCACACCGTCGCCGCCCTTGAGGAGGCGATGCTCGGCGAGCCGGCGGTGCAGCCGTCCCAGGGCCAGCTGGGAGGGGGCGTGGTCGGGCGCGGCGGTGAGCGCGCGGGAGAACGCCTCGAGGGAGCGCTCGGAGTGGGGCTGGACGTTGCCCTGGCCATACAGCTCCATGGCGAGCGCGGCGAGCTCCAGCCGCCCCAGGGAGAAGTGCACGGCGGGAGCGCTCTCGGCGGTGGCGATGGCGGAGGCGTAGGCGTGGCGGGCGGCGTCGAGGTCCGCCTGGGCGCCGTCGCGCTCGCCCTGGCTCCAGCGTTGGTTGGCCCGGGCCAGGAGGATGTTGCCCCGGAGCAGCGGCGCCTCGTGGAACCAGGGCCGCGTCTTGCCCATGCCGTCCAGGTGGGCCAGCGCCTCCTCGTGGTGCTCCTCGAAGAAGGCGAGGAGTGCCTTCACATATAAAGGAGGGGCGGGGACGTCGGGGCCCTCGGCCTGGCGGAGGTAGGCGAGGGCCGGGTCCCGGTAGCGCTGTTGGAGGTCGCGGCGGCGGGCCTCGCGCTGCTCGGGGCCGCGGCGCTCCACCTCCTGCACCAGCTGCTCCTGGTAGAGGTGGCCGAGCACCAGCGCGAGCGCCCAGGCCACGCGCGGCTCGCGGTAGCCGTGCGCCCAGGCGGACTCGAGCCGCTCGCGCGCGCCCTCCATGTCCTCCAGGGTGAGCAGCGCGCGGCCCAGGGCGTAGTGTCCCGGGCCCACGGAGTGCTCGCCGGCCTGACGCACCTCGGCCTCCAGCGCGGCCATCTCCGCGCGCAGCGCCTCGCGGTCCCCGCGCGTGTCGTGCAGCCGGGAGAGGGCGGAGTAGCGCGCCGCGGCCTCCATGCGCTCCACGTGCTCGGTGAAGCGGCGGGAGAGGCGCTCGCGCTCGGCCACCTCACGGTGGGCGAGCACCGCCTGTCCGAGCGCCAGCATCACCACCAGCAGCGCGGCGGAGCCCAGGGCCAGCAGCACGCGGTGCTTGCGCGCCTTCCTGCGCAGCCGGTAGCCCAGGCCCTGGCGCGCGAGCACCGGCTCGCCGGCGAGGAAGCGGTCCAGGTCCTCGACGAGGGCGCGTGCCGAGTCGTAGCGGGCCGGGCGCTCCTTCTCCAGACACTTGAGGACGATGGCCTCGAGGTCCGCGGGGATGTCCTTGTCCAGCGCGCGCGGGGGCCGGGGCTCCTCGGACTGGAGGCGGTTGATGACCTCGAGGGCGTTGGCGCCGGTGAAGGGGGGCTGGCCGGTGAGGAGCGCGTAGAGCGAGGCGCCCAGGGCGTAGACGTCCACGCGGCGGTCGAGCTGGGACGCCTCGCCGCGGGCCTGCTCGGGGGCCATGTAGTGCGGGGTGCCGAGCACCTCGCCCGAGGCGGTGTCCTCCTCCTTCCAGTCGCGCGCCAGACCGAAGTCCATGACGAAGGGGGAGGGGCTCCCGTCCTGCGTGCGCTCGACGACGATGTTGGCGGGCTTGATGTCGCGGTGGACGAGCCCGGCGCGGTGGGCGGCGTGCACGCCCTCGGCGGCCTGGCGCAGCAGCAGCACCTTCTGCTCGAGCGTGAGCGAGTCCGCGAGCTGGCCCAGCGGCTGTCCATCCACGTACCGCATGGCGATGAAGCCGCGGCCGTGGACCTCGCCCACCTCGTACACCTCGCACACGCGCTCGTGGCGGACGCGGGCCTGGGCGCGGGCCTCGGCGAGGAAGCGGCGGGCGAGCTCGGGGTCCTCGCCGCGCACGAACTTGAGCGCCACGTTGCGGCGCAGGAGCGGGTCATACGCGAGGAAGACGAGGCCCATGCCGCCCTGGCCGAGGAAGCGCACGGGCTGGTAGCGGTCCCACCCGGGGACGGGGAAGGCGGGCTCGCGGGAGGCGGGGCCGCTGACGGAGGGAGACGGCGTGCCCGAGGGCGCGGAGGGCGGGCTGGCGGAGCCGGGGGCGAGGGTGGCGGCCTCCTCGGGCTGGGCGCCACCCGTGTCCGGGCCCTCGCGACGGCCCGTGTCCTCGCGCTGGCCCGTGGCCTCGCCGGAGAGCTCCTCGCGGAGCATGAGCAGCGTGTCCTCGGAGAGCCGGCCCCGCTCCCTCAGCAGCTCGAGCGGGCCACGCTCCCGGCGGAGCGCCTCCTCGCGCAGCGCCTCCGCCTCCTCGTGGGAGAGCAGTCCTTCGTCCAACGCGAGGAGCAACTCCTCCTCGTACGCCTCACGCTTCGCCCCTGTGGAACTCACGCGGAGCAGCATACCGGCAGAGCCGGAGCCTCCGGTAACTCCAGCGGGTGAGCGGATGCCCTCGCCGCTCCCTTCCCCGGGGCCGCGAGCCCGGATGCACCCCAAGCAGGCGGGGTGCTGAACCTTCCGG
>NZ_DASVSO010000031.1:0-20472 GCF_036388035.1 Archangium sp.
GCGCCGCGGGACGCACGGGCAGTGAAGAGAGCTGCGCGGGAGTCCCCGCCAGCGCCTCCGCCAGCGCCTGCTGGCTCACCTTCGCGCCGAAGATGAGATCGAACGCGATGCCCGAGGCCCCGCCCGGCTCCGACGAGGGCAGCGTGCTGACGACCTCGCCCAGCGGCTTGAGGCGCGTGTTGAGCTCGGCGAGCCCCGTGTCGAAGTCCGACAGGTCGAAGGCGGCGCGCACGCGGTAGAGGGACACGCCGCGGCGCACGTTCTCGCGCAGGCGGTGCTCCTCGTACTCGGTGAAGACGGCGCGCACCTCCGGGTCCAGGTCCAACCGGTCGAGCGGATCCTCCTCCACCGTCGTCGGGTCGGTCCCCAGGTTCTCCAGCCGCGTGGCCAGCTCCGCCGCGCGCTCGGCCATGCCGTCCGAGGACTCCTCCCGGGAGGCCTCCGCCAGCAGGGCCTGGAACACGTCCAGCGACTCGATCAGGGTGTCCAGCGCCCGATCATCCAGCGCCAGCTTGCCCAGCCGCAGCCGGTCCAGCAGGTCCTCGGACTGGTGCGCGAGTTTGGCGATGCGCTCCTGACCGAAGAGCGCCGCCAGGCCCTTGAGCGAGTGCGCCGCCCGGAAGATGCCATTGATGAGATCAGGATCAGGCTCCTGCCCGCGCTGTTGATCCAGCACGAGCAGATCCCTGCCCAGGGCCTCGAGGATTTCGGTCCCCTCGGCGACGAACTCCGCCAACGCTTTACCGGCCTGGTTCACGCGAGCTTCAGGTATCGCCGCACGAGCCCTTGCAGGCTGTCGGGCGAAAACGGCTTGACGAGGTACTCAGCAGCGCCCAGCGCCAGCCCGCGGTCGCGATCCTTCTCGCGACCCTCGGTGGTGACGATGAACAGGGGTGTATCCCGGTAGTTGGGGTTCTTCTTGACGAAGTTGATCAACTCCAGCCCGTTGATGTCGGGCATGTTGATGTCGGTGATGATGAGGTCGAATCGGTGCCGGGGCAGCAGCTTGAGGGCCTCGAAGCCGCTGCTGGTGGCGAAGGCCTCCAGACCGGAGATGGACTCCACCGTCGCGGCAATCAGCTCCCGCGAGGCCTTGGAGTCTTCCACGATCAGGACTTTGAACTTCATTCGTTGGAACCGGCCTTCATCGTACCAGAACGGCCGGCCACCGGGAGCCTCAGCCTTTGCGACCAGGCAGGCGTCGGGCCAGTGCCTTGTCCGCCAGGACGGCGACCCGCTGGCCCTTGAAGGCCGGGAGGAACTTGTCGTTCAGGGCGGAAGCACGGGCGCCCTCGTCGAGGCGCTCGGCCCCGGGCACCTCGAGGGCCACCGCCTGCACCTTCGCCTTGGCCATCACCCGGCCGGCGTTGGCCATCGCCTCGCCCAGCGAGGAGGCATCCAGGCCGCTCCGCCGCCCCAGGCCGATGACGAAGACGCGGGGCACGGGGAAGCGGCCATCCGTGGGCAGCAGGAGGGAGTCGTCCTGGGCGCCCACGAAGAAGCCGGACTGGAGGACGCGCGACAGGGCGCCGCACAGCCGCCAGTCCACATAGCCCACCGAGCCCGGCAGGGGTCGATCATCCTCGCCCACGAAGAGGCAGAGGGCGTCGATTCCCTCCAGAGCATCCAGGCCCTCGAAGCCAATGTCGTAGGCGGCGACGTTCACTGCTTCCCCAGCGCCGCGGCCACGCGGTCCAGCAGGCCGTTGACGAAGGCGCTGGACTCCTCGGTGCCGAAGTTCTTGCCCAGCTCCACCGCCTCGTTGAGGGACACCTTCTTGGGGATGTCCGGGCGGTACTTCAGCTCGAAGACGCCCAGGCGCAGCACGTTGCGGTCGATGCGCCCCATGCGGTCCAGCCGCCAGTTGTGGCTGTGCTGCTCGATGAGCCGGTCGATCTCCGCGTGGTGGTCCATCACGCCCTCGACGAGCTCGCGGGCGAACTTCACCGCCTCGGGCTCCTTGCGGGCCTCCTCGGCGGCGGCCCACGCGGCCTCCAGGGCATCCGCGATGGAGCCCGGCGTCATCTCCAGTTGATAGAGGGCCTGCAGCGCACGCTCGCGTGCCGTTCTCCGCGCGCCCATGGCTAGCTCCTCTTCCCTTCCGTCAACGCGGCCAGCTTCACGTGGAGGTTGACCATCTCGATGCAGGCGATGGCGGCCTCGGAGCCCTTGTTGCCAGCCTTCACGCCGGCCCGGTCGATGGCCTGCTCCACCGTGTCGCACGTGAGCACGCCGAAGGTGACGGACGCCTGCGAGGTGAAGGCCACGTTGCCAATGCCCTTGGCGCACTCGCCGGCCACGTAGTCGAAGTGCGGCGTGCCCCCGCGGATGACGGCGCCCAGGGTGATGATGCCCACGTAGGAGCGCATCTCCGACACGCGCCGCGTCAGCGCTGGCAGCTCATAGGTGCCGGGGCAGCGGAAGACGTCGATGTCCCCGTCGGCCACGCCGTGGCGCACCAGCGTGTCCACCGCGCCCTTCACCAGCTCCTCGGTGATGAACGCGTTGAAGCGGGCGACGCAGATGGCGAAGCGGCCCTTGGGGGGGAGGAAGTCACCTTCGATGTAGCGAGGCATGTGCGGCCCCTCTCTACACCAGCCACCCGGCTGGCGTCCTGATAGAGTTTTCCAGCCTGCTACCTTGCGGACGTCTGCCGGCGGCGCGGAGGGCGGCGCGCGGCCACCCGTAATGGACGCTCGGCGGTCAGGGTGAGCGGAATCTGCTCCACCACCTCCAGCGAGTAGCTCTCCAAGCCCACGATCTTCTTGGGGTTGTTGGTGAGCAGGCGCAGCCGGGACAGCCCCAGGTCCTTGAGGATCTGCGCCCCCACGCCGAACTCGCGCAGGCGCGTCTGGTCCATCTTCCCCGGCACGGCCTCCTCGTTGGAGACGTGGGTGCACTCGAGCCGGTTCTTCGCCGGCACGTCGCGCTGGAGGAAGACGACGACGCCGCGCCCCTCCGCCTGGATGCGCTGGAAGGCCTGCTCCAGCTGGCTGCCGCAGTCGCACCCGGCGCTCCCCAGCAGGTCTCCCACCAGGCAGGCGCGGTGGACGCGGGTGAGCACGGGCGTGCGGCCCGAGACGTCCCCCTTCACCAGGGCCACGTGCACGGAGCTGTCCACGTCGCTGCCATAGGTGTAGGCCTGGAAGGTGCCCTGCCCCCGGCGCTCGATGGTGGCCTCGCCGAGGCGCCGGACGAGCCGCTCGCGCTCCAGCCGGTAGCGGATGAGGTCCGCCACGGACAGCAGCACCATCTTGTGCTTCCGGGCGAACTTCACCAGGTCCGGCCGGCGGGCCATGGTGCCGTCCGGGTTCATGATCTCGCAGATGACGCCCGCGGGCTCCAGGCCGGCCAGGCGCGCGAGGTCCACGCTGCCCTCGGTCTGCCCGGTGCGCACCAGCACACCGCCCTCGCGGGCGCGCAGGGGGAAGATGTGGCCGGGGCGCGCGAGGTCGCTCGGCCTGGCATCCGGGGCCACCGCCACCTGGATGGTGTGGGCACGGTCCGCCGCGGAGATGCCGGTGGAGACGCCCTGGGAGGCCTCGATGGAGACGGTGAAGGCCGTCTGGAAGGACGAGGTGTTGTCCTGCACCATGAGGGGCAGGTTGAGCCGGCGCAGGCGCTCCTCGGTGAGCGACAGGCAGATGAGGCCGCGCCCGTGGGTGGCCATGAAGTTGATGGCCTGCGGCGTCACCTTCTCCGCCGCCATGACGAGGTCTCCCTCGTTCTCCCGGTCCTCGTCATCCGTGAGGATGACCATGCGGCCCTTGCGGATCTCCGCGAGGGCCCGCTCCACCAGGGCGATGCTGTCCGACTCGTGCTGCCTACCGCGTGCCATGCGTCGTGCTCCCTGCTCTGCCTTCATCCGCCGAAACCCGCCGCCTTGATGACCGCCTCGGAGAGCCCGCCACCCGGGCCCTGGCGCAGCGACACCAGCCGCGCCACGTACTTGCCGATCATGTCCCCTTCGAGGTTCACGCGCTCGCCCACGCTCTTGGCGCGCAGCGTGGTGCGCTCCTGCGTCTCGGGGATGAGCTGCACGCCGAAGCGGTCCGTGCCCACCGAGTTGACGGTGAGGCTGATGCCGTCGATGGCCACCGAGCCCTTCTCGATGAAGAAGGGGGCCAGCGCCTCGGGGAGCCGGAAGACCATCACCCACGAGCCGCCCTCGGGCCGGGTCTCCAGGACCTCGCTCACGGCGTCCACGTGGCCGCTGACGAGGTGGCCGCCCAGCCGGTCGCCCAGGGCGAGCGCCCGCTCGAGGTTGACGCGCGAGCCGGGCTGGAGGCCGCCCAGGGTGGTGCGCCGGAGCGTCTCGGGAGCGGCCTGGACGCGGAAGGAGTCGCCGCCGCGCTCCACCACGGTGAGGCAGGCGCCATCGACCGCGATGGACTCGCCGAGCGCGAAGTCCCGCGCGCCCAGCGTCGTGCGAATCCACACGTCCGTCATCCCCCCGGGGATGAGGCGCTCCACCACGCCGATGTCCTGGATGAGTCCGGTGAACATTTTGGGCAGGCTTATAACGGATCCGAGCGCGAGGTTCCCGCTGCTTCCCGGATGGCCCTCCCCGACCAGGCAGGCAGACTCACCGGGGCCATCACTCCCACCCGGGTGCACCGACAGGTAGGTGCCCACATCCCCTACCCGTCCAACCCGGAAAATCGCGCTAGGATGGGATCATGGATTTCTCCGTCTGGCTGACGAGTTTCCGCGAGCTGCACGAGCGGGCACGCCGGAAGCTGCACACGAGCGAGGAGCGGGCCCTCTACCTGGAGGCGCGCGAGCAGCTTGCCCGCTCCCTGCTGGCGGCCCAGGGCCAGAGCGTGCAACCGGGCTCCATGGCCCGGCGCAACTTCCGCGTCCCCAAGGGGATGCCCGTGGACGTCTGCTTCCGCACCGGCTCCATCCGCAGCCGCACCCTGGACATCTCCTCCGGCGGCTTCTCCTGCACGCTGCCCGGCAATCCCCTCGACGAGCACCTCGGCTTCGTGCTGTGGCTGCCGGAACAGGAGGAGGGGCCGGTGGTGGGCCGAGCGCGCATCGTCGCGGCCTCCACCACCGAGAGCGGCCCCCGGCGCGTCTCCTTCGCCTTCGAGTTCGTGAGCGAGGACGACTACGAGCGGCTGGAGATGATGATCTTCGACCTGGCCCTCACCTACATCACGACCTGAGCCGGGAAGAAACGCGCGGCCTTTCGTTCCCAGGATGATCGCCCCGCCCATGCAGGTGGGGCTGCCTGAGAGGAAAGGCATGTCCATGTTCGAGTCCTGGTGCCGTGGGGGCCTGCTGTCCGTGCTGACGTTCCTGGTGGCCTGTGGGCCCGAGGGAGCTTTCGAGAGGCCCTCGGAGCTGGAGCCCGCTGCCGGTGCCGTGGGGAGGGCGCTCGCGCTCAACACACCCTCCTATCCGACGGGGGTGAAGATCCAGGTCAGCATCCCGAACGCCGCGCTCGGGAACACCCTCTCGGGCTTCCTCTACCTGCCGTCGAACATGCCGACGGGGACGAGCGTCGTGGCGGAGCCCGAAGTGCCCGCCATCGTCTTCCTGCACGGGTGCAACGGGCTGTTCAGCGCGAACAACAACACCACGGACCTGAAGCGGGTGTTCGACAACGAGAGCGCGACCGCCGACCAGCAGGGGTGGGCCCAGCGGGCGATGAACGCGGGCTTCGCCGCCCTCTTCGTGGACAGCTTCTCGAGCCGCGGCATCGTGAACGGCGGCCAGGTCTCCGTCGTCCGCAACGGGCAGACCGTCTCCGTGCCCATCACCAAGGGCATCTGCAAGGAAGGCACCGCCTACCCCGGGGATGACGTCCTGCACGCCCTCGGCGTCGAGGAGACGACCCAGCGCCCCCAGGATGCCGTGGCGGCCTACCACTTCCTGGAGACCGTCCCGGGAATCGACATGAGCCGCGTGGGCGTGCTCGGGTGGTCCCACGGGGGCAGCACCACCCTGGCCCTCCTGGCGAACTCGAACACGTGGACGAACACGTCCGGGCAGACCCTGACGGGCCCAGCGCCGCTCTACAACACGGGCTCGCTGTTCAAGGTCGGCTACGCGTTCTATCCCGGCTGCGGACTGCAGACGCGGAATGGCGACGGAGGGGCCTCGGACCCGACTCCGGACACCAACTACGGCGGCATCACCAACAACAAGAGCACCTGGATTCCCAACGTCCCCTTCCGCATGGTCATGGGCACCGCGGACAGCCTGCTGGAGAACTGCCAGGACAACCGGATGCCCCGGGCGAAGCAGCTCGCGCTCGCGCAGGCCCCCGTCTCGGATGCCTACCCCCAGAACGTCAAGCACAGCTTCGACGAGGCCTTCGCCGTCTCCACCACCTTCACCGCGGCGGACGTGGCGGCCAAGAGCCAGTACGACAGCGTCGCACTCGACTTCCTCAGCTCGCACCTCCAGGGCCCCCCGTCCTACTGACACGCGGAGTGTGCTTTTCGGGGAGGCTGCACGCATCCCCTCCTCCGGGGTATGACTGCAACCCCGCCAACAGTCCGGCCCCACGGAGGCACCACACTTGAGCACCAAGGAGCCACGGGAGGAGAGCGCCTCGGGCCCTGACGTCAGGGAGGAGTCCCCCACCCTCGTGCGGAGCCAGGCCTCGCTGTCCCCCGAGCCCGCACAGGAGCTCGATTTCCTGGGAGAGGCCCCCACCCAGGTCCGCTCCCCCGCCTCTCCGCCACCCTCCCAGGTGCTGTCCGACGCCCCACCGCCCTCGGCCGAGCCCATCTCGCCCACGCCGGGACGGACCTTGGCGGGCCGCTACACCGTGCTGAATCCGCTCGGCCGCGGCGGCATGGGCGAGGTGGTGGCCGCCTACGACTCGCGCCTGGACCGGCGCGTGGCCCTCAAGCTGCTGCGCCGCGAGCTGGACTCCAGCCAGTCCCAGCGAGACCTCGAGGCGCGCATGCTGCGCGAGGCCCAGGCCATGGCCCGCCTCTCCCACCCCCACGTGGTGGCCATCTACGACGTCGGCACCCTGGAGGACGGCTCCATCTTCATCGCCATGGAGATGGTGGAGGGGCAGACGCTGCGACGCTGGCTCGAGCAGGCGCCTCGCACCTGGCGGGAGATATTGGCGACGTACCTGGACGCGGCCCGGGGGTTGGCCGCCGCGCACGCCGCGGGCCTCGTACACCGCGACTTCAAACCCGAGAACGTCCTGGTGGGCACGGACGGGCGGGTGCGGGTGATGGACTTCGGCCTCGCGCGCGCCGAGTCCACGCCCGTCCCGGGTGCGCCCGTGGACCTCTCCCTGGTCCTGAAGCCGGGCGCCCTGGAGAACCCCCTCACCCAGCAGGACACGCTGCTGGGCACGCCCCGCTACATGGCCCCCGAGGTGCTGCGGGCCGGAGTCGCGGATGCGCGCAGCGACCTGTTCGCCTTCTGCGTGGCCCTCTACGAGGCCCTCTACCGGCAGCACCCCTTCTCGGGCGCCACCCACGCCGAGTCCAGCCAGGCCCAGCTCGAGGCCCGGGTGAAGCCGCCGCCCCCGCAGTCGGAGGTCCCCGCCTGGGTGGCGCGCACGCTGCTGCAGGGCCTGAAGGCCGACCCCGCGCAGCGCCCCGCCTCCATGGTGGAGCTCGTCTCCGCGCTGGAGGAGGATCCCGAGGTGCGGCGCCACGCCCGGAGACGCCTGGTGACCCTGACGGCCCTGGTGGCGGGAGTCGCGGGGCTGGCCGTGTGGAGCATGGTGCTGCGCCAGCGGGAGGAGCCGGGGTGCGCGCACCTGGAGCGCCGGCTCGTCGGCACCTGGGACGAGACGGTGAAGGCGCGGATGCGGAAGGCCTTCCTGGGCACGCAACTGCCCTATGCGCAGGACACCTTCACGCGCGTGTCCACGCTGCTCGACGGCTACACGGGCACGTGGACGCAGATGCGCACCGAGGCCTGCGAGGCCACCCAGGATCGGGAGACGTCGCCACGGGATCCGGCCGTGCTCCAGGTGTTCTGCCTGGAGCGGCGGCGCAGCCAGCTGCGGTCCCTGACGGAGCTGTTCACCCAGGGCCCTGATCGGGACAACCTCTCGAAGGCCGTGCAGGCGGTGCAGTCGCTGCCGCCGCTCGACGCCTGCGCGGACGTCAAGGCGCTGACGGCGACGGTGCCGCCACCGGAGGACCCCACGGTGCGAGCCCGCGCGGAGGCCCTTCAGCTCCAGGTGGACGAGCTCGAGACGCTGCGGTTGACGGGCAAGTTCCGCGACGGGTTGGCACGCGGGGAGAAGCTGCTGCCGCAGGTGGAGCAGGTGGGCTACGCACCCCTGCGAGCCCAGGCCCTGTACCAGATCGCCTACCTGAAGGAAGCGACCGGCGACTACGCCGGAGCCGAGGCCCTGGTGCGACAGACCATCCCCGAGGCGGCGCGGAGCAAGGACCTGCCGCTGGTCGCCCGGGCCTGGACCCTGCTGCTGCGGGAGGTGGGCTGGCGGCAGGCGCGCCACCAGGAAGCGCTGGGGCTGGCGCTGGCGATGGAGTCGGCGGTGGAGTGCGCGGATGACGAGCGGGTCCGCGCGGAGTCGCTCAACGACCTGGCCATCGTGTTCCAGGAGATGGGCAAGTACGAGGAGGCCCGGGTCCGGCACGAGAGCGCGCTCGCGCTCCGCAAGAAGGTGCTGGGGCCCGAGCACTACTTCGTGGTGGCCTCGCTCAACAACCTGGGGACCGTGCTCGGGGCGCTGGGCAAGTACGAGGAGGCCCGGGTCGCGTACACGAGCGCGCTGGACCTCCGGGAGAAGCTCCTGGGACGCGAGCACCCACTGGTGGCGCTCTCGTACAGCAACCTGGGCACCGCGTACCTCGAGCTGGGCCGCTACAAGGAGGCCCACGCGCTGTTCGAGCACGCGCTCGGCATCCGGGAGAAGGCGCTGGGGCGCGAGCACCCGGACGTCGCCAGCTCGCTCAACAACGTGGGCATCGCGCTCCATGAGATGGGCCAGTACGAAGAGGCGCGGGCCCTGCACGCACGCGCCCTGGCCATCCGGGAGAAGGTGCTGGGGCCCGAGCATCCGGACGTCGCCAACTCGCTCAACAGCCTGGGGGGAGCACTCCGGGGGCTGGGCCGGTACGAGGAAGCGCGAGCGCGGCATGAGCGGGCCCTGGCCATGCGGGAGCAGGTGCTGGGGCCCGAGCATCCGGACGTCGCCAGCTCGCTCAACGACCTGGGACAGGCCCTCCGGGCGATGGGCAGGTACGCCGAGGCGAAGGCACGGCACGAGCGCGCCCTGGCCATCCAGCAGAAGGCCCTGGAGGCCGGACACCCGGACCTCTCCATCTCGCTCAATGGCCTGGGCGAAGTGCTCCGAGCCATGGGCAAGCACGAGGAGGCGCGGGCGCGGTACGAGCGCGCGCTGGCCCTCCGGGAGAAGGCCCTGGGGCCCGAGCATCCCTTCGTGGCGGAGTCGCTCGATGGCCTGGGCCGGACCCTGGTGCGCCTGGGGCGTTGGGAAGAGGCCGAGCGCAATCTGGAGCGCGCGCGGGTCCTCTGGGAGATGAGGCCCAACCCCAACCCCCAGGGCTTCGCCGAGGGCCTCCTGGGACAGGGAGAGCTCCTCCTGGCCAGGGGCCGGCCCGCCGAGGCCCTGCCGAAGCTCGAACGCGCCCGGGAGTTCGCTCCAGCGGACGTGCGCGCCGAGATCGAGCCCCTGCTGAAGCGCGCGCGCGCTGGCTCCGGGGCCCGGACGGCAGCGCCCGTGCCCTGAGCCGCACTCTGCGGGGAGACCGGACCCGCTGGCTCCGCACGGCCTTCGCGCCGCCCAGCGAGGTGAGCACGCCGGCCAGGAGCTTCCGCGCCTCGTCCCCTACGGCGCCCAGCGCAGGGCCGCCGCCGTGGCGGGACCCACGCGCACCTCGTCCAGCGATTCGGGCAGGCGGCCCTGCGCCTCTCCCACGGGGACCTCGCCCACCATGACCTCGGCGGCGGGCTGGGGATAGAGGGGCTCACGCTGGGGCTCCACGAGTCCGTCGGGCACGCGCGCGTGGCCCTGCGCGTCATAGGCATCCACCGCGCCCAGACAGTGGAAGAGCTCGTGGGCCACCGCCGTCAGCTCCAGGGTGAGGTTGGTGTCTCCCAGCACCCCGCGCACCAGCCCCACCGAGCCACCCGCCTCGGCCATGCCCTCCACCAACCGCTCACCGCCCTCGCCGGTCGGCTCCAGCACCACGTAGATGCGGGCATCCAGCCGGCGCGAGGACAGGCCCGCGGCCTCATCCACGGCGGACAGGGCACGCGACAGCGTCCATGCATGGCGGGCCCGCGCCACCAGTGAGTCCTCGGGAGGCGTCAGGTCCAGGTCAGCCGCGGGCACGGGCCCGGTCAGGACGAAGCGCACGGGCGGGTTCAGGTCCGGCCGGTAGCGGCGGGCCTCGCGCTGGAGCCAGCCCTCCAGCCGGCTCGCGCCCTCGGTCCAGGCCCGCCGCACCTCGGGCTTCACCTCGTCCCGAGCGAGCAGCACCACCGCCACCTCCAGGGGCCGGTCCCACAGCAGGCGGGTCTCCCGGACGCGGGAGCGGGAGCTGCCCCAGAGCGCGACGAGCACCAGGGCGACGAGCAGCACGGACACGCGCAGCCACTTGGCACGCGAGCGACGGGTCCGGAGGGCGGAGCACCGCGCACAGAGCGCCTCTCCCTCCGAGTTCCGACACAGCACGCACACCAGCTCGCGGCAGTCGGTGCAGGGCGACTCGGGAGACAGCGCGGGGTGGGCGCCACACACGGCCCGGCCATGCCCGGCCACCGTCACCGGCTCGCAGCTCACCCCCTGCTTGCGGAGGGACTCCACCAGCCGCTGGGCCTCGGACAGCTCCAGGTCTCGGGGCAGGACACGCGACTCGGCCAACAGCCGCCGCGCATCCTCCAACGGAAGCTGGAACGCTCGCGCCAACACCAATGCGGCCCCACGAGAGCTGGAGGCCGCGACCTGGACTCGGAAGACATCCGCCACGGGGCCACTATAGCGGGCTCACTTCGGCGCGGAGAGCCGCGCGCGGATGAGCAGGTCTTCCCCCACCTGCTCGAAGCCGAGCATCCCCACCGTGAGCGCCCGGGCCATCTGCTTCACGCCCAGCGAGCCCGTCCAGGACAGGCCCTCGCTGCCGATCAGCTTGGGCGCGACGAAGAGGAGCAGCTCATCCGCCAGCTCCTCGCGGAGGAACGAGCCGTACAGCTCCGCCCCGCCCTCCACCAGCACGTGGTTGAGCCCTTCCTTGGCGAGGCGGCGCATCAACGCCTCGAGGTCCACGCGCCCCTTCTTCTCGGGCATCCGCCAGACCTCGGCCCCCGTCGCGAGGAGGCGCTTCGCCTTGGGGCCAGCGGGGTCCTCCAGCGTGGCCACCACCGTGCGCGCGGGCGAGCGCTGGGTGAAGACGGTCAGCTTCGGGGACAGGCGCAGGTGCGAGTCCACCACCACGCGCACCGGGTCCTTCCCTCCGCCGTCGGCGAGCCGGGTGGTGAGCTGGGGGTTGTCCTTCTGGACGGTGGTGGCGCCCACGAGGATGACGTCCACCTGGTCGCGCAGCCGGTGCACGCGCGCGCGGGCCTGCTCCCCCGTCACCCAGCGCGAGTCCCCGGTGGCCGTGGCCAGCTTGCCGTCCAGCGTCACCGCCGCCTTGAGGGTGACGAAGGGCAGGCCGGTGCTCACGGCTTTGAAGAAGGGCCGGTTGAGCTTGTCGGCCTCGTCCTTCAGCACCCCGGTGACGACCTCCACCCCGGCGCGTCGCAGCCGTGCCACGCCCTTGCCATTCACCTTCGGGTTGGGGTCCGACGAGCCGGTGAAGACCCGGCGCACGCCGGCATCGAGGATGGCCTGGCTGCACGGCGGGGTGCGCCCGTAGTGGTCGCACGGCTCCAGCGTCGTGTAGAGGTCCGCCCCGCGCGCCTTGGCGCCCGCGGCCTCCAGCGCCACCACCTCGGCGTGGGCCGTGCCCGCCCGCCGGTGGTAGCCACGCGCGATGATGCGGCCACCCTTCACCAGCACCGCCCCCACCACCGGGTTGGGACTGGTGCGGCCGAGCCCCTTGGCCGCCTCCTCCAGGGCGAGGCGCATGAAGAACTCGGCCACCGCGCGGTCGAAGTCCGCCGCGCGCTTCGCCCGAGGCGTCCGCCGTGCCTGCAACCGTGCCCGCGTCAAGAGCCGCATCGCCCGTCAACCATCCTTGCCCGTCGGCCGCGGCGGCTTGAGCTCCCGCGTCCGGTCCGACAGCAGGTCCTTCAGCTCCTCCATGAACTCGGAGATGTCGCGGAAGCTCCGGTACACCGAGGCGAAGCGGACATAGGCCACCTCGTCCAGCGTGTGCAGCCGGCGCATCACCTCCTCGCCGATGACCGACGAGGGCACCTCCTTCTCACCCGTGCCCTGCAGCAGCCGCTCGATGCCGACCACCGTCTCCTCGAGCTGGTCCGCCGACACGGGCCGCTTCTCGCAGGCCTTCTTCAGCCCGGCGAGCAGCTTGTCCCGGTCGAACGTCTCCCGGCGCCCGTCCTTCTTCACGATGAGGGGGTAGAGCTCCTCCACCCGCTCGTACGTGGTGAAGCGCCGCTTGCACTGGAGGCACTCGCGGCGCCGACGGATGACGGACCCCTCGTGAGACTCGCGCGAGTCGATGACCTTGTTCTCGGCGTCCTGGCAGAAGGGGCAGCGCATCGAGGGTGGCTTCTACTTCAGCCGCGAGGCGTAGAGCGGGAAGCTCCGGGTGAACTCCTTCACCTTCTCGCGGACACCGGCCAGCCGCTTCTCGTCCGAGGCGTGGTCGAACGCCTCGACCACGAGCGCGCCCACGGTGGCCATCTCGGCCTCCTTGAGCCCGCGCGAGGTGATGGCCGGCGTGCCAATCCGCACGCCCGAGGTCACCATGGGCTTCTCCGGGTCGAAGGGAATCATGTTCTTGTTCACGGTGATGCCGGCCTTGCCCAGCACCTCCTCGGCCACCTTGCCGGTGAGGTTCTTGGGCCGCAGGTCCACCAGCATCAGGTGGTTGTCCGTGCCGCCCGAGGTCAGCCGCAGGCCGCCGCGCTGGAGCGCCTCGGCGAGCGCCTTGGCGTTGGCGACGATCTGCCGCTGGTACGCCTTGAACTCGGGGGTGAGGGCCTCGCGGAAGGCCACGGCCTTGGCGGCGATGACGTGCATGAGCGGGCCGCCCTGGATGCCCGGGAAGATCTGGCTGTTGAGCGTCTTGCCGTACTGCTCCTTGCTCAGCACCAGGCCACCGCGGGGGCCACGCAGCGTCTTGTGCGTGGTGGAGGTGACGATGTCCGCCAGCGGCACGGGCGAGGGGTGCACGCCCGCGGCCACGAGGCCGGCGATGTGCGCCATGTCCACCATCAGCGCGGCGCCCGCGCTGTCGGCGATCTCCCGGAACTTCGCGAAGTCGATGATGCGGGGGTAGGCCGAGGCGCCCACGACGATGACGCGCGGCTTGTGCTCCTTGGCGAGGGCGGCGGCCTGCGCGTAGTCGATCGTCTCGGTGTCCCGGGTGAGCCCGTAGTGGACGACCTTGTAGAGCTTGCCGGAGAAGTTGAACGCGGCGCCGTGGGTGAGGTGGCCGCCCGAGTTCAGGTCCAGCGACAGCAGGGTGTCGCCGGGCTTCATGAGGGCCATGTAGGCGCCCATGTTGGCCTGGCTGCCCGAGTGCGGCTGGACGTTGGCGTAGTCCGAGCCGAACAGCTCCCTGGCGCGCGAGATGGCGAGGCTCTCCGCCACGTCCACGACCTCGCAGCCGCCGTAGTAGCGCTTGCCGGGGTAGCCCTCGGCGTACTTGTTGGTGAGGACCGAGCCAGCGGCCTCCATCACGGCGGGGCTGACGAAGTTCTCCGAGGCGATGAGCTCCAGGCCCTCTTCCTGGCGGCGCGTCTCGTCGAGGAGGACCTTCGCAATCTCGGGATCGACGTCGGACAGCCTACGGGTGTTCTCCATGGACACGCACTCCCTCGGTAGGAACAGGGGCCTTCAGCGTCCGTTGTCGGACTCGGCCTCGCGAATCTTGTCGATGCGCTTCTGGTGCCGGCCGCCCTCGAAGGGCGTGGCCAGGAAGGCCTCGAGGATGCCCCGGCCCACGCCCAACCCGACGACGCGCTGGCCGAGGCACAGCACGTTGGCGTCGTTGTGGGCCCGGGCCATGCGGGCCTCGAACTCGGTGGTACACAGGGCCGCGCGCACGCCCCGGTACTTGTTGGCCACGATGCTCATGCCGATGCCGGTGCCACACACCAGCACGCCGTGGGTGTAGCGGCCGTCGGCCACGGCCCTGGACACGCTCTTGGCGAAGTCCGGGTAGTCCACCGATGCGGTCGTGGTGGGGCCCACGTCGTCGAACGCGATGCCCTTCTCCGTGAGGAGTGCCGTCAGCTCTCGCCGCAGCTCCAGTCCCGCATGGTCCGACGCGATGATGAGCTTCACGCGGAACCTCCCTCCGTCCAGCTGAGGCACCCCCCCTCCCGGCGGGAGAGGGGTGCTGCGTCCTACTTGAAGCGCTTGAAGAGCAGCACCGCGTTGGTGCCGCCGAAGCCGAACGAGTTGCTCATCGCCGCGTCCACGCGCTGCTCACGCGCCTGGTTGGGCACGTAGTCCAGATCGCAGTCCGGATCCGGCGTGGTGAGGTTGATGGTCGGCGGCAGCACCCCGCGCAGCAGGGCCAGCGAGCTGATGACCGCCTCGGCGCCACCGGCCGCGCCCAGCATGTGGCCCGTCATGGACTTGGTGGAGGACACCGCCAGCTTGCGGGCGTGCGCGCCGAAGACCGTCTTGATGGCCTTGGTCTCGTTGGCGTCGTTGAAGGGCGTCGAGGTGCCGTGCGCGTTGATGTAGCCCACGTCCTCGGGGTTCATCCCCGCGGAGGCCAGGGCCAGACGCATGCAGCGCGCGGCGCCCTCGCCCTCGGGGGCCGGGGCCGTGACGTGGTGCGCGTCCGAGTTGGCGCCGTAGCCCACCAGCTCCGCCAGGATGTTGGCGCCACGCTTCTTCGCGTGCTCCAGCTCCTCGAGGACGACGAGGCCCGCGCCCTCGCCCATCACGAAGCCGTCGCGCTCCTTGTCGAAGGGGCGGCTGGCCTTGGTGGGGTCGTCGTTGTGGGTGGACAGCGCCTTCATCACCGAGAAGCCCCCCATGCCCAGCGGGGTGATGGCCGCCTCGGCGCCACCGGCGATGACCGCGTCGGTCTCGCCCAGGCGGATGGACTTCCACGCCTCACCGATGGCGTGGGCGCTGGTGGCGCAGGCCGACACCGGCGACCAGTTGGGCCCCTTGCAGTTGTAGCGCATGGAGATGAGGCCGGGCGCCATGTTGATGATCATCTGGATGATGAAGAAGGGCGACAACCGGTCGAACCCCTTCTCCAGCCCCTTGCGGTGCTGCTCCTCCAGGGAGGAGATGCCACCGATGCCCGAGCCGACGATGACGCCCACCTTCTCCGGCAGGTAGCCATGGGGAGCATCCGGCCCGATGGGCAGACCGCTCTCCTTGACGGCCATGTCGGCCGCGGCCAGCGCGTACTGGGCGAACAGGTCCATCCGGCGCACTTCGCGCCTGTCGATGAACTGCTCGGGCTGGAAGTCCTTCACCTCGCCGGCGAAGCGGGTGTCGATCTTCCCCACCTCGAAGCGGGTGATGGGAGCGATCCCGGACTTACCGGCGAGCATCGCCTGCCAGTTCTTCTCGGTGCCCGTTCCCAGTGCCGTGATGAGTCCGGTACCGGTGATGACGACTCGTCGGTTTGACACGTTGCTCTCCACTGAATACGCGCTGCTGCCATGGAACGCTGGGGGGCCAGCGCTCCCCGGCCCTACGTCGCCGCCTACTTCTTGTGCGTGTTGATGTAGTTGATGGCGTCGCCGACGGACTTGATGTTCTCGGCCTCCTCGTCGGGGATCTCGACCTCGAACTCCTCCTCCATCGCCATCACCAGCTCCACGATGTCGAGGCTGTCCGCGCCCAGGTCCTCGATGAACGAGGACTCGGGCTTGATCTCGTCCTCCCCCACGCCCAGCTGGTCGGCGATGATGGACTTGACCTTGGCCTCAATCTGAGAAGTCGACATAGATATGGAACCCTCCAGAACCGCGTAGGGGTCCGGCATACTCCCCGGACCGAGTAAAGGCCGGCGCGGTATACTCCACGACCGTCGCCGATCCAACCCTTGGCTACATGTACATGCCGCCGTTCACCTTCAGAACCTCACCGGTGATGTAAGCGGCGGCATCGCTGGCGAGGAAGAGGACGGCGTGGGCGACGTCCTCGGGGGACCCCAGGCGGCCCAGCGGGATGGCGGCCATCATCTTCTCCCGCGTGTCCTCCGCCAGGTGAGAGGTCATGTCCGTGCCGATGAAGCCCGGGGACACGGCGTTGACGCGGATGTTGCGGCTGGCCAGCTCCTTGGCCACGGACTTGGTCAGACCGATGAGGCCCGCTTTGGAGGCCGAGTAGGCGGCCTGACCGCCGTTGCCCATCTCGCCCACCACGGAGGTGAGGTTGATGATGGCCCCGCCCCGCTGCTTCATCATCGGCCGGCTGGCCGCGCGGATGAGCGAGAAGGCCCCCTTCAGGTTGGTATCAAGCTGCTTGTCCCAGTCCTCGTCCTTCACCCGCATGACCAGGCCGTCCACGGCCACGCCGGCGTTGTTGACGAGCACGTCCAGGCGGCCGTGCGTCTTCACCACGTTGTCCACGGCGCCCGCGCAGGCGGTGGAGTCGGACACGTCGAAGCGCACCGCCTCGCCCTTGCCACCCGCGGACTGGATGAGGCCCAGCGTCTCCTGCGCCGCGGCCTCGTTGCCCGCGTAGCTGATGACCACGGTGGCGCCCTGCCTGGCGAAGGCCACCGCGATGGAGCGGCCAATGCCCCGCGAGCCACCCGTCACCAGCACCACCTTGTCCTTGAACGCGCTCATCTCAGGCCCCCAGTGCCGCCAGAGCCTTCTCCAGGCTCGCGGCATCTTCCACGTTGAACGACTCGACGTCCTTGGTGATGCGCTTGGTGAGCCCGCTCAGCACCTTGCCGGGGCCCAGCTCGACGATGCGCGTCACGCCCTCGGCCTTGAGGGCCTCCACGCACTCGATCCACCGCACCGGGGAGCTGACCTGCTCGAGCAGCAGGGGCACCACGCGGGCCGCGTCGGCGTTGGGCCGGGCCTCCACGTTCGTCACCACCGGGACGGACGGGGCGGACACCTTCACCTGGGAGAGCACCTCGCCCAGGCGCGGCTTCACCGGGTCCATCAGGGCGCAGTGGAAGGGGGCGGACACGGGCAGGGGCATGACGCGCTTGGCGCCCAGCTCCTTGCACTTCGCTCCGGCGCGCTCCACCGCCTGCGCGTGGCCGGCGATGACCGTCTGCTCCGGCGAGTTGTAGTTGGCCGGGGACACCACCTGGCCCTGGGCCGCCTCGTCACACGCCGCCTTCACCTTGTCCGGCGTCAGGCCGAGGATGGCCGCCATGGCGCCCACGCCCTCGGGCACCGCCTCCTGCATGAAGGTGCCGCGAGCGCGCACCGCCCGCACCGCGTCCGCGAGCCGCAGCGAGCCCGCCGCCACCAGGGCCGAGTACTCGCCCAGCGAGTGACCCGCCACGAAGGCCGGCGCCGCCCCCCGCTGGGAGAAGACGGCATGCGCCGCCACCGACACGATGAGGATGGCCGGCTGGGTGTTGGCCGTCAGCTTGAGCGCCGACTCCGGCCCCTCGAAGAGCACCTGGGAAAACTTCTCCCCCAACGCCTCGTCGGCCGCCTCGAAGACGGCCCGGGCCTCGGGGAACTTCTCGTACAGGTCCTTCCCCATGCCGACAGCCTGGCTGCCCTGGCCGGGGAAGACGAACGCGATCTTCGCCATCTTCGGTGCTCCCTCCCTGAAATCGCTCGCTACCAGCGCATGACCGCGCTGCCCCACGTCATCCCCGCGCCAATGGCCATCATCGCCACCACGTCGCCCTTCTTCAGCCGACCCGCCCGGTTGGCCTCATCCAGCGTCATGGGCAGGGACGCGGAGGAGGTATTGCCGTACTCGTGCAGGTTGAGCCAGCACTTCTCCACCGGCAGCTCCAGCCGCTGTAGCACGGCTTCGAGGATGCGGATGTTGGCCTGATGGGAGATGACGTGGTCCACGTCCCGGGCATGGAGCCCGTTGGCCTTGAGGGCCGTCACGGTGGAGTCCGCCAGCGCGCGCACCGCGAACTTGAAGACCTCGCGGCCATTCATGTGCAGCGTGTTCAGCTTCTCCTTCAGCACCGCCTCGCAGGCGGGCTTGCTGCTGCCGCCGCCCGGGATGCAGAGGATCTCCGCGAAGGAGCCGTCCGTATAGAGGTGCGTGGAGAGCAGCCCGCGCGACTCGTCCTCGGCGGGAGCGATCACCATGGCGCCCGCCGCGTCCCCGAAGAGCACGCACGTGTTGCGGTCCTCCCAGTTGACCGTGCGGCTGAGCATCTCGGCGCCGATGACCAGCGCGCGCTTCACCTGGCCGCTGCGGATGAACTGGTCCGCCACCGAGAGGGCATAGAGCGAGCCCGAGCACGCCGCCGACACGTCGAAGGCGAAGGCGTTCTTCGCCCCCAGCTTGGCCTGCACCACCGCGGCACAGGAGGGCATGGGCATGTCCGGCGTGACGGTGCCCACCACGATGAGCCCCAGCTCCTCGGGACGGACGCCGGCCATCTCGAGCGCCTGTCGGGCCGCCTGGACAGCCATGTCGCTGGTCGTCTCGCCCGGCGCCGCCACCCGACGCTTGCGGATCCCGGTCCGCGCCGTGATCCACTCGTCCGTCGTGTCGACGATCTTTTCGAGGTCGGCGTTGGTCAGGACCTTCTCCGGAGCGTACGAGCCGGTACCGATGATCTGCGTGCGTGCCAAGGTGACTCCTGGGTGATGTCCCGGACACGAACGCCTCGCGCGCGCTCTCTAATCGGAAAGGATGTCGCCTGTCGCCCCCTTTCCCCGCTGTCGAGCAGGGAGCCAGGCGGCGGATTCCGCGATGCAGCGCGTCAATTCGGCGCGCAGTCCGGCCTGGGCCGTCTGCAGGGCGGCCTCCAGGGCCTTGTGGATGGCCCGGGGCGAGCTGCGGCCATGGGCGACGATCCCCACGCCCTCGATGCCGAGCAGCGGCGCGCCTCCGTACTCGGCGTAGTCCACCACCTTCTTCAGCCCGGCGAAGGTGGGCTGGAGCAGCAGCGCCCCCAGCTTCTCCGGCAGGCCCCCGCGCCGCTCGATGGCCGAGCGCAGCAGCCCCGTCACGGCCGCCGCCACCCCCTCGGACGTCTTGAGGACCACGTTGCCGGTGAAGCCGTCAGTGACGACCACCTCCACGTCCCCCGAGAAGAGATCCTTCCCCTCCACGTAGCCCACGAAGTCCAGCTCCGAGGCGCGCAGCAGCTCCGAGGCCTCGCGGGTGAGGGAGGTGCCCTTGGAGCGCTCCTCTCCATTGGAGAGCACCGCCACGCGCGGGCGGGGGATGCCCAGGCGGGAGCGCACATAGGCCTCGCCCAGCACCGCCCACTGGGCGAAGTGGACGGGCCGGCACTCCACGTTGGCCCCGGCATCCAGCAGGAGGCAGCGTCCCCCACCCTTGAGGGCGGGCAGCAGGGTGGCGATCGCCGGACGCTCCACCCCGGGGATGCGGCCGAGCACCAGCAGCCCCCCCGCCATCACCGCCCCCGAGTGCCCCGCCGACACCAGCGCCTCGGCCTCGCCCCGGCGGATGAGCTCGAAGCCCACCCGGAGGGAGGAGTCCTTCTTGCGGCGGATGGCCGAGATGGCGTGATCCTCCATCTCCACCACCTGGGAGGCGGGGTGGAGGCGCACGTTGTCCGGGGCGCCCCCGGCACGCGCGAGGGGCTCGCGCAGGCGCGTCGGCTCGCCCACGAGCACCACCTCGTGCTCGGGGTACTCCCGCGCGAACAGGAGCGCCCCCTGGACGGGGGCCTCGGGGGCATGGTCACCCCCCATCGCATCCAGCACGAGCCTCATGGGCGGCGCATCCTTCCATGGACGCCCCGGTGGAGGGAGCCTGGAGAGCAGGCAGGTGGACACCTTGGGGCCCGGGGGCGTAAGAATGCAGGCACCCCGGCCCCGGTTGTGCCAGGGCACGGCGTTCCCCCGCACAGGCGCGTTGACTCACACGTTCCGAGCGGCTAGGGTCCGCCGCCTTCCGAGCTTTTGCCGGTCGGGACCGGTGGCGAAGCCCCGGGATCCAGGGCCGTGACGATATAGAGGTGAGCCGTGGGTGTTCCCAAGAAGCGTACTTCCAAGATGCGTCGTGACCGCCGCCGGGCGGCCAACAACAACCTGCGGAGCGCGGTGCAGGTGATCCAGTGCACCAACTGCAAGGAGCCGGTGCTTCCGCACCGCGCCTGCGCGGCGTGCGGCTTCTACAAGGGCCGCGAGACGGTGCCGGGCGCTCAGGCCTGATCACCTGACTCCAGGTCTCCTGGAAGGCACGAAGGCCGCTCCCTCTTCCGAGGGGCGGCCTTTCTGCTTTGGAGCGGG
>NZ_DASVSO010000032.1:0-18848 GCF_036388035.1 Archangium sp.
CCGCCGAACGGCACGTTGTTCACCTGGAAGAAGTAGCTGGTGGTGGAGGTGTCCGCGCGGCCCGCGTTCGGACTGGTCGCATCCTGCTCGATGAACTGGAAGGGGATGAGGCCGATGCCCATGACCAGGATGCCCGGGTCCACGGGGAGTTCCGCATCCAGCGTGCCGATCTCGTCGTCGCTGACGATGAAGAGGCCGTGCGTGGTCATCACCATCACGCTCTGGGAGCGCTTCGGAGTCGCGGTCAGCACCGGCTCCGCGGCGAGGGTGGGGGCCTCCAGGTCTCGCAGGCGGATCACCTCGTTGGAGTCCAACCGCGACAGGTAGAGGGCCGTGTGCTCGTCATCCGCCCACTCGAGGAGGCCGGTGGCACCGAGCTCCGTGCGCAGCACCTTGTGCAGGGTGCCCTTGCCCTCGGAGTTGATGTTGATGCTCAGCAAGCGACCCGTCTTGCCCGTGGCCGCGTCCACCGCCATGTCCGTGACGTACGCCCGGGTGCCATCCTTGCTCAGGAGCAGGCCCGTGGCGCCGGTGAGCCCGGTGTACACGACCTCCAGCGTCCTCACCTTCGGGTTCACCCGCAGGAGGGCATCACTGTTGACGATGTACACGTAGCCGCCGTGCACCGCGAGCTGCCGGGGGTCGTTGCGCACGGGCTCCCCGGCCTTGCGCACGGCCCAGTCCGCCACGATGTACGCCGCGGACGCCGGCTTGAAGAGCTTCGAGCCCGCGGTGTCATCGCGCGGCACGCGGTACACCGTGCCCACATCGCGCCCGTTCACCTTGCGCAGGGCGGAGACGTAGGCCACGGTGACGCCATTCTCCACCGCCAGCACCAGGTCGCGTGGGTCCTGGTAGCCGAAGCCCACCGGCGTGATGTACTTGCCGAAGCGGTAGGTGGCCCACTCGACCTTCGTCTTGCCACTCGCGGCGTCCTTGAAGATGCGCAGCTTGGCGAAGTTACCCGTGCCGGTGGAGACCGCGTAGCAATTGCCCGCGGTGGACTCCCCGCCCTCGGGGAAGCCGTCGGCTCCGTAGACGAGCTCCTGCAGGGACTCCGCTTCCGTGTCGAAGCGGGGGATGCGCGCCAGCCCAGACATCATCTCCGGGTAGAGTTCCACCCCATCCCAGATGATGTCCGGGGCCCCATCCCCATCCAGGTCCAACCCGGTGTCGGGCAGCTCGGCGATGCCGCTTGAGATGAGCGCGTAGGGCGTGATGCGCCACTCGTTGATGAGACCCGTGGGGTTTGTCGGGTTGTTGCGCTCGAGGAAGTAGATGTACTCCGAACCGGGCAGGCTGTCCGCGCCACGCCCACCAATGACGTTGTCGATCTTCTTGTATGACATTGCGACCTCCGTGAGTGTTGCGAGGACATAATGCTGTATGGGTCTGACATTCCCGGGCCTTCGGACTTGTAAAGTCTTGCAGGTAGAAGTGTGCCCACCAGCGCGCGCGCAAGGCCGGAGAGTGGGGCTCCGTGACCCGGGACTTGAAAGGTATTGCAATAAGAGACACGAGCCCGCTGGGCGCGCATTCCATGCCTTGCAGGTGACCCTGGGTTTAGCCAATCTTCACTCGCAGTCACCTTTACTCGCAGTCACAGCCCGCCCGTAAGGGCGGTACGCACCCGAATTGGAGAGACACATGCGCAGCTGGCTGAAGAAACTGGGCACGGCAGGGACGGCCCTCGCAGTCGGAGTCGTCGGCGGGGCCCCGTCGGCCTCGGCCTCCACCACCGAGCCGCCCGATTGGAGTCAGTTGCTGGGCACCAGCGGGCATGACCAGGCCGTGGCCGTGGCCGCTTCGTCCAGTGCCGTCTTCACGGCGGGCTACACCGGCGGGGCGATGCCAGGCAATTCGAGCGCGGGTGGCTTCGACGTCTTCCTCACCCGGCACACCGAGGGCGGCTCGCGGGAGTGGCTCCGCCAGTTCGGCACCTCCAGCAATGACTACGTGACGGGGCTCGCCGTGCACGACCGGGACCCGGCCACGGTCTCCCTCTACGTGACGGGCTACACGGGCGGCGCCCTCCATGGCAACCCGAGCGCGGGCGGACAGGATGTCTTCCTCGTGAAGCTCGACACGGCAGGCACCCGCCTCTGGACGCGCCAGCTCGGCACCAGCGCGGGGGACTACGCGCAGGGCGTGGCCACCGATGCGGACGGCCATGTCTATGTCACCGGCTACACCTCCGGCGCCCTGCACGGCAACCCGTACGCCGGCGGGCAGGACCTCTTCCTCGTGAAGTACGACGCCTCTGGCACCCGCCTCTGGACGCGCCAGCTCGGCACCGCTCAGAACGAGCAGGCCCGTGGCGTGGCGGTGGACGTGGAAGGCCACGTCTACGTGGCGGGCTTCACCTGGGGCGGCCTGGACGGCAACCCGAGCGCCGGCGGGCAGGACTTCTTCCTCGTGAAATACGACGCCTCCGGTGCCCGGCTCTGGACGCGCCAGCTCGGCACCAACGGCCAGGACGTGGTCCAGGGCGTGGCCACCTCGCGGCGCACCACTGGCGAGGTGGACGTCTATGTGGTGGGCCGCACCGCGGGGGGCGCGGACGGCCGCGGGCTGGACGGCAACCCCCAGCTCGGCGACTACGACATCGTCGTGGTGCGCTACGACGCCTCCGGCACCCGCCTCTGGACGCGCCAGACGGGGACCGCTGCGGAGGACTCGGCCTCGGGGGTGGCGTCCGACGGAGCGGGCAACGTCTACGTCACCGGCTCGATGAGCCGAAACCTGGAGACGGGCAGCGCGCTGGTCGGCAACGACCTGGTGCTGCTCAAGTACGACCGCGATGGCACGCGGCGCGCGGCCCGCCAGCTGGGCTCCGCTGCCACCGCGGGCACCCCCACCCCGAGTGACTGGGGACTCGCCGTCGCGGCGGATGTCGGCACCGGCGTCTACGTGGCGGGGTTCACCGAGGGCCCGCTGGGCAGCAGCGGGAGCGCGGGTGGCAAGGACGCCGCCCTGGTGCGCTACACCGAGGGCTGCGAGCGCGCCACCCCGGGCCAGTGCCGCCTGGCCTATGGCTGGGGCCGCAAGAGCGCCTCCTGGAGCCGCCAGCTCGGCACCGCCTTCGAGGACGGCGCCGAGAGCGTCGCCAGTGCCAGCGACGGCAGCCTCTACCTCGTCGGGCAGACGCTGGGCAGCCTGGAGGACAACACCCCCCAAGGTGGCCAGGATGCCCTCCTGATGAAGTACGACGCCTCCGGGCCCCCCGTGTGGACGCGGCAGCTCGGTACTCCCGAGGACGACTCGGCCCAGGGTGTCGCCGTGAGCGGGGACTCGCTCGTCTACGTGGCCGGCACCACCTCCGGAGCGCTCGGGGAGGAAGGGAGCGCTGGCAGCCTCGACGTGTTCCTCGCCAGCTTCGAGGCAGACGGCACGCCGCGCTGGGCCCACCAGCTCGGCACCAGCGGCTTCGATGGCGCCAGCGGCGTGGCCACTGATACCAGTGGCCGCGTCTACGTGGCCGGCACCACCGATGGACGCCTGGAGGAGGGCGGGAAGGCCACCGGGCTCGGGGGAGACTTCTTCCTCGCCAGCTACGCGGCGGACGGCACGCGCCGCTGGGTGCGCCAGCTGGGCACGGAGGAGGCCGAGGCCACCGCGGGAGTGGCCGTCGGCCCCGACGGAGCCATCTACCTCACGGGCCACACCGCAGGGAGCCTCGCGGCGACGAGCCAGGGAGGCTGGGATGTCGTCGTCGCCCGCTTCGACGCGGACGGCACGCGGCGGTGGGTGATGCAGTACGGGACGGCCGGGGACGAGTACGCGGCCGGTGTCACCGCGAGCGTCTCCGGGCGTGTCAACGTGGCGGCCTCCACCACCGGCGCGGTGCCGGGCCACGCCAACGCCGGCGCGGAGGATCTGCTCCTGCTCTGGCTCGACGCGGCGAGCGGACGCGTGGACCGGGCCCTCCAGACGGGAACGAGCGAGACCGATATCGCGGGGGGACTCGCCGCCGACACGAAGGGCAATACCTTCCTCGTCGGCAGCACGCAGGGAGTCCTCTCCGGAGGCACCAGCCAGGGATGGCAGGACCTCGTCCTCCTCAAACACGACGCGAGCGGTGCGCTCCAATGGCAGTGCCAGGACGGCACCTCTTCCGACGAGCACGCTCGGGGCATCGCCCTGGATGCCGCCGGCGACCTCACCCTCGCCGGCAGCACCTATGGCACCTATGGGGACAACCTGGGCCTGGGGGACCTGGATATCCTCCTCATCCACCACGCCACGGCCGGAGCCTCGCCCTGCCCCTGAGGGCGCGCCTCAGGACTTGAGGTACCAGAGGGACGCGCTCGCGTTGACGTCCGGGCTCGCCGGGTCCCGCTCCAACAGGCCTGGCACCTGGACGTGGAGCTGTTCACCGACACGCGTCAGCGTCCACTCGCCCAGGTCCGTCAGCCGCTCGAACCAGGCGTCGTCGTAGGGCATGACAGCGAGGTGGAGCTCCTGCTGCTCCACCCGCTCCCCCAGCCGGTCCAGGTCCGGCACCCCCAGCACGGTGAGCCGATCCAACCGCGGCGCCCCCCGGAAGTGCCCGCGGAAGGCGCGCAGCACCACCCTCTCCGGCGAAAAGGACTCCACCCGGAAGGGTCCACAGCCCACCGGTTTGTGGCCGAAGCCCTTGGGGTCCGCCTCGTACGCCGAGCGCGGCACGATGCCCAGGGTCAGCAGCGGCTCGAGGGCATCCGGGGACCACAGGAGGAACTTCACCCGGGGCCCGTCCAGGAGGACCTCGTGGACCCGCATGATGGCCTCGAGCCAGGGCGAGTCCAGCGACCACAGCCGCAGGAAGGAGAAGCACACGTCCTCGGCCTTCACCGGGGAGCCGTCGTGGAAGCGCACGTCCGGGCGCAGCGTGACGGTGACCGAGTAGACCCGGCCGCCCGCGACGTCCACCGGCGTGGGAGTCGTCCAGGACTCCGCCAGGTCCGGCACCAGGGTGCCCTTGGGGCCGCGGCGACCCAACCCGCGGAACACCAGCCCAAGGACGTTCGAGCCATCCACGGGGCCCATCAGCAGTGGATCCAACGTGCTGGGGACCCGGTAGTCGCCCACCACGAGCGACTGCTGGGGCCGCACCTCGAGGATGCGGCTGAAGGAGAGCGCGGCCCGGTCCAGGCCCGGCAGCTCGCCCGCCACGTCCGCCACGAAGCGCACGGTGTGACGCCCCGCGGGCAGCTTCAGCTCGCGGCGCAGGCCACTCTCGGTGGAGCGCTGCCCCGGCTCCAGCGGGCCATGGGGCAGCACCGGCCCCGGTTCCCCGTCCACGGACCACTGCACGGAGAAGGCGCGCGTGGGCAGGGTGCCCCGGTTCACCAGCACCGCCTCCACCTGCACGGGCTCTCCCTCCAACAGCGCCTCCGTGCCCGCGAGCACCTCCTCCACGCGCAGATCCAAGGTGGTGCCCTCCCACATCACCACGTTGGTGGGCTGGGCGTTCATCACCACGAAGACGAGGCCCGTCCCGAGCGCCTCGGCGGGCGCCTCCACCGTCAGCCGCGAGCCGCTCCACTCCAGCACCCGCGCCTTGCGCCCGTGGAACATCACCTCCGCATCGGCGGGCCGCGCCGCGCCGAAGTTGCCGCCCTCGAGCACCACCTGGCTGCCCGGCGCACCCCGCACCGGCTTGAGGGCCGAGACGAAGGGCACGCCCCGCCAGAAGCGCAGCCGGGTCTCGGCGATGCCGGACTTGCGGCTCACCTCCGCGAGCATGGCCGAGGTGCGCGTGTAGCGCAGCAGGTCGTCCACCGAGTAGATGGCGATGGCGTTGAGGGCCTGGATCTCCCCGGGGGTGATGCCCGGCAGGGTGCTCAGCGGCGCGGACGTGGTGGAGTCGTCCAACGGCCTGCGCATCCCGACGAGCTGGCTCTCCAGCATCTGGGCGAAATCCAACCGCAGCAGCGTGTCGCTGCTGCCGCCCGGATCCAGGGAGCGGAAGAAGAGGCGCCCGTCGGGCGCGTGGCGCATCGTCACCTCCACGTCGAGGGCGATCTTCTTGATGGCGAAGGAGACCTTGCGCGCATAGGACTTGAGGGCCAGCGTGTCCTCCGCGCGGTCCACCTCGGCGGAGATGGCGTCCACCAGGTCCGCCAGCTGCCACTCCACGTTGTCATTGGAACTCATGGGTCCTCCGGGAGCGCGGGCGCTTGGGACGCCTGGACTCCGATGGTGATGTGGATGCGGCCAAGGCGCCCGGCGGTGGGCGACTCTCGCGTCGACGGCAACGACAAGACGAAACGGGCCGGCTCCTGCTCCGGGTCCGCTCCGGCGGCCCTCAGCCACAGATGCGTGGGGAGGTCCATGTCCACGTGCGTTACCTGCAACTTCAGGGAGGCGTCCTCCGACTCGCGCTGGAGGGAGGGGGCCAGGTCGTCGAAGAACAGGGACAGCAGGTCACCCAGGGTGATGTCACTCATGGCGGGAAAGGCCCGGAGGCCGGCGGCACGAGGGCCGCCGGCCTCCTAGCGCGAGAGGCTCAGACGATGGGGTCGTCCTTGATGAAGGGCGGGAAGGACTCGGTGCGGAAGTGGAGCTTCACCTGCCCGATGATCTCCGCGTTCATCGTCACGGAGTCGAACGAGGTCTCGTCCACGGTGGACACCCGCACGTCGCTGGAGCCGTAGGAGAACGAGGCACCGAAGCGCTTGCTCCCGTAGCCCGCGCTCACGCCCCAGCCGCTGCTCTGCGCATCGTAGCGGCTCGAGGAGGTGAGCTGCTGGTCGGTGGCGTTCACCTTGAAGGTGAGCTTGGACAGCAGCTCGCCGTCGGTGACGACGATGCGGGCCATGCCCTCGCGCGCCATGGCCCGGAGGTGCTCGATCATGCTCTTGGCGATCAGCTTGCTGACTGCATCACGGGCCTTGTTGACCCACTCCTCCTTGAAGGACTCCTTGCCCCCCTGGATGTCGATATCCGGGTCGAACGTGAGCAGGGGCGTGAGGTTCTTCACGTCGCCCACCAGGGCGTTGGCCACGAGGAGCAGGTTCTCGCGAGCCGTCCGCTCGGGGATGCCGAGGTCATCATTCGCGACGGTCCCCACGAAGGTGTAGGTGGGCCGGACACTGGTGCCACCCCCCCCGTCCGGGAAGCGGTCGGCGAGGTACTTGGTGACGTCCGCGGGGGTGACGTGATCCGCCTGGAAATCCGCGAGCGTCTTGGCCAGCCTGGCCACCATGTTGGAGTAGGCATCCATCTGCTTGATGGTGGCGCCGACGATGGCGTCGAAGGTGCCGTTGATGAGGCCCGCGGTGAACTCCACGAAGCCCAGCTCCTTCACCTGCTTGATGGCGCTCACGCCCTTGTCGACGGCCACCCCGTCGAGCGGGCCGAGGGTGGTCGCTGCGGCGCCCTTCGCGCGCTGGGCGAGCTCGCGCACCGCTCCGTGCACGACCTCCCCCACCGCTTGGCGCACCGCCTGGCGCTCCTTCGGGTCCTGGATGCCCACGACCGCGTCGTCGATAGCCTTGACGAGCGGTCCGAGCTCCTGCTCGAAGCCGGTGTCCATCTTGCCCTGCGCCTTGCCGCGTGCCTTGGTCTTCTTTTCCATGGATGTGTTTCCTTGTTGTTGCAGCGTTGAAGAGACACGTCGCGAGCGACCAGCCGTGCGCGGGAAGACGGCTCCCCCGACTCTCGGAGGACCGGATGGGCCCCTGACGGAGCAGACCTATCTGGCGTGCGATGGAGCCACTATGCGCGAGGGGTCTGACATTGCGGGGAAAGAGAGAATTCAACCCTTACCCAGAGTGCGAGTGTTCCACGGCCAGAGAACCCAGAACACTCACAGCTTCTATGTCAGCCCATTCAGCACACACAAATCAGCATCGCCTGGCTTGACTTGGCAGACGCGCGCAAGGCGGCGAACCCGCGACAAGGGTTGTCAATCCCTACCAGACCCAAGAGGAATCATCTCGCGCGAGACAGGACGGCGTCTCTCAAATCAAGGGATGGACCGCGACATCACAGCGCCACGCCCACCTCGAGCAGGGTGAGCCCGTAGAGCAGGCCGAGCCCGGGCCGGTCGGTCCCCACGCCCACGCCCAGCTCGAAGAGCGACACCTGCGCCTGCCCCAGGTTGAAGCGCGAGGGCGCGAGCGTCACCCCGAGCCCCAACGACGGCGCCGCGCTGCGCGAGGGGTGCTCGGGGGTGAAGAAGTCCAGCCGGTCGCCGACGAGGCCGGTGAGGCTCACCAGCGCCGCTGGAGCCCACCTCCCCTGGCGCTGCACGCCCGCGCCCACCCGCACCGCGAACGCCGTGCCCAGGCCCGTGAGCCCGCTCGCATCCGCCTGGAGCAACCACCGCCCGTCCACCGTGTCCCGCAGGCCGAAGCCGCCCCCCACTCCGCCGTGGGTGCGCGCCTGCGAGAGGTACACCGTCGCCCCCGAGCGGGCATACAGCGAGAGCTGGTGCCTCGGGGGCACCGCGGCCTCCCCGGCCGGAGCCGGCGCGGTCGCCAGCGTGGAGAGCACCAGGAGCGTGGAGGTCATCATGGCAGCGGTCCCTCCGCCCAGTAGGCGAGGCCGGCGGCGGACAGCCGCGTGACGTCCGTGAGGAAGTCCGGGTCCAACGTGGCGGGTACGTCCCGGGCGGTGTGGTAGTGGGGGTTGCGGAAGTTGGCGGTGTCGGTGAGGAAGATGGAGCTCTGCCCGGCCATCCAGAAGGGGGCGTGGTCGCTGCGCATGAGGTTGCCCGTGGCGGGGCCGGTGCCATCCTCGGGCGTCAGCACGCCCCGCAGGGACACGCCGAGCCGGGTGCCCAGCGCGTACAGCTCCTCCAGCCGCACGTTGGAGCGCTCGTTGGCGATGGCGGCGATGAAGTCACCCGTGTTGGGAATGGGGAAGCCGGGCAGTCCCAGTTGCGCGCCGGGCGTCGCGTCCTTGTAGCCCACGCAGTCGAAGACGATGGAGGTGACGATCTTCTCCCGTGGGAGCGCGCTCACGTAGCGCGTGCTGCCCACGAGGCCCAGCTCCTCCAGGTCGAAGCCCACGAAGCGCACGGTGCGCGCGAAGCGCTTGCCCGAGGCCAGCCGCGCCATCTCCAGCATCGCAGCCACGCCCGAGCTGTTGTCATCCGCTCCCGAGAAGTAGGCGTCATAGTGGGCACCCACCACCACCACCTCGTCGGGGCGCTCGGTGCCGCGCAGCTCGGCGATGACGTTGGAGGTGGGAAAGCGCGGATCCTCCGTGTCGTGCGTGGTGACGGTGTAGCCGAGCGACTCGAAGCGCTCGCGCACGAGCTGGCGGGCCTTGTCGCGGGTGAGGTTGCACACGGGCCGGCGCGCGGTGTCGATCTCCGAGGGCGCGAAGAGGCCACAGTCGAGCGGCGTGTCCTCACGGTGCGAGGCGACGAGCGCGTCCACGTCCGACATCAAGCGCTGCCCCTGCACGCCCGCGGCGAAGTCTCCGGCGCGGGAGAGGGCGGCCTCGTCGGGGGTGGCGCGCGAGGCGCAGGAACTCACGGCGAGGAAGAGGAGTGCGGCGAACAGGGGTCTCACAGTGTCATCCCCAGATGCAGGAGGCCGAGCTGCAAGCGCAGGGTGGAGCCGGGCCGGTTGAGGGTGGTGCCCCACTGGAGCTCGAGAGCGCTCACGGTGAAGCGGCGGAAGGCGAAGCGCAGGGGCACGGCGTGGAGGGCGACGTAGGCGGGCCCGAGCTGCTCGGCCTGCCGACGCGAGAGGTCCTCGGGAAAGCCACTCGTGGGCGGGAGGATGATGGGCAGGCCGCTGAGGCCCAGCTCCGGACCCACCGCGGGCCGCCAGAAGCCCGACTGCGTGGAGAGCAGGGCACGGGCGTAGAGCTCGACTGGCAGGTTGCCCCGGCCCGAGGGGGCCCAGCGCACTCCGCCTCCGAGGCGCCAGGAGCCGAGCTCGCGCGCATAGGCGGCCTCCAGGGACAGGCGGGGTGCGGAGGCGTTGTAGACGCCGCCATTGGTGAGGATGACGGCGGTGGTACCGAGGGACACCTCGTGTCCCGTGGCGGCCGAGAGGCTCGGCACGAGCAAGGCGGCGAGGAGCAACCAGGAGCGCATGGGCCGCGGACTCTAGCCCGTGCCCCGAGCAGGCGCGAGGCGGGTGGGCGCGTCACAGCAGGCAACCAGGCCCCCTGCGCGCCTCCACGGCTGGCCCGCCGTGGCACCACACCCCACCTTTCGCACGAACGGAGCCGCGGGCCAGAGGAAGCCCGAGCGGAAGGGAGCCGCGGGATGCGCGTCCACCATTTGAACTGCGTGACGATGTGCCCACCGGGTGGGCGGCTGATGGATGGCCGGCGCCGGCCGAGGGGAGTGCCCGCGGCGCTCACGTGCCACACCCTCCTGCTGGAGACGGAGCAGGGGCTGGTGCTGGTGGACACGGGCTTTGGCCTGGAGGACGTGCGCAACCCGAGGCCCCGGCTCAGCCCCTTCTTCCTGGCGATGAATCGGCCTCAGCTCAACGAGGAGATGACGGCGATCCGCCAGATTGAGCGGCTGGGCTTCAAGGCCGAGGACGTGCGGCACATCGTGCTGACGCACCTGGACTTCGATCATGCCGGGGGCCTGGACGACTTCCCGACGGCGCGGGTGCACGTGATGGCGGCCGAGGCCGAGGGCGCGGTGGCGCAGACGACGTGGCTCGACCGGCGGCGCTTCCGTCCCCGGCAGTGGAGCACGCAGCCGCACTGGGTGACGTACCCGATGCCGCGCGGAGGCTCGCGCTGGTTCGGCTTCGAGTGCGTGAGGGATCTGGAGGGCCTGCCGCCGGACATCCTGCTGGTGCCGCTGGTGGGGCACACGCTGGGACACTCGGGCGTGGCGGTGCAGCTCGCGGACGGGTGGCTGCTGCACGCCGGAGACGCGTACTTCTACCACCAGGAGATGAACCCGAACCGGCCTCGGTGTACGCCCGGGCTGTGGGCGTACCAGGAGCTGATGCAGAAGGACGGACGGCTGCGCAAGCTCAACCAGGAGCGGCTGCGCGAGCTGGTGCGCCGGCATGACCGGGACGTGCGGGTGTTCTGCGCCCACGACGCGGTGGAGTTCGAGCGCATGGAGGAGGAGTCGCGCGCCCACGAGCCCCACGCGCTGCGCGGCCTCGCCTCGGTGGAGCAGACGCCGGAGCAGACGTCGGACACCCCGCCCGTGCCGCCCCTCCTCTGAGCAGCGTGGGACACCGACACGTGAGTCTCGGAGCCCCCAGGCTCCGGGACTGTTAAGGTGTACCCGTGATTCGCAAGGTGCACTTCAAGAACTTCCGCTGCCTGCGGGACGTGGAGCTGACGCTCGAGCCGCTGACGGTGCTCGTGGGCCCCAACTCGTCCGGGAAGACCTCGGTGCTGGAGGGGTTGCGACCACTGAGCTACGACGTCCCGGATTTCTGGCGACACGATTTGACGCAGCACATCTCCATCGAATGGCGCTACCAGGACGACACCACCCGGAAAATCACCTTCGGACGTTCGGAGCTCCCGAATTCCATTAATGCCAAGCGCCGCCAGATACAGCTGGGCTCACATCCCACCCACAAGGTGCAATCGCTATCACTCGATCTTCCCACACTTCGCAGTGAGAACACCCTGATGGTGGCTTCACGGTTGAACCGCACAGGAGACAACCTCACCAACGTCTTCGCGTCCCTGACACGGCAACAGCAGTCCGCCGTCGCCAAGGAGTTGTGCCGGTTGGTCCCGATGTTCAGCGACGTGGACCTCCAACCGACCATGGAGGGAAGGCACCGGCTCCGCTTCCAGGATCGCTGGAACCCGGACCTCTGGCTCGCACCGAAACAGGTCTCCGACGGCACGATGCTTCTGCTGGCCTTCATCGTGCTCCAGCACCAGGACCCCACGCCGGAACTCATCACCATCGAGGAGCCCGAGCGCGCGCTGCACCCCTATCTCCTCGATGAACTCATCCAGATGCTCCGCAAGATGAGCACCGGAGAGATCGGCAAAAAAGCCGTCCAGGTGGTGCTCGCTACCCACTCCGCCGAGCTGCTCGAGTATGTCCGTCCCGAGGAGGTCCGCTTTCTCACCCGCTCGCACGAAGATGGCTCCGTGCGGGTGAACCAGGCGGCTACCGACACGCCCAATTGGCGCCGCGTCTACGAGACCTACAACCAATCGCTCGGCGGCATCTGGCTCTCTGGAGGCCTGGGCGGCGTCCCTGGAGCTTGAGCATGTTCCGCGTCGTCGTCTACGCTGAAGGCCCTGGCGAGCTGTCCGGCTGGGATACGACTCGCCAGCGTGCTCCCACCACTCCCCTCACCGAGAATGAGCTGGGAGCAGCCCATCTGCTCGTGCGGCGGTGCCTCGAGCGCTCGCGCGGCCTCGCCCCAGAATCCATCCGATTCGAGGAACCGCTCCGTACACCTCGCGGCAAGCTCGCCCGAGGCAGCATGCTCCACAGCCGCGACACGCTCCAGCAACTCCTCACATGGCCCGATGAAGAACTCATGCCACACCTCGCCATCGTGCTCGTCGACGCGGATGGCAAGCAGGAGGAACGGCGGCAGGAGCTGAACTCGGCCTTCGAGAGCCTCGTCGTCGAAGCCGTCGCCGCCGTGGCCCTCCAGGAGTTCGAGGCATGGCTCATCGCGGACGGAGAGGCCGTGAAGTCCGTCCTCCGCAAGCCCCTCGCACCGCCCAAGTCTCCCGAGAGTCTCGCGCGGCGTCAGGCGAAGGAGCTGCTCCAGCAGTGGTCCGACGCGCACGCCAGCAGCAAGGACCCGGCCGACATCCGCCGCCAGCTCGCCCAGGAGTGTGACCTCGACACGCTCGCCCGCGAGTGCCCCGCCTTCGCGGAGTTCCTTCGCGGGCTCGGGTCCGCTCGCTCCTGAGCCCCTAGAGCTGGATGTTCTCGTGCTTCACCAGCGCGGCGAGCGCCTCCTCCATCACCGCACGCGCCGCCGCCGTGAAGCGGTACAGCATCGTGTGGACCTGCCGGTCCGCCTCGTTGCGGTTCTCGCAGTGCTTCGAGTACTGCTCGAAGGCCTGCAGGCTGCTGACAATCTGCGACAGGTGGTTGGGGCACTCGCACTGCACCGCGCTGGAGACCTCCAGCAGCACGCCGAGCTGCTCCGGCGTGTAGCGCGGTGGCTTGGGGATGGCCGGCACCGGCACCGACGTCATCACCCCTGAATTCGGCCCCACCGCCGGAGCCGCCGAGGCCGTCGGCGTCACCGCCGCCTTCACCGGTTGCAACATGGCGTCCAGCACCGCCAGGTGCACGTGCGCGCGCAGCAGCGACAGCGAGATGGGCCCCTGCAGCAGCCGCACCTTCCCCACCGGGTATTGCTGCAGCACCCCGCGCTTGGCGAAGCGGTACGTCACGATGGCGTGCCGCGCCCCCGAGTTCTCCAGCAGCCCCGGCACCACCCCCGTGTCCACCGCGTTCAGCTCCAGGAAGTCCAGCGCCAGCACGTCCGGACGCTTCGCGGGCACCTCCGCGCGGAACGCCTCCAGCGACGTGCCCGACCAGACCACCTCCACGTCCCGCAGGGCCTGCGGATTCTCCCTCAACTGCGCGGGGTACGACTCTCCCAGCAGGGCCAGCTTCACCATGACTCACCTCGTGACGCCCGCCAGGGTCTCCCGACCCGATAACCGGCTCAACCCGACTAATGCATCAAACCCGGAACCTGCGCGGAGGCATCCACTTCCCGACTCGCCGACACCAGCGGTAGTTGGACGATGAACGTCGCCCCGTCCCCGGGGGTGCTCTCCACGTGGATGGTGCCCCCGTGCGCCTCCACGAGCTGTCGGACGATGTACAAACCCAGCCCGAAGCCCTCCTTCTTCCCCTTGGAGGACGAGGCCTTCTTGAAGCGCTCGAAGATGGAGTCCTGCTCCTCCAGGGGAATGCCCGGCCCGTGGTCGCGCACCGCCAGCCGCGCGTGGCTGTCCGTGTGCTCCACCCGCACCTCGATGGGGTGGCCCTTGCCGTGCTTGAAGGCGTTGGACAGCAGGTTCGTCAGCACCCGCTCCAGCCGCAGCCGGTCCCACCGCCCCACCACCCCCAGCTCCACGTCCAACACCACCCGGCTGCCCACCTCCGCCGCCTGCTCCGCGTGCCGCGCCACGCCCTCGTGCACCAGCTCCGCCAGGTCCACCTCCACCGCCTCCAGCTCCAGCCTCCCCGAGGACAGCCGCGAGAGGTCCAACAGGTTGTGCAGCAGCCGCCCCAGCCGCTGCGTCTGCCGCAGCGCCACGCCGAGCCCCTCGCGCAGCCTGTCCCCGTCCGCCGGTGGCGCGCGCCGCAGCTTGCCCAGCATGAGCTGCAGCGCGTTGAGCGGATTGCCCAGGTCGTGCGCCGCCACGCCGATGAGCTCCAGCGCCGCCTGCGCCTCGCGCAGCAGCCGCGCGTTGTCCAGCGCCAGCCCCGCGCGGCCCGCCAGCTCCTCGATGAACACCAGGTCCGTCTGGGTGAAGCGGCGCTCCGCGCTCGTGGACAGCAGGATGAGCACCCCCAGCGTCCGCCCGCCCGCGCGCAGCGGCACCGACAGGTAGGAGCGCGTGCCCAGCCGCCGGAAGAGCGCCAGGTGCTCGGCGTCCAGCGCCGACTCCTCCATCATCTCCGGCTTCACCTCGGTGACGAGCTCCGTCTGGCCCGTGCGCAGCAGCTCGCCGGCGTTGTGCCGCCAGTCACCCCGGGGCAGGCTGTAGCGGATGATGTCCCACATGACGCGCTCCTTCTCCGGGGAGACGTGGGCCACCGCGCGCGGCTGGGGCTCGCCCGTGGACGAGCGCAGGAAGAGCAGGCACCCATCGGCCAGCTCCGGCACCAGCCGCCGCGCCAGCTCCACCACCGCCAGGTCCGGATCCTCCTCCGCGTGGAAGAGCCGCTCGGCCTCGACGAAGAGGTGCTCGGCGCGCTCCACGCGGTTGCGCTCGGTGATGTCGCGGGTGAGCACGGCGTAGCCGTTGAGCCGGCCGCCCTCGTCGTGCAGCGCGGTGAGCAACGTCTCCGCCCAGAAGCGCGAGCCGTCCCGGCGCAGCCGCCACCCCTCGGACTCCAGCCGCCCCTCGCGCGCCGCCCGCTCCAGCTCCCGCTGGGGCTGGCCCTCCGCCACCGCCTCCGGCGGGTAGAGGATCGCGCCCGGCTGGTCGATGATGGCCTCGGCGCGCCAGCCCTGGATGCGCTCGGCGCCCGGGTTCCAGCTCGCCACCCGGCCCTGGGGGTCCAACAGGTAGAGGGCATAGTCCTTCACCCCCTCCACCAGCAGCCGGAAGCGCTCCTCGGTGGCCCGGGCCTCGTGGTGCAGGGGCCAGAGCGCGCGGGTGAGCACCCACGCCAGCCCCATGGCCACCAGCAACCCCAGCGTGGCCATGGCGAGGATGAGCCAGAACGCCCGGCGATCCGACTGCCGGGCGTGCCGTGTCCCCTCCTTCAACGAGCTGTCGGTGTAGAGCGACAGCCAGTCCAGCGCCTCGCGGACCCGCCGGCACTCCCCCGCCATGCGCTCGAAGTGCGCCGCCAGCCGCGCCTCGGAGGCGCCCCGCGCCCGGGCCTCCCGCATCGCCCAGGTGGCCTCCTCGTGCGCCTGCTCCGCGCGGGCCACCTCGTCCAGCAGGCCCGGCTCCTCGAGGCCCTCCTCGTGCGAGCGCAGGCGCTCCAGCGTGCCCAGGAATTCCTCCCGGGCCTGACGCGCCTCCCGCTGGTAGGACGCGTCGCCCGTCAGGTCGAAGTTGCGCTGGCTGGCGAGCTTGTCACTGAGGCTGCGGTGCAGCCGCTCCACCTCCACGCGGTGCAGGACGTGCTTGGCATTGAGCTGCTCGTCGTTGGTGAGCACCGAGCGCAGGGCGAGCGAGGTGATGGCGGCAATGGCCAGTGCCACCAGCAGCGAGGCCGTGAACCCCACCGCGATGCGCCTGGCGAACGTCCAACGACGCCGCATCGACTTCTCCTCCCCCCACGGGCAGCCGGCCCACGCAAGGTGGCCCCCCCGCCCGCCCGCCGGAATCGGTGCTCTCGGGCAAGGAGATGTCGGGAAGCCGTCGCCCGGTTGTTCTGGGGAACACGCCGCACCGTTCACCACCCACCGCCCCGGCCGCGGCGCACTTCCCTCGCCGGGGGGAGCGCCCCAGCTTCTCCCGCCACGGGACACGCGTGAAGGACGGGGAATGGGGCCGGGAAGCGGGCGGTGGTGGGCCGCGGGGCTGATCGCCCTGCTGGCCGCGTGCGGGGGGACGGTGCCGGAGCCGGAGCCGGCCACCCTGGCGCGCGCCGAGTGCCAGCCCCTCACCTGCGCCGGGCTGGGCCTGGACTGCGGCGTGACGATCGACGGCTGCGGGGGCGTGCTCCGCTGCGGCACCTGCTCCGAGGGAGAGGTGTGCGGGGGCTCGGGGGTGCCCAACGTCTGTGGCCCGCCCACGTGCCTGCCGGGCACCTGTGAGTCGCTGGGGAGGAACTGCGGCACGGTGTGGGACGGGTGCGGCGGGACGCTCGAGTGCGGCCTGTGCGAGGCGCCCGAGACATGCGGGGGCGGGGGGGTGCCCAACGTCTGCGGCCGGGCCCCCTGCACGCCCACCACGTGCACCGCGCTGGGCAAGGACTGCGGCACGGTGCCGGACGGGTGCGGCGGGGTGCTGGAGTGCGGCACCTGTCCCGAGGGCGAGACGTGTGGCGGGGGCGGGGCCCCCAACCTGTGCGGCCCGGCCTCCTGCGTGCCCACCACCTGCGAGGCACAGGCGAAGAACTGCGGCACCCTCTCCAACGGCTGTGGCGGCACGCTCGAGTGCGGCGAGTGCCCGGGGGGTATGACGTGCGGGGGGGGCGGCGTGCCCAACGTGTGCGGCGCGCCGCCCTGCACGCCCGCCACCTGCTCGACGCTGGGGAGCAACTGCGGCACGGTGCCGGACGGGTGCGGCGGGGTGCTGGAGTGCGGCACCTGCCCCGAGGGCGAGACGTGCGGCGGAGGCGGAGGGCCCAACCTGTGCGGCCCGGCCTCGTGCCTGCCCACCACGTGCGCGGCCCAGGGGAAGAACTGCGGCACCATCTCCAACGGGTGCGGGGGGACGCTCGACTGCGGCGAGTGCTTCGCGGGCGAGACGTGCGGCGGCGGCGGCGTGCCCAACGTGTGCACCACGCGCTGCGTGCGGGCCACCTGTGAGGAGCTGGGCAAGGACTGTGGCCTCGTGCCGGACGGGTGCGGCGGGGTGCTGGAGTGCGGCACCTGCACGGGGGGCAGGACGTGCGGGGGCGGCGGCGTGGCCAACGTCTGCGCCGAGCCGGGCTGCCGGCCCTACACCTGTGGCCTGCTGGGGAAGAACTGCGGCACGGTGCCGGACGGGTGCGGCGGGACGCTCTCCTGTGGCACCTGCCCCGAGGGCGAGACGTGCGGCGGAGGCGGCGTGGCCAACGTGTGCCACCGCGCGACGTCGGTGTGCGTGGACAGGGATCTGGGCAGCGCGCTGCCGGTGGGGGTGAAGGGCAGCACCCCGTACGCCAACGATGACCACCAGGCCTCGTGCGGTGGCGGGGGCGCGCCGGACCGGGGCTTCCTCTGGACGGCGCCGAGGAGCGGCACCTTCACCTTCGACACGGCGCGCTCGGCGATGGACTCGCTGCTGTGCCTGCGGCGGGACGGCTGCGGGGGCGAGGAGCTCGCGTGCGCCACGGACGGCATCAGCTACGGGGGGGGCGCGCGGGTGACGGCCTCGCTGCGGGAGGGCGAGCGGGTGCTGGTGGTGGTGGACTCGCCGATGGGCGGGAGCTTCAGCGCGGGTGACTTCGAGCTGCACATCCAGGAGCAGACGGCGAGCGAGGCGGGCCGGTGCTTCGACGGGGCGGACAACGACGGGGACCGGTGGGTGGACTGCGCGGACACGGACTGCCAGGCCGAGCCGGGCTGCGGCGGGAGCGGGTGCGCGCACACGGACCTGGGCAGCGCGCTGCCGGTGACGTTCCTCGGGGACACGGTGCAGTCGGGGGACGGCTTCCAGGGGACGTGCGGGACGAGGATGCAGCAGGACCGGGCGCACCTGTGGACGGCACCGGTGAGCGGCACCTACGTCTTCGACACGGCGGGCAGTGGCTACGGCAACGCGCTGTACGTGCTGACGCGGTGCCGGGGAGGCCTGGAGCTGGCGTGCGCGGCGAACACGAGCGCGGGGAAGACGGGCGCGCCGGTGGTGAAGCTGTCGCTGGAGCAGGGGCAGACGGTGCTGGTGGTGGTGGACGGGATGGCCAATGCCGTCGCGGGCACGCCCATCCGCTACACGCTGCACATCAACGAGTACGTGGCCCGGGAGACGGGCCACTGCACCAACGGCGCGGACGACGACGCGGACGGCCGGGCGGACACCGCGGACTCCGACTGCCGGTGAGGGCTATACCTCCACGAAATACGTCCCGGTGGCGCCGATGCGCTCCAGCGCGTCCTTGATCTCTTCGGAGACAATGAGGACGACCGTCCATCCCCAGGTACGGAACACCTGGGCATCCCCTACTTTCGAGGGGTCGATCCGCATCCCGTAGACGTCCCGGTAGTGTCCGACCTTCTCGGGTCGTCCATCCTCCGGCGTCCAGATCTCCACCTCCTTGCATGCCGCATCGTCGATGCATCGACGAGTCTTGGTCGCGACGAGGATGCAGAACTGATCCGGCTGACCTTCGACGTCCACGGGAAAGAGTTGCACGTCCTCGGGAGCAAGCTCCGCGAATACGGAGGCCACCCGGACGTGGACCAGGGGAATGGCGAGGCCCGCGAGAGTGAAATCGAGCGGTTTGCCAGGACGGTCAATGGCGATCTTCAGACGTCCTGGGTTGGGAAGGAGCCTGCCGTCCGTGAACATCCACGGGTCGTCCACTTCCTGGCCCCGTTGGTCAGTGGGGTTGTGGAGATGCCAACGCCCGGGGACAT
>NZ_DASVSO010000033.1:0-14567 GCF_036388035.1 Archangium sp.
CTGGCGCTCTTGGGGTGGGCGGTGTCGTCGTACAGGCCGAGAGAAAGAGCAGAAGTGCGATGCACGCTCGGAGATGCATGGCCGGGTCCTCCCTTGGAGCTAGGGCCTAGCGGATCCTGGCGGGGTCGTTCGGAGTATGACAGCGCGCCCAGACAGCCACGAATGAGCACGGGAAAGGTGTCAGACGATTTGTAGTCGGCGAGGTGTCGGAACGAGTCTTTGACACCTTCCCCGGACACCTTCCCCGGCTGACGGTTGCTCAGTCTCCCACCGCGCGCCCTCTCTGTTAGAGTGCGCGCCGATGACGACCGCCGAGACGCACCCCGCGCACGCTGTGAGGATCCGCCCCGCGACGTTGGCGGACGCGGCGACCCTGACGGAACTCGGCGCGCGCACGTTCCGAGACACCTTCGCCGCCGACAACACCCCCGAGAACGTGGAGGCGTTCCTCGCCTCGCACTACCGGCCGGAAATCCAGGAAGCGGAGCTGAAGGATCCGAGCAACCTGTACCTGCTGGCGGAGGTCTCCGGAGTCCCCGCCGGCTTCGCCCTGCTGCGCGACGGAGCCTGCGAGCAGGGCGTGCAGGCCGAGCGCCCGCTCAACCTGTCCCTCCTGTACGTGGACCGGCCCTTCCTGGGAGCCAAGGCGGGGGCCGCGCTCATGCTTCGCTGTCTGGAGGAGGGGCGCGCTCGGAGGCATGACGTGCTGTGGCTGGGAGTGTGGGAGCGCAATGCCCGCGCGCTGGCCTTCTACTCGCGTTGGGGATTCACCGAAGTGGGCGAGATGCGCTTCCTGCTGGGGAACGACCCGCAGCGCGATCTCGTGCTTGCCCTCGCGCTCTGAATCGTTGGTCTTTACCTCCCCCTCGCCATGTTGCACGTATGTCGCCGGAGCCTGCGGAATGGGCTGGAACGGGGCGGGACAGGAGGGGACGCGGCGGGATAGCGACTCCCAAGCATTCCGGACGGTTGCGAGGTAAGGGCGCGATTCTGCTGGGAGTTTCGCACCGCCTGCGCGGGTTCGATTCCCGCCGCCTCCACTCTGTATCTCCCGGAAAGGACTCAGCTTTCCGGGAGGCTGTAGCAAGGGATGTAGCACGGCCCCGGTCGCCATCAGGCGTGCCGGGGTTTTCTTTTTCAAGCCGCTACCACCACGTCGAACTCCGGACGGGTACCGGCCGTGTGCTCCGGGACGAGGAACACCGAGCACACCTATTGACACTACACAACCATCGTGCCTGGAGCACCAAGAGAAGGGAGGTGAAGGAGAGGCAGGGCGTGATGAATCTCTCGCACCGCCCCCCTCGCGCGAGACCCTGGCTGAAGGCCAGGGCGCATGGCGCAGGGCGTGTACAGCCTTACCGAGGCAAAGTTCGCAGGTCAGTTTCCTGATCGTATTGGCACATCGCTAGTACCCCGTCGTCCCGCAACTCCAATCGTTGACCCACATAAGGTTCGGGCGCGCGCCAGATCTCCTTATTAGAGGCATCGTGTATGACAAGAAGTCCGCTCATGGTGAGCGTCATCTGGCCACCCTCGACCTTTCCACTGGTCTTGCTCTGCCACCGGATGTTATTCCCATGGAAGAGAACAGCATTCCCGTCAGTCTGAAAGACAAAATGGTAAAGACCGTTGGCCGAACTCAGGCACTGCTCAGCCCTCAATGAACTCCCCGCGCGCAGAACATTTCCGCGACTCGTGCGCTTTAACGTCAAGAGTTGGGCATCCTGCGGCACTTGGTGAGCCCCAAAGGCATAAACAGTCCCCGTGAGTACATCCGCTCCACTCTTCGGGCGCACACGCCACAGGCTGCATTTCGTGGAAGTCCCTGATAATTTGTTTGTCCAGATGGAACCCCCATCGATCTCTGCGTCCGCTACCAGATCTTGATGGACACAGACCACTCCCTCGATCTCCTCCGGCAGTGGCATGTCAGGCCCGGTCTTGTTCATGCGCATGATGCACCCGAGCGCTCGGAACCCAGGCGGCGCTTCGATCCTCCAACAGGTATAGGATGTACCCTTCGACCAGACACGGATGAAGCCCTTTGGTGGAGCCACGGCGCCAGGCGTTAGGTCTTTGAGAATCAACGCGGCATCGGGCTCCTTGGTGTGGCCGGGCACCGCCACGTGGCCGAGCCATGACCAGCCTTTGGGAACTTTGGGCTTGTAGATGGAGACGTTACTCCAAGCCGAACTCCCCGAGTCATCTCCAATCTTCTGGAATAAGTAGGTCCTCCGCAGTTCCAGCCGAGCCCCTCCAGTATCATGAGCGCAATCATGCTCAAAAAGTTGCTTCTTGCTAAGTGACCAGTTCTTCCTGAACGCGTTGTCGTAGTGAAGGTACACACGCCAGCTTGCATTCATGGGAAGTTGGAGCATCGGGCTCGCTGATTTTGAGTCCTCGTAATTCCGATCTCTCATGTTCCTTACCGACCACCGCAGAAAACGCCGGCCTTCCCATTCCTTTGGCGCCACCAACTCCACCATCGTAGTGTTTTTCTTGTAGATACGAACAAAGTCGCTACAACCATCCCTGGCGCCGTTCTGGTCCATCTCAGAGCATGAGATGAACGGATTCAGTCCTCCCACCCCCCGGACATCAAGGGCATACTCCGGATCTTTGATGCTACCAGCACTTGCGGCGGAGATCTTGAAGCAGAGTTCGAGCCGCTCAATGCGGAAGTCCTGAGACTCCTTGCTCGGCTCACACGAGATCTCGAGGTCAGTCCACGCCCCCGGCTGCGCGAAATGAGCGGAAGGATCCGGGGTGTCGCCGAAGAGATAACGGAGTAAGGATTCTGTCGGCCGGCTTAAACGATTGTGTGCGAGTTTCTTGGTGCTATCCAAATAAGTACTCTGCCAAGAGATATCGTTGCCGCCATCTGTCGAACTGTCGAAGAAGAAGAGCCTGCCATTTTTGCGGATCACAGCGCGCCCGAGGTGGTGGAACTTGATGACCACGGACTCACAGCTCCCGCGAAAGTAGAAGCCGATCGGTTTTCCCTCGTCATCGTGGATCCGGGCATCAAGAAGCCGGATATTCTCTTCATCCAGGGACACGATGCCGGCATCCATCAGGTTGAGGGTAATCCTGCCATCCTTCTTGAGCCGGTCCAATTCTTCGGCAGACAAGGAGTAAGAGATTTCTCTATCGATTTGCCCCCCTTTCGCGTTGAAGTCATCAATGATCTTGCCACGCGTCTTATGCAGGATTTCTTGATAAAGCGTGTCGAGCAGCTTGAAGTCCTCGCTCTTGATGAGAGCGCGCTGGGAAGGAAGTCCATTGTTCGATTCGGACTTGGATGCCGCCTCTTCAAGCATGGAGGTCATCTTGGAGATGAGCTCGTCCAGGTGGTAGTCAACCGCGTCACACGAATCAAGCATTCTGTGCTCGTAGGCCTTCGCCATGTAATACTGATACCGGTTGAGCCGATTGATCGCTCGCTCCTTAAGACCGCAGATGGCGGCCAGGACGGAGCTATCGAGAGTGGCTTGTTTGTCTTGGAGTTGACGGGTGAGGGCCTCCGCACCAAGTGAACTCTGGGCGAGGGTGGCGCAAGCCTTCTCCAAGGCAATGCGGTTGCGGGTAAGCTGTTCAAAGACATCCGTCTGCGTCTTCTTGAGTTTGAGGATCTTCTCGGCAAGATCCTTGAAATCAGGCGAGCTGTTCTTGACCTCCTCGAGCTTGGCTTCCAACTCGGTGGCGGAGGCTTTGAGCGGCTCGATTGACTTAATGAACTCAGAAGTGGCACTGACGAGTTCGTTGCCAATGGTGGTGTAGAGTTCCGCCTTACCTTTCTTTTTTCGGGCCTGCGCTTCCTCTACACTCTCCGGTCCGTACGCATGCTTCCCTTCGTCAATTTCAGCATCAAGCGTGAGTTTCTTCGCCTTCTCCAGGAGCTTGGATTCACCGTACTGGCTCATCGCCTTATAGAGCTTGCCCTGGCTTGCGAAGAAGGCTTCCTCAGCGGTCTCGCCACGAGCATCACAGGTGGCGAGGTTCACGAGCAGCGAGCCCGCCGCACCCAAAAGCGGCTGTCCCACGGGCACAACCTGGAGCGCCGTCGAGAGCAGGCCCGAGACCAAATGGATGTGCGCCTTCCTCTTCCTCTCTGCAAGGAGGTACTGCTTCGCTTCCCGCAGCAGACGGTCGGTGAGTCCCTTGAGTTCCTCCTCAAGTTGCTCAAGTTCCCCCTTGAGCTTTATGATCTTCTCCTCAAGACTTGGCAGGCTTTGCGTCAGCACCGTCACCTCGGCCTGGGCCATTCTAGCCTCCGTGAACAGCTTCTCCCGCGCCTCCCCCAAGCGTAATAGGAGCGCGTCACGATTCTGCCGTCCGCGCTCAATCCAATAGGCGAGGAACATCGTGCGAAGAGCGAACTCACGCTCGGTGTCGAAGTTCATGGCGAGGTTCTCGAACGAGATCCTGGGATACCAGCCTGCGGGGTAGCCAAAATAGTCGAGATGGCTCTGGATGCGATCGAGATAGCCTAGCATCTCGATCCGGAGTGAACTCAGATCGAGTCGTTCATTGTCGGTCAATTCGGCATCTTTCTGGCCCACCTCAATGAGCTTCTCATACCGATGGAGCCAGGAGGCTGCTGCCGCTTCATGTCCGTTCATCCAAAGCTCACGGGCATAGCTCATCACCGCACGGACGATCTCGGGATGAATCCAGTGACGCATGCGGTGCTCGACCCCGCCTTTTTGACTAGGAACGCCAGACTCGGATTTCGGAACCGCAGGGGCATCTTTCCCCTCGTTTTCGTCGAAGTACTGAACCCATGCGGTAGGTTTCTCACTCGACAACCCGAAATCCTCAGACCGGCGTCCCGTTACGTCCATGCTCACGAAAATGCGGGCCCGTTTGGCTTTTCTTGGTTCCTGCGGTGGCAGCGAGGCCGCAGGTGCACCTATCCCCCCGTTAGAAGCACCGTTTGCCAGAACGAGGTGATCCAATCCGTTGATAGAGGAGTACAGCACTCCTCCATTACCGCCATTGCCTGGCTTTCCAGGCGGGTGGCCGTTGATGCCATCTTGAGGCCAGACGTCCCTTTTACCATAAGTGAGTTTTCTCTTGAGTTCACCACGCAAATAGAATTCGCATGTGCGCTGCTCATGCCAATCTGTGGGTAGCCTGTTTCGGTCGTAATTGCGAGCCCAATCGCGCCATTCGTTGGAGCCGGAGTCCGTAGGCGCTTTCTCGGGTGGCCAATCCTTGGGGAGTCTCGGAGTAAAAAAGCGGTGGCGGCGACTGAAGTTCTCTATTGCATCGAAATCCTTCATTTGCCAGACCTCTACGTAGGTGGCGTGGTCTTTCAATGTGTTGAGATCTTGGTGAGAGATAACGGGCAACCATCTGCCCAGCGTCGCGCGGTTGTTGCGGTCAACCTCATCCGACGCGTGTTTGTCGAGGTCGACCGTGTCCATGCGGTTATTTCTACCTGTTGGGTCTGGGCTCTTACCATTGCCGGCTGCCTGACCTTGGGAGCCGTTCAACACGAAGCGATGTCCCTTTTCGGGGCAGACCAGTTCATCAACCCAGAGGAGGATGTCGCCAGCCTTGGCGCCAGGGAGGCCATTCTCCGTATCTTCGGCACGGCCGGTATGTGCGCACGGGGTGGTGTCAATGCAGCCATTCTCCTCAAAGAGGAGATACCGCGCGTGGATTCGCACGTCGGTCTGCGGCAGTTCAATCTTGCTCCGAATGATCACCTCATCGGCATAGAGGCTGAACGTGGCGATGTTCGAATCGCCAATACAGGCCTTCTTCCAGAGTTCCTGTTCCTCCGGACTCCCCTTGTCGGCGAGCACGATCTTCACGCCACGGATCATGACGCTCCGGGTTTTGATCGTCTCTCGACCGTTGAAATTCTTTTTTTCTTCGGCTTCAATCACACTGATTCGTTGCAATGCGGAGGCCGACTTGTTCGGCATCGGGGCCATGCGCTGTATCAGGTGGTACTCGCGAGACAGCGAACGGATGGTAATGGTCTGAGTGTTCCCTCTAGACTTATCGGTGAACGTCACCTTGAAGGAGCGGCCAGCGAGGAGCTTCGGATCATATTCAAAGGTCGCGTTCTCATCCCATTTCACCGCCGTCTGAAATGTGGATTCAACCTGCTCCATGACAATCTGGCCATCGCCATCCTTCGGACGGATTTGGAACCGAAGTTGCTGATCTGGGCCCACGACCAAGAGGTCCGGAATATCTCCGAGCAGATAGACGACCGCAGCCGAGCTGTAATCGCTGCTATGGAAATCGGGGCTGGAGATTAGATTGGTCCGATAGGTGCTTGTTTTCACATGAATCTCCTACAGAGTTCCACTGAGCGTGGACATGAGGAGCATAACACGTAGCGGTGATGAGGCTGCTGACCAATCACGGCCAGGTACGGCCGCGCCAGCTAGCTTCGACCTGCTGCGCTGTCGTGTGCTGCTCGCCCCCTATGTCAGGAGGACAAGGCACGGCTTCTGGCCGAGCGCAAAGAGCCCGGCGGGCTTATGGGGGCCGCATGGCTCGAGCGTGGAGGAGGAATGCTTCAGTCAAAACGCATTGGGGCTGACGTGAAGCAGCACCCGGCAAACGCACTCAGGACAGAGGATGCCCAAAGCTACAGCCACCCAGGGCGCATGGCGGTAAGACTTGAACTCGCAAACATTGGCACCGAGCCTTGGATGGTGATGGGGGCGGTGTTGAAGGACTCGACGGGCGCAGAGGTGGAGCTTTCAGCGTGGCAAAAGTCGGCCATTGCTCCCAGCGCTAGGAGCCTGTCGGATTATTCCCATGACCCGCTACATGTTGACTAGTGCGAGTTGAACGCACCGCTACGGTTTGTATGTGGGACACGTTTTGGGCCGATTCTCCGACAAGCTCCTAGAGGGCTCAGGGGTTCGGCTGCTGGGTCGGGAGCGGTTGCAGACGGCTGGCAGCTTGAAGCTAGTGGGGGCTGCCAGGGGCTCGGCAGGCAACTCGGGTTGGTGGGGGCCTCGGGGTTCGGAGGCAGTAGGTCCGCATATCGGCGTCAAAAGATGGATTTAGGACCGTAGGGCTCGCTGCTCTCGGCCAACGAAGGGCCGAAGGGGACCAAAAAAGGACCAAACCGAATGGACGCGCCTGGACTCGCCCGGACAGATGGGCCCCCATTCTTAGAAGGAAAACGGGGGGCGGGCCTCTGGTCCCGAGTGGGGGCGGCTCCGCCGTTAGCGGCTTCGATTCCCGCCGCTTCCACCACTGTTGGGGCTCACCCCGCCAGGTGCGCACCCCCGCGAGCGGAGTCCACCACGCGCGCCTCCAGCGTGGTGATGCGCTCCAGCCAGTCGTCGAGATCTCCAGAGGTGTTGAGGTGCGCGCGCAGGGCGGCGCCTCCCTCCACGTCACGCAGGTAGCCCGCCAGATAGCGACGCGTGTACGGCACGCCCCAGCCCGGCTTGCGCACGGCCACGTTGGCGAGCAGGTGCTCTCGCAGCAGGCGCAGGCGCTCGGCAGGGGTCGGCGGGGTAGGGGAGCGGCCCTCGCGCAGTGCCTTCACCTCGCGGAACACCCACGGGTGCTCGATGGCGCCCCGTCCCAGCATCGTGCCCGCGCAGCCCGTCTCCGCCAGCGCCCGCTGCACGTCCTCGGCGGTGCGGATGTCCCCGTTGACGACCACGGGCATGCGCACCGCCGCCTGGGCCAGGCCCGCCCAGCGCCAGTCCGCCGTGCCCGTGTAGCCCATCTTCGCGGTGCGGCAGTGCACGGTGAGGGCTCGCACTCCCACCTGCTCCAGGCGGCTCGCCAGCTCCACGATGGGCATCTGGTCCTCCGGCCCCCAGCCGATGCGCGTCTTCACCGTCACGGGCAGGGACACCGCGCGCACCACCTGTTCCGCCATGGCCACCATGGCGTCCGGATCCCGCAGCCAGCCCGCCCCCGCTCCTCGCCGGGCGATGCGCGGCACCCAGCACCCACAGTTGATGTCGATGAAGGCCGGCCCCGCCGCCTCGGCGATGCGTGCCGCCTCCACCAGCCGTGCCGGGTTCGCGCCGTAGATCTGGATGGCGGTCGGCTGGTCGTCCTCCTCCAGCCTCAGCTTGCGCTCGCTGCGGCTACACCCCAGCAGCAGGGAGTCCACGTTGACGAATTCCGTGAAGCACGCGTCCGCGCCCAGCTGGCGGCAGATGCGCCGGAAGATGGCGTCGCTCACGTCCTCCATGGGGGCGAGCAGGACGGGCTTGGCGGCGAAGAGCGCGGTGAAGGCGTCGGACGACATGTGGAGTACTCCATGCCATAGGGTGGTACGCCGTGCGAGGGGGGGCCCGGGGAGCAACGCGGAGGTTGACGCCCAGCGTCAAACCCGGGCAAACCCCTCCCGCCCATGCCCAACACCTCGAAGGCCGAGTTCGATCTCATCCTGTGGGGCGCCACCGGTTTCACCGGCCGCCTCGTCGCCGAGTACCTCGCCAGGAACCAGGACGCCCACCGGGCGCGCTGGGCCCTCGCTGGCCGAGACCGCGCCCGGCTCGAGCAGGTGCGCTCGGGGCTCGCCGCGCTCAACCCCGCCTGTGCCGAGCTTCCCGTGCTGCTCGGGGACGCGCGCGACGCGGCCTCGCTGGACGCCCTGGTGGCCCGCACGCGCGTCATCATCTCCACCGTCGGCCCCTACTCGCGCCACGGCAGCGAGCTGGTGGCCGCCTGCGTCCGCGGTGGCAAGGACTACTGCGACCTGACCGGCGAGGTGCAGTGGATGCGCCGGATGATCGACGCCCACCACGCCCAGGCGCGCGAGACGGGAGCGCGCATCGTCCACACCTGCGGCTTCGACTCCATCCCCTCGGACCTGGGCGTGTTCCTGCTCCAAGAGCACATGCGCGAGCACCACGGGGGGTACTGCTCCCGCGTGCGCCTCCATGTGACGAAGATGCGGGGTGGCTTCAGCGGGGGCACCGTGGCGAGCCTCCTGCAGGCCGTGGACGAGTCCGTGGCGGACCGCGACGTGCGCCGCGTGCTCGGCAACCCCCATGCGCTCGACCCCGAGCCGCGCCGCGGCACCCCCGAGGAGCGCGACCAGCTCGGCGTGCGCTACAGCCAGGAGCTCGGCCGGTGGACGGGACCCTTCGTGATGGCCTCCGTCAACACGCGCGTGGTGCGGCGCTCCAATGCCCTGCTCGGCTACCCCTGGGGCCAGGACTTCCTCTACTCCGAGGTTTCCAGCTTCGCGCCCGGCGTGAAGGGGATGCTCACCGCCGCCGGCATGTCCGCGGGGCTCGGCGCCTTCATGGTGGCCACGACGGTGCCCCTGGTGCGGCGCCAGCTCGAGAAGCGGGTGCTGCCCGCCCCGGGCGAGGGTCCCTCCGCCGAGGAGCGCGAGCGCGGCTTCTTCGAGGTGCGGCTCGTGGGCGAGGGCACGTCCGCGAAGAGCGGGCGCCCCGTGCGGCTGGAGGCGAAGGTGGCCGCCCAGGGAGACCCGGGCTACGCGGCGACGTCACGGATGCTCGCCGAGGCGGCCCTGTGCCTCGCCTTCGACGAGGTGCCCGCCCAGGGTGGCGTCCTCACCCCGGCCTCCAGCATGGGCCTGAGACTCGTCGAGCGCCTGCGCCGCGCGGGCATGACGTTCGAGGTGCGGGAGCTCGCCTGAGCGCGTTCAGCTCAGCGAGGGGCGGGGACCGGTGTCAGCCCAGGATGAGCTGCTCCAGCAGCGCCTTCTGCACGTGCATCCGGTTCTCCGCCTCGTCCCACACCGCGGACTGCGGGCCGTCGATCACCCCGCCGGTGATCTCCTCGCCGCGGTGCGCCGGCAGGCAGTGCAGCACGATGGCTCCCGGCTTCGCCTTGGCCAGCAGCGCCTCGTTGAGCTGGTAGTCGTGCAGATCCTTCATCCGCTTCGCGGACTCGGCCTCCTGGCCCATGCTCGTCCACACATCCGTCACCACCACGTCCGCGCCCCGCACCGCCTCGGAGGCATCCGCCGTGACGTGGACGCGGGCCCCGGCCTCGGCCAGCAGCGCCGCGTCCGGACGGTAGCCCTCGGGGCAGCCCAGCCGCAGGTGGAAGCCGAAGTAGCGCGTGGCCTCCACGAACGAGCGGCCCATGTTGCTCGCGCAGTCGCCCACGAACGCCAGCGTCTTGCCCTTCACGCTCCCCAGCCGCTCCTCCACCGTGAACAGGTCCGCCAGCACCTGCACCGGGTGCCCGCCCTCGGACAGGCCGTTGATGACGGGCACCGAGGAGGCCTTCGCGAAGGCCGTCAGCCGGTCGTCCCCGAAGGTGCGGAACATGATGCAGTCCGCGTAGCCGGAGATGACGCGTGCCGTGTCCTCGACCGTCTCGCCCCGGGCGATCTGGCTGCTGCCCGCGTTGCTCGTCGAGACCGTGCCGCCGAGCTGGTACATGGCCGCCTCGAACGACAGGTGGGTGCGCGTCGAGGCCTTCTCGAACACCAGCACCAGGTGCCGGCCCGCCAGCGTCGTCACCAGCTGGTGGCGCCTGCGGCTCGCCTTGAGCGCGTGGGCCCGGTCGAAGAGGGCGCGGTACTCGGCCTCGGTACGGTCGGCCAGCGTCAGGAAATCGCGCTTCACAGTGCTGCCTCCTGCAGGGAATCGAAGAGGGTGTCGAGCCGCGGAATGGCGTTGGCCGCCGTCCAGGCCCGAGCCGCGTGGGACTTCAGCTCGGCGATCTGCTTCTCCACCGACGCCGGCCCGGTGCCTCCGGCGTTGGCCTTGCGCTCCACCGCGCGCCGCGGATCCGCGCTCTTCAGCACCTCGGCGTCGAAGCGCGGGTCCACGGACTGTGCCAGCTCCAGCGTCACCTTGGCCAGCGGCAATCCACGCTCCTGGCACGCCCGCACCAGCGCTCCCGTCGCCTTGTACGCCGTGCGGAAGGGAATGCCCTTCATCGCCAGCGCCTCGGCCACGTCCGTGGCCTGCATGTAGTCCGACTCCACCGCCGCGAAGCACCGCTCCCGGTCGAAGTGCACCTTGCCCAACGCGAGGTGCAGCATGGACAGCACGCTCGTGAGCAGCGGGCCCGTCTCCAGCAGCACCTGACGGTCCTCCTGCAGGTCCCGGCTGTACCCGCCCGGCAGCCCCTTCACGAGCACGGCCAGGTTGGTGAGATTGCCCACCGCGCGCCCGGACTTGCCGCGGATGAGCTCGAAGACGTCCGGGTTGCGCTTCTGCGGCATCATGCTCGAGCCGCAGGCGATCTCCCCGTCCAGCTTCACGAAGCCGAACTCGGGCGAGGCGAAGTCGTAGAAGTCCGTGGCCACGCGGCTGGCGTGCAGCAGCGAGCGCATGGCCGCGTAGGCGAAGTCCATGGTGAAGTCGCGATCGCCCACCGTGTCCAGGCCGTTCATCGTGACACGCGGGAAGTGCAGCAGCTCGCGCGTCACCTCGCGGTCGATGGGCAGCGAGGTGCCGCCGATGGCGCCCACGCCCAGCGGCAGCGAGGACACCTGCTCCAGCACGAAGCCGAGTGCGTCCACGTCCCGGGTGAACATGGCCCCGTAGCCGCACAGCAGGTAGGCCAGCGAGATGGGCTGCGCCCGCTGCCGGTGCGTGTACGAGGGGAGGATCGTCCCGCGCTCCGCCTCGGCCCGGGCGGCCAGCCCGTCCAGCAGCGTCGCGAGCACGCCGAGCGCCTCGGCCACCTTCTCGCGCACGTGCAGGCGCAGGTCCAACGCCACCTGGTCATTGCGCGAGCGCGCGGTGTGCAGGAGGCCGGCGCGCTCCCCGAGAATGCGGGTGATCTCCGCCTCCACGGCCATGTGCACGTCCTCCTCGTCCGCGAGGACGAGCGTGCCGGCCCGGGAGTCCTTCATGAGGGCCACGAGCTGCTCGCGGATGGCGCGCGCGTCCTCCGAGGGGATGATGCGCGTGCGCGACAGCATGGTGAGGTGGGCGATGCTTCCCACCAGGTCCTCCTTCAGGAGGGCCTTGTCGAGCGCCAGCGAGCTGGTGAAGGCCAGTACCTCGGGGTGGAGACCGGTCCCGCCGGAGGCTTCCGTCTTGGCAATCGTCACGGGGTTTCTTCCTTTCCGAAGAGTGCCTTCAACTTCTTGGACAGCGTACGGGTCGACTTCCCCCGGGCCGGGGCGACGAAGATGGTGTCATCTCCGGCGATGGTCCCCAGGCTCTCGGGGATGCGGGCTTGATCGATGGCGGAGGCCACCAGGGGCGCGGAGCCCGGGCGGGTGCGGACCACCACCAACAGCTCGTTGTCGTCCATCGAGAGGATCATCTCCGCCAGCTCGAGCAGCCGCGCCTCGCCCGAGGGAGGAGGGGCGTCCTCCAGCCCGTACACCGTCCCGCCCTCGGGCAGCGACACGCGCATGGCGCCGAGCTGCGCCAGGTCCCTCGAGAGGGTGGCCTGGGTGACGTCGAAGCCCTCGCGGGCGAGGAGTTGACCGAGCTCCTCCTGCGTGGCCACCGCGTGTGCGCGGATGATGCGGCGGATGGTCTCCTGGCGGGCCGCCTTGTCTCCATTGGTTCTCACGTTCAATGCCCTCAAGACGTGGACTCAGCGGGTGACGAGCGTCCCGACGCCCTTGTCGGTGAAGAGCTCGGCGATGAGGCTGTGCGGCACGCGCCCGTCGATGACGTGGACGCGCTCCACGCCGCTGTCCAGCGCCTTGAGCGCCAGCTTCGCGCGCGTCTGCATGCTGCCGCTGAACGCGCTGGCCGCGAGGTGGCCCTCCAGCTCCGAGGACGTGATCTCGTTGAAGAGCTGCTCGCCCTTGAGGATGCCCGGCGCGTCATGCAGGTAGATGAGCTTCTGGGCCTTGAGCGCGCAGGCCACCTCGGCGGCCACCGCGTCCGAGCCGAGGTCATACGTCTGCCCGTCCTCGCCCAGCCCCATGGGGGAGATGACCGGCACGTAGCCCTGGGCCAGGAGCATCTCCAGGAACTCGTGGTTGACGCGCGTCACCTCGCCCACGTGCTCCTTGGAGCGCCCGTCCTCACCCGGAATCCTCCGGGCCCGGAGCAGCGCGCCGTCCTTGCCGGACAGGCCCACCGCGCGATCCCCGAGCTGGTTGATGAGGGTGACGAGCTCCGAGTTGACGGAGCCGGAGATGACCATCTCCACCACCTTGAGGCCGGAGGCGTCGGTGATGAGCGAGCCCTCCTGGCGCAGGCCGAGCTTGTCCAGCGTGCGGGTGAGCTCCGGCCCCCCGCCGTGGACGATAACGGGCTGGAGGCCCGCCGAGCGCAGCAGCTCGATGTCGCGGCAGAAGGACTTCTTGAGGGACTCCTTCACCATGGCCGCGCCGCCGTAGCGGATGACGCAGCGCTTGCCGCGGAAGCGCGAGATGTACGAGAGGGCCTCGACGAGCAGCGTCGTCTTGAACGCGGGGCTGTAGTTGGCCAGCCGGTCGTCCTTGCCCACGCCGCCGTCCGGCCGCGGCACGATGAGCGAGGTGTAGTCCGCGTTGATCTTCACGTAGTCGTACGAGAGGTCGCACCCCCAGGCCACGGCGGTGGACTCGCCCTCGGGGAAGTGGACCTCCACGCGAACCTCGGGCTCGCGCATGCGCGCCTTGAGCACGGCGGGGTCGTGCGGCTGCGGGGCGCCGTCATAGACGGTGATGCCCTGGATGCGGACGTGGGCCTGGTACGGATCCACGGGGTAGTTCTGGGTGCCGGCGCGAGCGCCCACGGTGGCCAGCACGCGGCCCCAGTTGGGGTCGGCCCCGAAGACGGCGGCCTTCACCAGGGTGGAGCCCGCCACCGAGCGCGCGAGGTCCTGCGCGATGGCCGGGGTGGGGGCCCCCGTCACCGTCACCTCCAGCAGCTTGGTGGCGCCCTCGCCATCGGCGGCGATGGAGCGGGCCAGCTCCTGGCAGAGGTCCGTCAGCACGGCGGTGAAGGTGTCCAGGTCCGGGCCCGGATCGGTGATGGACGGGTTGCCCGCGCGCCCGTTGGCGAGCGCGTAGACGGTGTCGTTGGTGCTCATGTCACCATCGACGGTGAGGCTGTTGAAGGTGCCGCTGACGGCCTCGCGCAGGGCGGTGGCGAGCGGCCCCGGCTGGATGGCGCAATCGGTGGTGATGACGGCGATCACCGTGGCCAGCGACGGGTGGATCATCCCCGAGCCCTTGCAGATGGCGGAGATGACGACGTCCTTCCCCCCGAGGCGCACCTGACGCCACACCTGCTTGGGGCGCGTGTCGGTGGTCATGATGGCCTCGGAGGCCGCGTCGGGCTCGGGGCGCAGGCCGTCCTTGAGGGCGCCGAGCACCGCGACGATTTTATGCACCGGCAGCCGGTGGCCGATGACGCCGGTGGAGGCGGACAGCACGGCGGACGGCGGCACGGAGAGGGTGCGAGCCGTCTCGGCCAGCACGGTGCGCACGTCCTCCAGCCCGGCGGGGCCGGTGAGGGCGTTGGCGTTGCCGGCGTTGACGAGGATGGCCTGGACGCCCGAGGCGGGCAGGCGCTGCTCGGCGTCCCGCACGGGAGCGGCCTTGGCCTTGTTCTGGGTGAAGCAGCCTGCGGCCGAGCAGGGCGTGTCGCTGTAGACGAGCGCCACGTCCTTGCGCTGGGGCTTGATGCCGGCGTGCATGCCGGAGAACGAGAAGCCGAGCGGTA
>NZ_DASVSO010000034.1:0-7102 GCF_036388035.1 Archangium sp.
TCCTCGAAGGGAGGAGCTGGCGCCACCACGCTCGGACCCCCCCCGAACCCCTGGTCCAGGCGAGCGTCACGCCGAGAGGCGATCCGCCGAGAGAGAACGGGCTAGCGACGCAGCACGGCCTCCCTGAACCTGGTGGGGCTCGGGGGGCGGCTAAATCGACGCTGGCACGTGAGGAGAAGCATCGCGGTCAGAAAGGTAAACGCGCTTCGGGCCGGATGCAATCCGGGCCCGTTCAGACTTCGACGAACCGTGTGCCGGTGATTCCTTCTGCTTCCATGGCGAGCTTGAGCTCCTCGGAGATGACGAGGGCCACGCGCCAACCCCAGGGGCGGAAGAGGTGCGCGTCCCCTACTCTCGTGGGGTCGATGCGCATGCCCGAAACAACCCGATATTGCCCTACCTTTTCTGGCTCATCGTCCTCGGGCGTCCAGTGCACTATCCGCTTGCACCTGGTTTCGTCGATGCAGCGGATGATGCGCAGCGCATTGAGGATGAAGTAGGGGCCCTCATGACCGTCCACGCGAGCAGGAATGAACTGCACATCCTGGACACGCAGCTTCTCGATAATCTGGACGACGCGTCCATGGACCACGGGGATGGAGAAGGCGGCCCAGCAGTAGTCCAGCGGGCCTCCGGGAACGTCGAGTGGGAATCGTGGCACGCACCCCAGTTCAAGCACCTTCCCTTTCTTGAACTGCCAGGGATCGACTTCCTGCCCTTGCTCGTCGATAGGAGTTCCCAGATGCCACCGCGTGTGGGACTGCCTGTCATCCCTTAACTCGAAATACCGGGTCATGCGCTTCGTCCCCATCTCCGCTAGGTCTTCGTCACCAACTGGTGGAGTAGGGACCCGGGAGTGCATACCTCATCCGCCAATTCCTTGAGTGTTCGCACCAGTTTGCTCTTGCATCGCGACATGGTCTGGCAATTCTCGAGTGCCTCTTCGAGCCTTTGAAGGACCTCCGCATGGTACTCCTCGGGATGCGGGCCTTTGTGTCCAGAGAGGTAGACGAGGTTCTCGGCTACATCCAGACGCATCCCCGCCTTGGCGAAGAGCTTCTCGAATATGGGTGTCCACGGCCCTCCGGACTGCGTCGAGGTTTCGTTCTTGTTGGTGGCGAGGTGGTGCCAGTGATGGCCGTCCTTCTTCTCGGAGCCATCGGTGCACGCGCTGCCCACCGCGGCAGCCGCCGTGCCCGCCGCCACTCCCGTGACGATGACCGTGCCGTCGGCCGCCATCTGCACCGTCGTCGCGCCCGCCACTGACATCCCACTGGCCATGGCGTACCGAGGAGGCCCCAGCAGCGCGCCCAGTCCGCCCTCGGGCACCTGGGGCAGCCCCTTGGCGAGCCCCATGCTGGCCACCACCATCAGCACCCGCAGCCCCGTGCCTCCCATCGCCTTGCCGAAGCGCTCCGCCACCGCTTCGAGTTCCTGCACCGTCCTCGCCGCCTCCGCCTCCTCGTACAGCAGCAGGCACGCCCGGGCGAACTGGGTAAGCTCCAGTGCTCCCACCACGAAGGCCAGCCGCAGCGTCAACGCCGTCACGAAGGCCTTGGTGAAAAGGGGCTCGGGCGTCAGCCACGCCGCGAAGTACACCAACACCGAGAGCGCGACGCTGGACAGGAAGACGGGCGAGGAGAACAGCTCCTGGGCCGCCTCGCGCACTCCCGCGCCCATGTAACGGGGGGAGAGCTTCAGGGCCAGGAAGAGCCGGCTCCGCTCCAACGACTCCGGCATGGGAAGCAGCGGCGGGCCGAACCGGGATGCGTACTCCTCCCGCAGTCTCAGCTCCCACTCCGCTGGTTGGCCCTCTCCCGCTCCAGCCGACACCAGGACGAGCCGGCTCCGAGACCGCGGCCTCTCCGTCACTCGAAAGGACGCATGGAAGGCCGCGAGGACTGTCCGCGCCTCCTGCACCCGCAGCCGCTCCAGGGCCGGGTCGGGTGCCACTGGCTCGAAGGAGAGCCGCAGTCCGCCTCCGGGCAGCTCCCTGGCCCTCACCGTGCTCGGCTTCGCCTGCTGTCGCCGCTCGGGACGAGGCCCCTCTGGCGATAGAGCGCACGCGAGGGGCAACAGGAGCAACAGGGCCACGGCCATGCGCGGCAAGACAGAACCTCTCTTCATGATGACGCGGCAGCATGCACACCCGGGCATGGCCGCGTCATCCGACGCCGCGACTACCGCGTCCCGAAGAGCCGATCTCCCGCGTCACCCAGACCCGGGAGGATGTAGCCGTGCTCGTCGAGCTTCTCATCCACCGCGGCGGTGAAGACGTGCACGTCCGGGTGGTGCTCGCGCAGGTTCGCCAGGCCCTCGGGGCACGCCAGCAGGCAGACAAAACGCAGACTGCCCGGCTTGTTGCGCTTGATGCGGTTGAGCGCCGCCACCGCCGAGTTCCCCGTCGCCAGCATCGGATCGCACACGATGACGTCGCGGTCCGCGAGCTGGTTGGGCACCTTGTAATAGTACTCCACCGCGCCCAGCGTCTTCGGGTCCCGGTACAGGCCGATGTGGCCCACGCGGGCGCTCGGCACCAGCTGCAGCATGCCGTCCAGGATGCCCTGGCCCGCGCGCAGGATGGCCACCAGCACCAGCTTCTTTCCATCCAGCACCGGCGCCATCATCTGCATCATCGGCGTCTCGATGCTCTCCTCGCGCACCTTCAGGTCCCGCATCGCCTCGTAGGCGAGCAGCAGGGAGATCTCCTGCAGCAGCGCGCGGAAGGCCGCCGTGCTCGTGTCCTTGCGCCGCATCAGCGTGAGCTTGTGCTTCACCAGCGGGTGGTCCACCACGGTGCAGTTGTCCGGGTACGTCACGGTTCCCTCCTTCGTCGGTTCGACTGAAAAGTAGATCCCCTCCCCCAAGGAGAGGGGTCATTCACGGACATCCCCCCGCCGACCCTCAGAACACCGTTCCGTCGCTCTCGATGAGGATGGGCGGCGTGCCCCCCTTCCGCTTCTCCGCGGCGATACGTCTCCCGGCGCTCCACGTGCCCCCTTGCAGCACCTTGGCCAGCGGCAACTGCTCCGCCGTCATGCCCAGCCGCTCGCGCACCCGCTTGCCCACCTCGTCCAGCAGCGCCACCGTCAGCGCCCGCCACTCCACGATGGGCTCCGAGCCCGGCGCGAAGGCGTCCGTGAGCAGCCGCGCGTCCCTCGGCACCAGCAGGCCCAGGTCCACCAGCAGCCCGCCATTGCGGTACTCCGGCAGCCCCGTGAGCGCGTCCAGGTCCGTCACCTGGATGCCGCCTTCCTCCAGCGGCTCTAGCAGCGAGTACGTCAGCCACTGCGACAGCTTGTGGAAGGGCACCAGCGACTCCGGGCGGCCCTCGGCCCCCAGCGCCGAGTGCGACCACACGTCGCCCAGGTTCACTCCGTCCAGCGTGATGCGTCCCGGCCAGATGGAGCCCAGCGACTCCAGCACCTGCCCCAGCACCTCGGCCGCGGGCACACGCGGGCCACGCGCCGCGAGCAGGTCGAAGAGCGCGCCGGGCCTCGGCAGCGCCTTGCCCAGTCCGTGCAGCAGCGCGAGCCGTCCCTCCAGCCCCGCCAGCGGATTGGCCTCCGTCACCTGGAAGCCCTTCGCCAGGGCCTCGCGGCTCAACCCCTTCAGCCCCTCCGCGTCCGCGCGCAGCGGCTGGCGGGGATCCGAGGAGAACGCGCCCGCGAGGAACATGCGGAAGCTCGCCACGGCGAGGCCCTCGGAGCGCGCGTAGGTGTCACCGCCGGGCTCCACGTACTTCCACGTGGGCCCGCTGCCCGCGTCCAGCAGCACGCTGGTGACGACCAGGTCCAGCTTCGCCCGGGCCCGCTCGGCGGGGGGCAGCGAGGCCAGCCGCGCATCCAGCTCCGCGTTGCGCCGCACCCCACCCACGTCGAAGTGACCCCAGCGGCTGTGCACCGGAATGTCCAGCGAGGGGTAGGCCGCGCGCGTGACGTCCAGCACGTAGTCCGCCACCGCGGGCAGCCGCTCCATGTCCACGCGGAAGTGCTTCAGCTTGCCGGCGAGCCCCAGCTCCAGCAGGGCCCGGCAGCGCTCGCGAATGGCTCGCGGGCTGCGCAGGTACGCGACGGTGGCGGAGGGCTCAGGCATCGAGTGTCCTGCCCTTCACCTGCTCCAGCTCGTCCTTCGAGGCCACCTTGCCGGTGGTGAAGTAGCCAGCGGCCTTCTTCGCCTCCATCTCCACCTTGGCATCGGCGGGGACGAGCTCATCCGGGATCGGCACGCGCTCGAGGATTTCAATGCCCGAGCGGACGATGGCGTCGTGCTTCATGTCGCTCATGGACACGAAGCGGTGGATGCGGGTGATGCCCAGCCAGTGCAGCACGTCCGGCATCAGCTCCTGGAAGCGCATGTCCTGCACGCCCGCCACGCACTCGGTGCGGTGGAAGTACGTGGCCGCCGAGTCGCCGCCCTCCTGGCGCTTGCGTGCGTTGTAGACGAGGAACTTCGTCACCTCGCCCAGCGCGCGGCCTTCCTTGCGCGAGTAGGCGATGACGCCCGCGCCGTTCTCCTGCGCCGTCTGGATGCACACCTCAATCCCGTGCGTGAGGTACGGCCGGCAGGTGCAGATGTCGCTGCCGAACACGTCCGAGCCGTTGCACTCGTCATGCACGCGCACCGCCAGCGGCACGTCGGGGTTGGAGATGGTGTCCATGTCCCCGAAGAAGTAGAGGGTGAGCCCACCGATGGGCGGCAGGAATACCTCCAGGTCCGAGCGGGTGATGAGCTCGGGGAACATGCCGCCGGTCTGCTCGAAGAGCCCACGGCGCAGCGCCGCCTCGCTCAGGCCGAAGCGCTTGGCGATGCCGGGCAGGTACCACACCGGCTCCACGGCGGCCTTCACCACGCTCACGTCCCCGTTGGCGCAGAGGATCTTCCCGTCCGGCTTGAGGCGGCCGGCGGTGATGGCGTCGCGCAGCTCGGGCATGTTGATGTGCGCGCGGGTGATGGCGATGGAGGGCCGGATGTCCATGCCCTGGTCCATGTAGGCCCGGAAGGCCTGCGGCGCCACCGCGCCCCACGGATCCATCGACACGATGCGGTCGGGGTCCGACCACGCCTTGTGGGGGCCAATCTGCACGGCGGGCGCCGTGTTGGTGAGATCCGCCCGGTGGTCCTGCGTGAGCTGGCCCGCGGCCACGGCGACGGCCCGGTAGATGGCGTACGAGCCCGAGTGCGTGCCGATGACGTTGCGGTGCGCGGGCTCCGTCAGCGTGGCGATGACGGGTCCCCGGCGCAGCGGCTCGGGGTCTCCCCAGCGGATGGGGGTGGACTGGGAGTCGCTGTCGGGATGCGAGGTGAGACGGATGTGGTTGACGGGCTTCTTGTCGGGCATGAGGCGCCCTCCTCGGAGTGCGCGCTGCGGGGGAAGGGAAAAAAACAGAAGAGACGCGGTCAGCTCATCCAGCTGCCGTCGGTACGGGCGTTCCACTTGCGGGTGACCTTCTTCAGGTCCGTCCAGAAACCCAGGCTGGATGCGCCCGTGATGTCGCCGTAACCGAACTTGGACTCACCGGTACCGCCGAAGGAGAAGGGCTCGCGAGGCACGGGCACGCCCACGTTGACGCCCACCATGCCCACGCGCGCTCCCTCCACCACCGCCTGCGCCACCGCGCCGTTGGTGGTGAAGATGGAGGCCGCGTTGCCGTAGGCCGAGGCGTTCTCCACCTCCAGCGCCGCGGAGAGCGTGGGCACCCGGACGATGGACAGCACCGGGCCGAACAGCTCCCGCTGCGCCGCCTCCATGTCGGGACGCACACCGTCGAGAATCGTCGGCCCGAGCCAGTGGCCACCCGCCCACTGCTCGCCCGCGGGCTTCTTCCCGCGCCCGTCCACCAGCACCCGCGCTCCGGCCTTCTCCGCCGTGGCGATGGCCGCCTCCAGCCGCGAGAGGCTCGCCCGGTCGATGAGGGCGCCCATGCCGCTGCCTGGCTCCAGCCGCGAGGCGCGCTCCACCACCTGGTCGACGATGCGCTGCACGTCTCCCACCGCGAGCAGCACGCTGGCCGCCATGCAGCGCTGGCCGGCGCACCCGGTGAAGGAGTCCACCACGGCCTGCGTGGTGAGGGCCTCGTCCGCGTCGGGCACGACGATGAGGTGGTTCTTCGCTCCGCCGAGCGCCAGCACGCGCTTGCCCTGCGCGCTGCCGTCCGCGTACACACGCCGCGCCACGGGAGAGGAGCCCACGAAGGCCAACGCGCGCACCTCGGGGTGGGCCACCAGCGCCTCCACCGTCTCGCGACCGCCGTGCACCACCGAGAAGACGCCGCGCGGAATGCCCGCCTCCATCATGAGCTCGCCGAGCGCGCACGCGGTGAGGGGCACCTTCTCCGAGGGCTTGAGGATGAAGGCGTTGCCCACCGTCACCGCGATGGGGAACATCCACAGCGGCACCATGGCCGGGAAGTTGAACGGGGTAATGCCCGCCACCACGCCGAGCGGCTCGCGCCGGAACTCGCAGGTGACGCCGCGGCTCACTTCCATGGCGCCGCCGGTGTCGAGGTTCTGCAGCGACAGCGCGAAGTCACACACCTCGATGCCCTTGAGGATGCCGGCGCGGGCCTCGGCCACCGTCTTGCCGGCCTCGCTGGCGGCCAGGTGCGCCAGCCGCTCCAGGTTGGACTCGAGCAGCGAGCGGAAGCGGGCCATGAGCGTGGTGCGCTCGCGCAGGGGCGTGGCACGCCAACCGGGCGCCGCGGCCCTCGCGGCCTCCACCGCCTGCGCCACACCGTCCGCGGGCGTCAGGGGCACGCGGCCAATGACACCTCCGGTATACGGGCTGCGCACGTCGAGCAGCGCGGCATCTCGCGGGACGAGCCACTCACCGCCCACGAGGTTACGGCAGGTGGTGACGCTCTCGGGCAACTGGACGAAGGACACTCGCTCCCCCTGAAGGGACAGCAGCGCCACGAGGACGGTGACGGCTGCGTCAGGTAACAGCTTAACAAGAGCGCTCGAGAACCCGGTAATCCCGGGGGTCACAGGAAGGTCGCACCCAGAGTCAATTAGTTGACAGTGGTCGAAAACGACGCGGTGCGCAGTGACACGGGCCACGGAGGGCCTCACTGAGTGAGGGTGCCTTCCGCGCGCCAGTCCG
>NZ_DASVSO010000035.1:0-9984 GCF_036388035.1 Archangium sp.
GGCCGAGCACCCGCCGGGCGTCCTCCGCCACCGCCGCCGAGTTGGCGATGGCCGCCGCCGCGCGCACGCCGGCCACGCGCAGCGCCCGGCGCACCAGGGGCCGCTCGCCGAGGAAGTCGTGGATGTGCCACACCACCGGAGCCCCCGGGGCACAGAGGGCCGCGAGCAGGTGCGTCTTGAGCCCGTTGGAGTGGACGAGGTCCGGCCGGAAGTCGCGCAGGGCGCGCTGAAGGGAGCGCAGGTGGCTCGCCGCGGCCGGCGTGGCCCGTGCCAGGGACGCGCTGAAGCGCAAGAAGTGCCCCGCTCCCGCTCCGCGCAGTTGCGAGTCCCCGAGGGAGGCGAGCTCGGAGGGCAGGGGCAGGGCGAGCGTCTCCACGCCCAGGGCCCGTGCCTGCTCCGTCAGCGCCCCCTCCGCACCGGCGAGGAGTCCGAGCCAGGGGGCTCGCGGCGCGCGGCGCAGGCAGTCCAGCAGGTCCAGGAGCGTCCGCTCCGCGCCGCCCACCACCCCCACTGGACTCAGGAAGAGCAACCGCACGGGTGGGACCCCACCAGAGGAGACCGGCCGGGTCAAGGCGACGGTGCGACGCTCGGAGGCGGGATGGGGCCCGACTGTTCGCCCGGTGTCTGGGGGTCCCAGCTCCAGGAAGGCACGAAGCCCGCTTGTTCCAGGGCGGGGGGTGGCAGGATGGGGCCGCTCATGAATCGAACGCGCCGCTGCCTCGCCCACCCGCTTCTGTCCAGGGCCCTCGGGCCCTTCGGGGCGCCATGAGCCCCGGCCCGCGCATTCTCCTCGTCACGAGGCACCGCGCCGTGGTGGGCGGGGTGGAGTCGCACCTGCGCACGCTGCTGCCGCTCCTCCAGGCCCGAGGCCATGCCCCCGGGCTCCTCTTCGAGCACGACGCCGCCCCCGGTCAGGTCCGCATCGACGCGGGGCTGGACATTCCGGTGTGGAGCCGCACCGCGCTCGGGCGTCAGGGTGTGCTCGCGGGGGTGGCGGCGTGGGGGCCGGACCGGGTCTACCAGCACGGCGTCGAGGACCTCGACCTGGAGGAAGCGCTGCTGGAGCGCTACCCGGCGCTGCTCTTCCTCCATGCCTATTACGGCACGTGCATCAGCGGCATGAAACGCCACGCCTTCCCCCGGCCGGTGGTGTGCCAGCGCGTGCTCGGCCCCGCGTGCCTCGTGCACTACCTGCCGCGCCGCTGTGGCGGCCGAAGCCCCCTCACCGCGGTGCGGGAGTACCACTACCAACAGCGCCGCCTCGAGCTCGTCCGCCGCTACGGCACCGTGCTGGTGGGCAGTCGGGCCATGCGCGAGGAGTACCTCCGGCACGGGCTCGCCGAGCGGCAGGTGGTGTGCGTGCCCCTGTTCGGCGACGGCGCTCCGGACTCCGAGCCTCCCGCGGCGCGGCCCCCGTCCGGGCAGGTGTTGATGGTGGGGCGACTCACGGACTTGAAGGGTGGGGTGGAGCTGGTGCGTGCCCTGCCGAGGGCCCGCGAGGCCCTGGGGCGCGAGCTGGAGCTGGTCGTGGCGGGGGAGGGGCCCGAGCGCCCGCGCATGCAGGCGGAGGCGGCGGCGCGGCGGGTGCCGGTGCGCTTCCTGGGCTGGGTGGACCGGGCCGAGCGGGAGCGGTGGATGCGGCGGGTGGACGTGCTCGCGGTGCCGAGCGTCTGGCCGGAGCCCTTCGGGATGGTGGGCGTGGAGGCGGGGGGGGTGGGGCTCCCCTCGGTGGCCTTCGCGGTGGGCGGCATCCCCGACTGGTGCGAGCCGGGCGTCTCCGGGGAGCTCGCCCCGGGCGACCCACCCACGCCGGAGGGGCTCGCCGATGCCCTCGTCCGGGCGCTCGCCGATCCGGGCCACCATGCCCGGCTGCGCGAGGGGGCCTGGCGCACGGCCCGACGCTTCAACGCCGAGGCCCATGTGGACGCGCTGAGCGCGTTGCTGGCCCAGCGAGGGGCGTAGGCGGGCTCAGCCCGTGCCGAGCCGGCCCGCGCGTACGGCGTTCCACCGGGCCCGGAGTGCCTCGAGGCGGGGACGGACGTACGGGGCCAGGGGCGCCTGGAACAGCAGCGGACCCATGACGAGCAGGTAGGCGCCGCCCACCAGCGTGCCCGCCAGCGTCAAGGCCAGGAGGCCTCGCGGCTTCAACCCCACGGCGACTCCCAGCGACAGCGCGAGCACCCCGGCGAAGCGCACCGCCCACGGCGCGAGGTTGCGCGCCACCTGCCGCAGGGAGCGCCCGGAGTCTCGGGCCAGCAGGGACATGTTCATCGGCAGCGACACCAGGCAGATGCCGAGGATGGGCGCGAGCGCCGCGCCCACCAGCCCGAACAGGGAGACGCCGAGCCACAGGAACAGGAACGTCACCACGCCGTCGGTGATGGCCGTGAGCCCCAGCCGCCGCTCGTACCCGAAGCAGAACAGGCACGAGTTCACCGACAGGCAGAAGTGGCGCAGCAGCATGCTCGTCAGGAACAGCAGCGTCAGCGCCAGCCCCCCGTACTGCGACTCGCCCACCCAGAACCGGATGAAGCCCTCGTTGATGGCCAGCAGGCCACAGAAGGCGCCGCCGCTCAGGAAGAGCATGAGCCGCTCCAGCGCGTTGGACACCTCGGTGACGCGCGCCTTGTCGGCGCTCATGCGCAGCTCGGCCAGCGCGGGCTGGGCACTGGCCAGCGCCAGCTGCGGAATGTTGCTCAACACGCTCACGAGCCGGGCCGTGCAGGTGTAGGGGACCACCGCCTCGGGCCCGAGCAGCTTGCCGATGATGACGACGTCCGTGCCCAGCCGCAGCAGCTGCGCCACGTTGGAGACGGTGAGCCACAGCGACTGGGACAGCCAGGCGCGGAGGCTCTCCCACGAGGGCCGGGTCAGCCGGCGGGGCACCGCCTCCGGGAAGGCGGCGCGCAGGCGCCAGAAGCAGGCGAGGGCCGACAGTCCCTGCGTCACCACCCAGCCGGCGGCGACCGCGAACAGGCCCGCGTCCGCCAGGACCAGGCCCACGCTCGTGGCGGTGCCCGCCGCCCAGCTCACCGTCTGCAGCACGCCCAGGAAGCGCAGATCCTGCAGGCCGTGGAGGACGGCCTGGAAGAGGCGCAGCGGGAAGAGGACGACGAAGGTGCCCAGCACCAGCAGGAAGGGGTGGACGAGCCGCTCGCTGTTCTCCGGCAACAGCAGCAGCAGGAGCGCGGCGCCCGCGGCCACCAGCGGCAGCTGGAGGAGGGCGATCTGCAGGGCCCGGCTGAAGACCTCGGCCACGGCCGGCAGGGGCCGCTCCGGGTGACGTCCCGCCGCGTAGGCGGTCTCGCGCGGCAGCAGGGCGACGACGCCCAGGTCCAGCAGTCCCAGGTAGCCCAGCAGCGAGCTGGCCACCATCCACAAGCCCAGGTCCGACTGGCCCAGGCGCCGCAGCAGGAAGGGTGTGACGAGCAGCCCCACCACCAGGGTCAGCACCTGGTTGGCGAGCCCCCACTTGAAGCCACTGAGGAAACGGCTGGAACGCGTCACCGGGTGACCATCGGACAACCCGCCGCGCGCACGCAAGCGCTCTGTCCTCTACTGGCTGGAGGGCGAGCAGGCGCTCACGATCCTCGCGGCCGGGTGGGGTCGTTTTGGTTAGAGTTGCTCCCCATGGCGCAGGCGTCCAGATCAGGGGCCGGTGTCCAGGGCCGGGTCTCGGTGGTGATTCCCACCCGGGACCGACTGCCGCTGCTCACCGAGGCCCTGGAGTCGCTCCAACGACAGAGCCACCCGGACTGGGAGGCGGTCGTCGTGGACGATGGCTCGCGCGACGGCACGGTGGCGCGCCTCCAGGAGTGGGGGGCCTCCGACCCGCGCATCCGCGTGGTGGTGCGCGAGGAGGAGCCCGTCGGTGGCAACCACTGCCGCAACCTCGGCTTCGCCGCCTCCACTGGCGAGTTCCTCATCTTCCTCGACGACGACGACCTCTTGTCCCCGCGCTGCATGGAGGAGCGCCTGCGGTGGATGGAGCGCGCGCCCGGGCTCGACTTTGGCGTCTTTCCCCACCAGCACTTCCACACGCACCCCGGGGACATGGAGCACGTGGTGCGGGCCGTGCCGGGACAGGATGACCTCGAGCGCTACCTACGCGTGAACATCCCCTGGCAGACGGCCGGGGCCCTGTGGCGCCGCGAGGCCCTGCTGAGGCTCGGCCCCTGGGACGAGGCGCTGCCGTGCTGGCAGGACTGGGACTTCTACGTGCGGGCCCTGGCCCAGGGCGTGCGCTACCAGTGCTTCCCCGACGGTCCCCTCTTCTTCCACCGCGTGCAGACGCCGGATCGGCCCACCATCTCCGGCAAGAAGCGGGGGCCGCCGCAACTGCGGGGCGTGGAGCATGCGGTGGCCTCGGCGCGGCGGAGCCTGGAGGCGTGCGGTGGCCTCACGCCCCGGCGCCGGCTGCTGCTGGCGCGTCTGCACCTGAACCTCGCCGAGCAGTGGCGCGAGCAGGGCCACCGGGAGGAGGCCTTCGCGGTGTGGCGCCGGTGCCGGGAGCGGGGCCTCGTCTCCGAGGCGCACTACCGCGAGGGCCAGCTCTTCCTCGCGGTGTGGTCGGCCCGGCCCTTCCGGGGTGTCGTGCGCCGCTACCTCTCCCTGCGCCGGGCGGCGTGAGCCAGAGGGCTCACGGGCGGGTGATGACGGCGTAGGCGCCGCCCGGGACGTGGCGCATCTCCACGCGCATGGCCGCCTCGGCCCGCCAGCGCTGCAGCACCTCCTCCTCGCCGGGCCGGTCCGCGTCATCCAGGAGGATGACGGCGCCCGGGGCGAGCCGCTCCCCGAGCACCGGCCACAGGCCATAGCGTCCGCCCGGGGTCGTGCCGGGGGGCCCGTCGCAGATGACGAGCTGGAAGGAGGCCGGCAGGCGCTCCACCGGGGGCGAGTACCAGGAGTAGCCGCCATGGTCGCGCAGCGGGGCGAGGACGTTGTGGACGTGGCGGAGGCCCTGGCGCTCCAGGGTGCCGGACACACGCGCATGCCACTGGGGCAGGTGCTCCAGCGTCCACGTCTCCACGCCCCGCTTGCCGGCCAGCAACCCCAGCAGCAGGGTGGAGACGCCCGAGCCGCACTCGAGGATGGGGCCGGGCGTCGTCGAGGCCCGCTCCATCAGCTCCTGGAGGTACTCGGGGCGCGCGGCGTAGCCCAGGTTGCCCCAACCCCGCCGCAGCTCCTCCACCAGGGGAGGCGTGGGCAGGTGCCCGGGCGGCAGCGCGGCGATCCGCTCCAGGGCCCGGCGGAGCTGCCAGTCGCGCACCACGCCGCGCAGCGGGCCCTTGAGGCCCTCGGGCATCAGTCGGGCCAGGGGCCGCAATCGGTTGAGGAGGCTTTCCATGACCGGCTCACTCCAGGTGGGCGCCGCCACTGGTGAGGTACTGGCGGTACCACTCCACGGTGCGCTTGAGGCCCTCGTCCAGGCTCACCTGGGGCGTCCAGCCGAAGAGCGAGCGGGCCCGCGAGCTGTCCGCGAACATCCGCCAGATTTCCGTGGGCCGGTACTCCAGCGCGCCAATCTCGATGGAGGACTTCGTGTCGGTGAGCGCGGCGATCTTCTTCACCAGGTCGCGAATGGCCACCTCCTCGCCCGAGGCGAGGTTCACCGGGCCCTCGATGGTGCTCTTGTCCTCGGCGGCGGCGAGCAGCCCGTCCACCAGGTTGCCCACGTAGTTGAACTCGCGCGTCTGCTCGCCCTTGGTGGTGCGGATGGGCTTGCCCTTGAGGCAGTTGATGATGAGCTCGGGGATGATGGCCTTGCTGCTCTGGTAGGGCCCGTAGGCGTTGAAGGGGCGCAGCACGACGATGCGCCCACTGCCCTTCATCCGCTGCTTCATCCGGCAGTACAGCTCCCCCGAGTACTTGGTGATGGCGTAGGGCGAGATGGGCTCGGGGTTCATCGTCTCCACGAAGGGCACGCCCGCCTGGTGGCCGTACACCTCCGAGGTGGACATGTAGATGAAGGACTCGGTGCCGGGCACCACGTCCAGCAGGTTGGCCGTGCCCTTGGCGTTGACGTCGAAGCACTCCTCCACCTGCCGGAAGCTCTCGCCCACGTGGTTGTAGGCGGCCAGGTGGAACACCACCTGCGGGTCGAACTTCGCCACCTCCTCCAGCGCGCCGCGGTTGCGCAGGTCCGCCTCAATCACCTTGATGCGCGTCCACTCCTCGCGCAGGCGCTCGTTCTTCATCACGTTGCCGTAGCGCAGCGTGACGGCCACCTTCGCGCCCTGCTCCAGCAGCCGCTTCACCAGGTGGCTGCCGATGAAGCCCGAGCCGCCCGTCACCACTACGCGCTTGTCTTTCAGCCCGCTCATGTTCCCGTCCCTTCCAGAAGCGTGAAGAACTCGATCTCACCCTCGGCCTCGGAGCGCTCCTTCTCCGTGTTCACCGTCAGGTGCTTGTCCTGGTGCTTGTGGGCCCGCACCGCCCCGTGCTCCGCCAGCGCGGCGAGGAACGTCACCAGGTCCGTGCCCCGGCGCAGGGTGTCCAGCGCGGCCGGCTCGCAGAGGATGAAGCCGATGTTGATCCAATAGGGCAGCACGGGCTTCTCCAGCAGGCCCGCCACCCGGTCCGAGTCCCCCTTGAGGGACACGATGCCGTAGGGGCTGCGCAGCGGGTACACCGTCACTGTGGCCAGGGCCCCGGACGCCGTATGGCGGCCGGCGAGCGAGCCCAGGTCCACGTTGGCCAGGGTGTCGCCATAGCAGACGAGCGCCCGGCCGGGCACATGCTTCCGTGCGTCGAGCACGCGGTCCGCCATGCTGGCGGCCTCGCCCGAGTCCACGCATACCACCTCGAGCTCCGGGGGCAGGGCCAGCTCCTGCACGAAGCGGGCAATGGCCTCGGCCTTGTAGCCGGTACACAGCACGAAGCGGCGCACGCCCTGGAGCGTGAGGTAGCGCAGCAGGTGCTGGAGCAGCGGCTTGCCGTTGAGGGGCACCAGGGGCTTGGGGAAGTGCTCGGTGAAGGGGCGCAGCCGCTCGCCCTTGCCGCCACATAGGAGCACGGCGGTGAGGTCCGAGAGGGGCGAGCCGGGGACGGGGGGAGTGCTCATGTGAAGGCCTGCTGGATGCGCGAGACGAGCGGGCGCCGGAAGTTCTCGGGGGTGAGGTGGCGGCGCACGGCCTCGCGCGCCTGCTCGCCCATGCGCGGCAGCACCTCCGGGTGGCGGTGGAGGTACTCCAGCCGCTCGGCGATGGCGCGCGCGTCGGCGGTGGGGACGACGTAGCCGTTGACGCCGTCCTCCACGAGGTCCGCCGCGCCGGTGTTGTCGGTGACGATGACGGGCACGCCGCAGGCCATGGCCTCCACCACCGCGTAGGAGAAGCCATCGGCCAGCGAGGGGTGCACCAGCACGCTCATCTTCCCGTACACCTCGGCGTAGCCCACCCGGCGCACCTCCTCGGGCTTCACGATGAGGGAGGTGTCCCGCGCCTGGAAGTCTTGCAGCATGTGCGTCGCCGCGCGCGAACCCGAGCCGCCCCACAGCACCAGCTCCGCGTCCTTGGGCTTCAGCGCGTCCCAGGCCTCCAGCAGGTAGTGGAAGCCCTTCCACGGCTCGATGAGGCCCACGAAGCTCACCCGGAAGGAGGCCTGCGGGAAGGTGGCCTGGGGGAACTCGCCCAGGTCCATGGGCGGCGAGGCCACCACCAGCTTCTCCTCGGGGAAGCCGCGCGCGAGGAAGGTGCGCCGGGCCCGCTCGGACATCACCCGCACCACGTCCGCCGTGCGGTACTCGGTGAGGATGCGCTGGTACATGCCCGGGCCGATGTTGCCCTTGAGGCCGAACTTGCGCGACTCCCGGTCCACATGGGCGCGGAAGTCGTCCACGTGGGTGTTCACCACGTCCAGCACGGTGCGCATGCCCCGGCGCCGGGCGGCCTGGAGGCTCTCGGCGCACTGGCCCACCACGCCCTGGAAGACGTCCACGGCCGGCAGGTTCGCCGCCACGTAGCGGTCGAAGTGCAGGTCGCTCGCCAGCACCATCCAGTCACGTCGGCGCCGCAGCAGCGGCACGCGTCCCATCATCGTGGCCAGGCGCGAGGGGGGCACGCGGTGGGTGCGAGGCTCGAGCGAGTCGCGGCAGAAGACGCTCAGCTCGAAGTCCTCGCGGAGCGCCTCGACCATGTGCTGGAGGTTGAGGCCCTGGCCTCCCTGTCGGGCCACGGCGTTGGCGGCGAGGACCAGAGCCTTCTTGTTCACGACGCTCCTCTTATCCAATCGCACCCGGGATTGGGTAGGACTCCTGAGCGTACCCACGGAGCGGCCCTCGCTCGCCCGCTCGTTCTTGTGCGCAGTGCTCGGTGCTGATGATTTCAGCCCCAACAAATGTCCAAGGCCAAACATTCTCTCCGCCGCGCGCTCTCGTTCCTCGCACTGGGATTTTCGCTGACCTTCACCGGGTGCCTCCAGGGCCCAGTGGGGAGCGACCCCTCGGAGGCTCCACCGGGGCAGGAGGTGCCGGATGAGCTGGACCCGCGGGAGGCCGCCCTCAGCCTGCCCATCCCCCTGCCTCTCGAGGTCATCGGCGCCGCGGGCGTCACGCGCTCCGTCACGGTCCCCTTGAGCGCGCAGGACGTCCAGCAGCCGCTGAAGCTCTGGCTCCAGGCGCACAGCCTGAGCTACGCGACCAAGGCCAGCGTCCGCTTCAACTCCGGCGCCTGGCTGCCCCTGAACAACCAGACGGTGACAGTCGAGGGGCTCGGGAAGGTCTACGGGGGCATCGGCGGCACCTTCGCGACCGTGAAGCTGCGCCTGGACGTGCCCACCGGCGCTTTGGTGGCGGGCGCGAACCAGATCTCCTTCCGGTTCAACGCCTCGGACGGGAAGTCCATCGGCTACCGGGTGCTGAAGCTCAACTTCCTCCGGGCCGATGGGAGCCGCGTCCTGCCGGACTCCACCTTCTCGGACGACTCCCCGGCCACCTGGAAGCCGCCGCTCACGGATGCCACCTCCATCGCCGAGGGCGAGAAGCTCTGGCGCACCCGGCAGCTCGTTCGCTCCCCCATGAGTCCCGTGGCCATCCGCGCCCGGTGCATGGACTGCCATGCCCAGGACGGCAGGGACCTGAAGTATTTCAATTACTCGAACCACTCCATCATCGAGCGCGCGAAGTTCCATGGCCTCACGGAGCTCGAGGGCCAGAGGATCGCCTCCTATATCCGGACCCTGCCGGGCGTGCCCAACCCGGGGCGGCCGTGGAACCCGCCCTACCAGCCCGGGCCGGGGCTCGACTCCAAGCCCGTGGAGCAGTGGGCGGCCGGCGCGGGGGTGGACGCCGTGCTGGAGCAGGATCGCGACATGCTGCGCTACATCTTTCCGGCCGGCATCCAGAAGGCGGCCATCGCCACGACGGCGAACCTCAGCGTCCGTGAGATTCCCATCTTCTTCCAGCTCCCGGACTGGAACCACTGGCTGCCGAGCATCCACCCCAAGGACGCCTGGGGCGATACCTTCGCCAATCACCGGCTCAACAAGTTCTACGCGGGCGAGGGGACGGCGACGGGCGTCAACAGCAGCGTGCGAGAGCTGAGCGCGAAGGTGAAGGCCGGGGGCTACACCAACTACAGGGCCTATCTCTTCTCCGCCCACCGCCTCTGGAACCTGGCCCTCTACGAGTTCATCCCCGTGAGGGACCCGAACGCCAGCACCGTCGCCCAGCAGATCGAGCACTCGCGCAAGGTCTACGCCACCTCCCTCTGGCACGTGGTGAAGATGTGGGAGGTGATGCAGGAGTTCGGCCTCGAGGGGCACCAGCGTCAGCTCTTCCCCTCGTCACGAGACACCCGGGGGTGGATGGCCAACACCACCTTCGACTCCTCGCCCAACCTCCTCAAGCTGCCGCAGGACAAGACGGGCATTCTCGACAACAGCCCGCTCACCTTCCACTACTTCAACATGGCCTGGTACCAACTGGCCCTGATTCTCTACAATGGCAACCATTCGGACGGGGCGGACCGCAATGGGCAGCGGCCG
>NZ_DASVSO010000036.1:0-12035 GCF_036388035.1 Archangium sp.
GCAGGCCCGAGCAGGCGCGGGCGGATTTCGACGCCAGCCGTCAGGCCTATGTCCGGGCCGCGGACATCGGCCGGAGCGATCCCTCCCTCCACCATGCCCTGGCGCGGCTCGAGTCCGCCGTGGTGGACATGGAGGTCTACAACCGTCGCGAGGTGGAGCTGCCGTTGGAGCGTGGCCTCCAGGCCCTGGAACGCACCCTGACAGCGGCACCCGACGCCTACGCCTACGAGGCCCGCGTCCTCCAGGCCCGACTCTTCCGCCGTCTCGCGGAGTTCCGCGCCCACCAGAGCAAGGGCAAGGACGTGCAGGAGCCCGTCGAGAAGGCCCGCGAGGCCGCGGAGGCCGCCCGGAAGCTCGCGCCCGAACGGCCCGAGGCCTGGATGGAGCTGGCGCGCAGCTACTGGCGGCTCGGCCGCAACCTCCAGGCCCGGCAGGAGGATCCGAGCGAGAAGCTCCGCGACTCCCTGGCGGCCCTCGAGCACCTGGCCCCGAAGGACCACAACTACGAGTTCCACCTCCTGCGCGGCCTCATCTTCAAGACCTGGTCGGAGTACGAGGAGCTGAGTGGGTTGGACTCCCTGCCCAGGCTCGACCTGGCCATCGAGTCCTATCGCAAGGCCATCCAGCTCAACGAGGAGCGCCCGTCCGCATGGCTCAACCTCGCCTATGCGTCCCTGTTGCACTCCACCTGGGGCAACAGCCCGGACCCCGCCGGGGACCTGGAGCAGGCCCGTCTGGCGCTCGCGAAGGTCCGGGCGCTCAACCCCCACTACATCCTGCTCTCCGAGTACGAAGCGAACTACCACGAGCAGCTCGCCAGGTGGACCCGCGCCCAGGGCGGGGATGCCCGGCCCCATTGGGAGAAGGCCCTCGCGCTGTACGAGCAGGGGCTCACCCTCGACGGCGAGTCCGAGTCCCTCCTCAATGGGCGAGGACACGTGCTGGTCCAACTGGGGCAGGAGGCGTGGGACCGTGGAGGCGATCCCTTCCCCTGGTTCGCTCGGGCCGAGGCCTCTTACGAGAAGGCCTCGCGCGTGGCGCCGGAGAGATTCCTCGCGCACAGCAATCTCGGCGCGACGAATGCGCGGCGCGCCATGTACCAGCTCGCCCGGGGAGAGAACCCCACTCCGAGCCTGCTCGCGTCCGTGGAGGCCTATCAGCGGGCCATCTCGCGAGCCCAGGAGCACGTCAATCCCCGCACCTATCTGGGCAGGAGCCTCCAGCTCCTGGCGGCCTTCGAGCTGGAGCAGGGGCGCGACCCACGCAAGAGCCTGGCTCGAGCGTCCGATGCGCTCCACCAGGCGCTGAGCAGGAACGCGACGTCCGCCGAGGCCCTCGCCCAGCTCGCGCAGGTGCGAAGCCTCGAGGCGCGCTGGAAGGCACGCCAGGGACAGGCCCGCTCCGAGGATTTCGAGGCGACGGCGGCGGCCTTCCAGCGCGCGCTCCACCAGGATCCGAAGAACCAGGACCTGCGCCTGGCCTTCGGCCGCTTCCACCTGGGTCAAGCCGCATGGAAGAAGGAGCTGGGGCAGGAGCCCCTGGCCAGTCTGGAGCAGGGGCTCGCGCTGGCCCGGGAGCTGCTCACCGAGCGCCCTCTCTGGGCGGACGCGCTGCTCCTGCGCGCGAGCCTCGAGCTCACGCGCATGGAGGTGGCGGCGCGCCCCGAGCCCCAGGTGCTCGACCAGGCCCGGAAGGACATCGACCGGGCGCTGGCGAGCAATCGCAACCTGGAGCGTGAAGCCAGACAACAACTCTCGCGCTTGCGGAAGCTCCTCGCCAGAGCACGATAGCCCGGCAAGCGCGAGTCGAAGGCGTCTGTCTCATCCAGCGGTTTCGGGGGGTTGTTCCAACACGTCGGCCTTCATGGCCAGGGTCCCCGTGTCCAGGTTGGCGCTGGCCCGGGTGTGCCACCGCACGCGAGAGCGCTTGCTGGTCCGCGTCTTGCGCAGGGTGCGCTCGGCCTCGAGCACCAGGTCCGTGGGCGCCATCACGGCGACGACCAGGGGGGGCGGCGCCCCCTCATCATCGGGAGGATCCTTGGGCTGGTCTCCCGAGTCGTTCATGATCTCGATCTCCCCCAGGGTGGTCAGCGAGAGCTCGGCGCTCTTCAGCATCCGCCTGGCGCGCATGAGGCCGTCCCCCGACTGGCTCCGGGCCAGCAGGCGCTCCATCGCGCGCCGGGGCATCATGACCCACTCGTCGGAAGGCCGCCGCGTGGTGGGCTCCGCCTGCTTCTTGGAATCATTCGCATCATTCTCAATGACAAGCATCATCTCGTTCGGCATGACGGTCCCCCTCCTGTTCGTGGATATTGCTCAAGCCTGGGAAAGTGCCCGATGCCGAGGTCTCGGCTCCCCCCTTGGTCCATCAGCCGCTTCCACTCGGCATCGGGCGAAGGATGGCTAGAGCAATGAGCGTGCCGGCCTTCAGCGCCCCGTCACACGCCCGCTTTCCCTCGGAAGAGGGCGCGCGAGCCGCTGCTCGGGGCCTTTTTCGACATGTCGAAGGTGTCGACGGTCCACCCGTGGCACTACTCGACATGTCACCTGGAATTCTCGGCCGGGCTCTGGGACCTTCCGCAGATTCCTAGGAGTCGAGCCCCAGTTCCTTGATGCGCCGACGAAGGGCCTGCTTGGAGACCTCCAGCCGCCGCACCATCGCGTCCAGGTCGCCCTGGCACTCCTGGAAGCAGCGGGTGATCTCCTCCACGCTCAGGTCCCCCGCCGTGCGGATGCTCTTGCTGCGCTCGATGAGGTCGTAGATGGACGTGCGGGGGATGCCGAGCTGATCGGCCGCGGGTTTGAGATCCCAGGAGTTGGCCCGCAGCGCGGCGAGCAGCTCCTGCTCGGAGACGTCCGAGGGCTTGCGGCGGGGCACGGCCTTGGGCTCGGGGGCCTCCGGCACGCGCACCGCGTAGGCGGCCGGTGGAGGAAGCGCCGAGGCCGAACCCAGCTCCCGCTCCAGCTGGGGATCAATCCGCAGGCGGGGCTGGCCCCGGCTGGCGATCACCAGTTGCCGGGTGAGGTTGCGCAACTGACGGATGTTGCCCGGCCAGGAGTAGCGCACGAGCCGGGCCGCCAGCGGCGCCGGGAGCCAGGGCTCGGCCGCGGGGTCCGTGGACGTCAGCCGCCAGCCCTCGCCCAGCGCCTCCAGCTCCTCGCGGGCGAAGTGGAAGAAGAGCAGGCCGATGTCCTCGCGCCGCGCCCGCAGCGGCGGCAGGCGGATGGCGTACCCCTCCAGGCGGTGCAGCAGGGGTGCCTTGAAGCGCCCATCGCGGATCTGATCCTCCAGGTTCGCATCCGTCGCGGCGACGAGGCGCACATTGGTGGTGATGGGCGTGCTGCCTCCCACGGGGTACATCTCGCCCGTCTCCAGCACGCGCAGCAGCATCACCTGCACCTCGGGAGGCGCCTCGCCCACCTCGTCCAGGAACAGGGTGCCGCCCTGAGCGGCCCGGAAGAAGCCCTCGCGGCCCAGGGCGCCGGTGTAGGCCCCCTTGTTCGCGCCGAAGAGCTCGGCGGCCGCCAGATCCTTGGGGATGGCGCCCAGGTTCACGCTCACGAAGCGCTCGCCCCGGCGTTTGCTCCGCGCGTGGATGGCCTGCGCCACCAGCTCCTTGCCCGTCCCCGTCTCGCCCCGGATGAGCACGGGGACCTGGAGATCGGCGACCTGCTCGATGTGCTTGCGCACCAGCCGGGTTCCCGTCCCCTGCCCCACCATGCCCAGCGAGTCCTGGAAGGGAGCGCTCGAGTCGGGCTCCATCAGGTGCAGCAGCAGCACCACGCGCTCGGCGAGCTCCAGCGGGACGCCCGCGCTGAGCGCCTCGGGCCCGAACTCCCGGGTCCCCAACACGGGCTCTCCCGCCACCACCCACGTGCCGCCCTCGTCGACGCGCAGCCGCACCCGTCCCTCGGGGCCGGGCGCGAAGATGATGGGCTTCGTCCGGCTCAGGCCCCGGTCCGCCAGGGGCGTGCCGGGCGCCCCGTCGGGCCGCACGAACGCCGGAGCATTCCGGGAGAGGTGAACCTCCCCCCCCGTGAGCAGCGCGCCGAGCAGCAGCCGCTCGCCGACCCGCTGGATGTCGGGATGGGAGATGATGGTCAGGGCCGGAACGGCGCGCGGCGACTGCTCGCCTACACTCGGTCTCGGCGTCGTTGAGAGCGTGGCCAAATCATCCGTCTGACCGTCATTCATGGTGCGTAACTGTACACTCAGGTAGGTCCAGGACGAGCAGGGGGGGCACTCCCGCTGCCCAGTTCGCCCGCGCGCCCTCTCGTCCCGTGCCACGCCTAACACATCCTCCGGCCATCGCTCCACCCTCCTCCGGAACGTCGCCCTCGCGTCCACCCGGTTCCGTCCTGGCTCCGGGGTCGCCGTGGGCCCTGCTCAGTCGTTGACGGGTGCCCCGCTCACGGTGCCCCTCGGCCTTCCGTGTGGGTCTCCGCCGTGCGTGATTACCCGGCGTGCGCACGCCGACCGACCGCTCCCTGCCGCCCGACCACGACGCCTTCGTCTCCGCCGAGCCGCCGACAGGACGCCTCATCGTCATCGCCCCCACGCGCGCGGCGTGCGAGACCATCGAGCTCGCGCTGGGAGTGCGCCTCGAGACCTACCTCGAGAAGCACCACGGGCCGCGGGTGCGCGAGCTGGCGCGCGCCGGGAAGGGCTTTGGCATCGTCGCCGGGACCGGGACTGGAAAGACGCTCGCCATCCGGCTCATCGCCGAGGAGCTCGTCGGCCAGGGAGGCGCGGCCCCGCTCCGGGTGGGCGTGGTGAACCGCGAGCGCGAGGCGACGCCCGACACGCCCACCTGGAACGTCATCATCGTGACGACCGGCATCGCGCGGCGCTGGTTCCAGAACGGCGACATCCTGCCGCACGACACCCTCATCATCGACGAAATCCACCAGACGTCGGCGGAGCTGGAGCTCTGCCTCGCGCTCGGCAAGCGCGTGGGCTGTCGCTTCATCTGGCTGTCCGCCACCGTCGACCCGGCGCTCTACGCGCGCTACCTGAAGAGCGCCGACGTGCTCGAGGTCCAGGCGTTCGATCCGAAGAAGGTGGCCACCGTCGTGGTGGAGAACAGACCACCGCTCGCGTTTCTCGACGAGGCCTTCCTCCTCGCCGTGGAGCGGGAGCAACGCGGGGTGGGCCTCTTCCTCCCCACGCGGGCGGCGGTCGAGCAGGCCGCCCAGCACGTCCGCGGCCGGTGGCCGGGCATCCACGCGGCGCACTACCACGGGGGGGAGCCCATCCGCGCCATCCGGCCCTTCCTGGAGGGAACGGCACCCCGGCCCTACCTCCTCGCCATGACGGCCGCCGGGCAGAGCGCGCTCAACGTGCAGGGGCTCGACACCATCGTCATCGACGACACGCGCTTCGCCAACCTCGTCGAGCGCGGGCGCAACGTGCTCACGCGCGTCCACCTCGGGAACAACGAGCTGCTCCAGATGGCCGGGCGGGTGCATGGCCGCGTGGAGGGCGGGCGCGTCTTCATCCTGAGCAACCGCGACATCGACTTCTTCGCGCTCCGTCCGACGGAGCCCGACTTCCAGCTCGCGGGCGATCCGGAGCGCGTGGCGCTCACCGCCGCCGCCCTCGGCGTGCGGGTCGACGCGTTGGAGCTCCCCGTGCCGCTCGACCGCGGCGCCTACCGGCGCGTGCTCCAACGGCTCCAGGAGCGCAACATCGTCGACGCGGAGGGACGGCTCTCCCCCTACGGTCGCGCGGTCGAGGCGCTCCCGGTGGAGCGAGCCTGGGCGGAGCTGATCGTCAACGCGGAGGACGCGCTCCTCCCCTTCCTCGCCGTGTGCAGTGCCGTCGAGTCGCTCCACCGCATGACGCGCGAGGAGCGCGACCTGGAGGAGGTGCTGGTCGCCGGGAGCGACCATCTCACCGCCTACAACCTCTACGCCGACGCGTACCGCGAGGCGGGCTTCATCGGCGAGGTGTACGGGCTCACGCGCCACCTGTTCCACCCGGAGAAGATGGAGCGCTGGGCCGAGCGGCGCGGCGTGCTGGTGAAGGCCGTCGAGGACGCGGCGCTGGTGATGGCGAGCGTCTACCGGAGCCTGGGCGTCGACCTGCCCGAGCACCTGCCCTTCGCGGAAGAAGGTGTGCACCGCCGCTTCGCCGACCTGCTCGCGTGCTTCATGCCCTTCGACCTCGCCATCGACGAGCAGACGGCCGAGGGCGAGCAGGCTCGCGTCTCGAAGACGAGCGTATGCGGAAACTGGGGCGCGGTGGCGGGGACGCTGCGCTACTTCGCCGATCGCTCCGGCAACCCGCACGCGTCCATCGAGGGCACGCACCTCCCGCTCGACGTGCTGAGGAAGTACGCGCGTCGGACCGAGGCCGAGCTCGCCTACGACACGTTTCACCTGTCGCTCGTGCTCGAGTGGCGCGTGGAGTATGCCGGCTTCGAGCTGGAGCGCGAGGTCGAGGTGCTGAGCGCATGGGGGCCGGAGTGGGCCGACCGCGCACGCCGCACGCTCGCGGAGGCGCTGGCGCATGGCGAGGCGGAGCACCCCGCGGTGCGCCGCAACCAGCCGGGAATCGACGAGGTGCGCGAGGTGTGGCGCCGCTCGGGCGGACGCACGGCGAAGCTCGGGGTGCCGGAGCTGACCGCCCTCTACGCGGCCCAGCTCGACGGGGTCACCACGATGGACGAGTTCCACGCGCGCCCGCTGGCGCTCGACCTGGGGGCGCTGGTGCCGCCCGAGGTCCGCGAGGAGCTCCTGTCGCTGCCGGACGTGGTGGACATCCGCGACCGCGAGGTGGAGCTGGACTACGAGGTGGAGCAGGACGAGGCGGGGGCGAGCGTCGGGGTGGTCCGGCTCCACCTGCCGGAGAAGCTCGCCCGCACGCTCGTGGAGGAGGAGCTGCCGTTGTTCGACCGGCCGGTGCGCTTCGTCGTGGGCCGGGGACGGCGCGGCGCCGTGCGCGCCGACACGCTGCTCGACTTGCAGGAGCAGCTCGACATGCCGTGGACGCCCGACGAGCTTGAGGCGGCGGGCGACGAGAGCGGCGGTGGGCGGGGCAAGGGGGCCCGGCGCCCGAAGCGCTGAGGGTCGCTACCAGGCGTCAAGGCCCCGGTGGGCGCTCCCCTCCTTGCCTGCCCACTACCCCAGGGAGCGGCGCGCGCCGCGCGCTCCCGGTTCATTGGACGCGGGTCCAGTTCTGGACGGGCTTGCGCAACCAAAGTTTGAAGAGCAGCGGAGGCCCCGGGCGGAGAGAGCAGTGACGCGCTCAGGGTGCGCGGTGCGCGCGAGGACCGGCGGCCGTGGAGAAGCTTGAAGCGAGTTCATCACATCATGGGCGCGGGCACACCTGGGTGAGCCGCCCGCGATGGATTCCCATTGCCTGCTCACCCTCGGGAAGAACGCCCATGTCATCACAGCCCAACGACAACGATTCTGGGACGCTCGAGCTCTGGGGCGGCCTCGAATGCACCGTCAACCGCGTGGGAGATGTCTTCTTCGACCAGATGGAGCGCAACGGCCACGCCACGCGCGTGAGCGACCTCCACCTCTTCGCGGGCCTGGGTATCCGGGCCATCCGCTATCCGGTGCTGTGGGAGCGCGTGGCGCCCGACAGCTTCGAGGGAATCGACTGGTCGTGGGTGGACGAGCGGCTCGGACGCCTGCGGGAGCTGAACATCCGCCCCATCGTGGGATTGACGCACCACGGCAGCGGACCGCACCACACCAGCCTGATGGACGACTCCTTCGCCACCGGGCTCGCGGAGTTCGCGCTCCGGGTGGCCGAGCGCTACCCGTGGTTGGACGCCTACACCCCCGTCAACGAGCCGGTGACCACGGCGCGCTTCAGCGGGCTGTACGGTGTCTGGTATCCGCACGGCAAGGACCACTCCACCTTCGCACGCGCGCTGGTGACCGAGTGCCGGGCCGTCGTGCTCGCCATGAGGGCCCTTCGCACCGTCAACCCGCGTGCCCAGCTCATCCAGACGGAGGACCTCGGCCGGCGCTACAGCACGCCCGCCCTGGCGCACCTGGCGGAGTTCCAGAACCAGCGCCGGTGGCTGTCGCTCGACCTGCTCTGCGGACGGTTGGACCGGGACCATCCCCTCTATGGCCACATGCGCCAGTGGGGCATTGGTCAGGCCGAGCTGGAGTGGTTCCTCGAGAATCCCTGTCCACCGGACGTGGTGGGCATCAACCACTACGCGAGCAGTGACCGCTACCTCGACGAGAACGTCGACAACTACCCGGCCCGCGCGCACATGGAGGAGGAAGGGCTGTGCTACGCGGACATGGAAGCCGTCCGCGCGCGGCTGGACATTCCCATCGGAGTGGACCGGATCATCCGGGAGACGTGGGAGCGCTACCACCTGCCCGTCGCGATCACGGAGGCGCACCTCGGCTCCACGCGGGAGGAGCAGCTGCGCTGGCTCAAGGAGTTCTGGGACTCGGCGAGCCGGATGCGCCACGAGGGCGTGGACGTGCGGGCGGTGACGGTCTGGTCCCTGCTGGGGTCCTTCGATTGGAACATCCTGGTGACGCGCGTGGAGGGCTTCTACGAGCCCGGCCCCTTCGACGTACGGGCGTCCCAGCCACGCCCCACCGCGCTGGCGCACCTGATGCGCGACCTGTCGGCGGGACGCTCGCGGGACGAGGATCCCCTGCTCTGCATGCCGGGGTGGTGGCACCGGCCGGACCGGCTCGTCCACCCCCCCATGGAGGGACGCTCGTATGCACGCGCTCCCGTGGGGCCGGGCCTCGACATGGAGGATCGCTCCTCGCGGCCGCTCCTCATCCTCGGGGCCACCGGCATGCTCGGTCAGGCCTTCGCGAGGCTGTGTGACGTCCGCGGCATCCCCTACCACCTGCTCGCCCGCTCGGACATGAACCTCGAGGACCCGCGCGCGGTGGACTCCGTGATGAGGGAGCTCAAGCCCTGGGCGGTGGTGAACGCGGCCGGCTACGTGCGCGTGGACGAGGCCGAGCGCGAGGAGGAGCAGTGCCTGCTCACCAATGCCGTCGCGCCCGCGATGCTGGCGGGAGCCTGCTCGCGCCACGGCGTGCAGCTGGTGACGTTCTCCTCGGACCTCGTCTTCGATGGACGCCATGCCCTCCTGAACAAGCCCTATGTGGAGAGCGACCCGGTGGCGCCGCTCGGCGTCTACGGACGCAGCAAGGCGGTGATGGAGGCGCGGGTGCGCGAGGTCCTGCCCACGGCGCTCATCATCCGCACCAGCGCCATCTTCGGTCCCTGGGACGGCGCCAACTTCATCACCCGCGCCCTGCGGGCGCTGGAGGCGGGCAGGCGCGTGGTGGCGGCGGATGACGAGATCGTCTCCCCCACCTACGTCGTGGACCTGGTGCACACGGTGCTCGACCTGCTCATCGACCGGGAGGTGGGGGTGTGGCACCTCGCCAACCAGGGCTCCATCTCCTGGGCCTCCCTCGCCGAGCGCGCCGCCGAGCTCGCCGACGTGGACTCCGGACACATCGAGGCACGCCCCTCCTATTCCCTCAAGCGGCCGGCGCGGCGTCCGCGCTACAGCGTCCTGGGCAGCGAGCGCGGCGGCCTCATGCCCACGCTCGAGGATGCCCTCCAGCGCTACGTGCGCGAGCGCCACCAGGAGCGAAGGACCCACTCACGGTCGGAAGCCAACGCGATGGACGTCATCGCGCTGACGTAGAGGAGAGGGAGACGGGCTTCGGTGGAGGGGGGCGCCTGGATGCGCCCCCCTCTTTTGGCGTCAATGCTGCGGATGCGGGTCATCCTGGAACGAGGCACCGCCGGACGTGAGCGACTTGCCCTCGCGCCAGAGCAGCTCCTCGACCCGGTGGAGGAGCTCCGTCAGCCCCTCTCCCGTCTCGGCGCTGATGGGGATGCCTTCCCGGGCCTGCGCGGTGCCGTGGGCCACATACCCTTCCACGCCCCCTTCCAGGAGATCGCCCTTGTTGTAGACGAGCAGGCGCGGCACTTCCTCCAGGCCAAGGCTCTTGAGGATGCGCTCGACGGCCTCGATGTGGCGCGGATGGTCCGGGTCCGAAGCGTCCACCACGTGGAGGAGCAGGTCGGCCTCGGTGAGCTCCTCGAGCGTGGCGCGGAAGGCGCTCACCAGCGTCTGGGGCAGATCGCGGATGAACCCCACCGTGTCGGTGATGATCACCTCGCGATCGCGAGGGAAGCGCAACCGCCGGCTGCTCGGATCCAGCGTGGCGAACAGCTTGTTCTCCACCACGACGTCCGAGTCCGTCAGATGGTTGAGGAGCGTGGACTTGCCCGCGTTCGTGTAACCGACGATCGAGATGACGGGCACGTCATGCCGCGCACGCTGCTGACGGCGAACCTGCCGGCCGGCACTCAGCGCGTCGATTCGCTTCTCGAGCATCGTGATGCGATCGCGCACGCGACGACGATCGATCTCGAGCTTCGTCTCACCGGGGCCTCGCCCGCCGACGCCGCCGCCCATGAGCCGGGAGAGCCCTTCGTCCCGCTGGGCGAGGCGCGGCAGCCTGTAGCGGAGCTGGGCGAGCTCGACCTGGAGCCGGCCCTCGGCGGTGTGCGCGTGCTGGGCGAAGATGTCGAGGATGAGCTGGGTGCGGTCCAGCACCTTGAGCTCCGTGCGGTCGGCGATGTGCCGGGCCTGGGACGGCGTCAGATCATGGTCGAAGATGATGGTGTCCGCGAACAGCTGCATCGCCCGGAGATTCAGCTCCTCGAGCTTCCCCCGGCCGATCACGAAGCGCGGATCGATCTTGTTCCGCGTCTGGATGAACGTGTCGAGCACCTCGACGCCGGCCGTGCGCGCCAGCTCCTTCAGCTCGGCCATCGAGGCGTTCGCGTGCCCGCGGTCGCCCGTGGACACCCCGACGAGAATGGCACGCCCCTCGGTGGCGACTTCCCGGCCAGCGACGGAGCGGCCGAACGCGGCCTCGATCTCCTCGGCCCGGGCCACGGGGTCGAAGTCGAGCCCATGGACGTCCTCGGCCACCTCGGTCTTCCAGTACTTCGCTCGCTCGCCGGTCGCCTCGGGATCCAGATACCCGAGGTAGACCTTGCCCGGGAGGCCCTCGGGCCGCACCACGATCGCGCAGACGAGGTCGAGCCGGAGCAGGACGAGATCCGTGAGGTCGTCGGACGTGAGCGGATCATCCTTCAAGTGGGTGTGGACGAGCCGCAGACCGCGCAGGCGGGTGTCTCCCGCGCGGACACGACCGATCTCGGGGAGCTCCAGCTTGGAGGCATCACCGACGATGACGTGCTCGATGTCACCCCGTCGGTTGATGAGCACACCGATCTGCCGGCCCGTCTCGAGGGAGAGCTCGGAGAGGTGGCGAGCAAGCTCAGGGCTCGTCACCTCCTCTGGCCGTACGTGGCGACGGTAGGTCGCCTCCAGGCGCTTCACCTGACTCGCTTTGAGCCCCAGGGTATTTCCGCGGACGGAAGGAATTGTCGCTCTCCTTGAAAGTGGAGCGTGCCGCTCCGTTCAAGGAACACGCTAAGCACTCTCGCACGCTCAGGCCGGGGTTGGCGCCAGCCGCTCCACCAGGTAAAGACGCTCCTCTCCGGAACACACCCATGACCGCCGCGAAGACCGCCAAGACCCTCCTCACCCGCCTCCACGAGGCCCATCCGGGGGCTCGCTATGAGCTCAACTGGACGACCCCGTACGAGCTGCTCGTCGCCACCATCCTGGCCGCGCAGTGCACGGACGAGCGCGTCAACCGGGTGACCGCGACCCTCTTCCAGAAGTACCGCGGCCCCCAGGCCCTCGCCGACGCCGACACCGCCCAGCTCGAGGAGGACCTCAAGCCCACGGGCTTCTACAAGCAGAAGACGAAGTCGGTGCAGGCCATGAGCCGCGCGCTGCTCGAGAAGTTCGGCGGCGAGGTGCCACGCACCCTCGAGGAGCTCATCACCCTGCCCGGCGTGGCGCGCAAGACGGCGAACGTCGTCCTCAACACCGCCTTCAACCTCCCCTCGGGCGTCATCGTGGACACCCACGTGGTCCGCGTCAGCCAGCGCATGGGCCTGACGAAGAAGGACAAGCCCGAGGAGAT
>NZ_DASVSO010000037.1:0-9364 GCF_036388035.1 Archangium sp.
GCATGGACTCCGTCGGCCGCGCCCTCGCCTGGTCCTCTTCCTCCTCGGGCTCATCCACGAGTTCCGGCGCGGGCTCTTCCGGCACGACCACGGCGGGAAGGGACTGCAGGTGGCCCTCCAGCCACTGAGTGAGGCGGCGGAAGGGAGCCTCGCAGCCGTTGCGGGGCATCACCCTGCCGAACGAGGAGAAGATCTCCTCGCTGAGCGCGAGCGCCTGCTCCAGGGGCTCGCGGTTGTCGGAGGTACACCAGCGCTGCCACGTCTCGTCCTTGAGGCGCTCGTGATGCTCGAGGTGCTTGTTGAGCACCTTGAGCATCCAGCGCAGACCCGCATCGGCGAAGACGTCCTTGCGCTCGCGCGGTCCGAACGATTGCCAGTTGCCCAGCAGGGTGTTGGACAGCGCGTGGAACATCAGCGGCATCGCCGTCAGGCCACCCTCGAGGAAGAGTCCGAAGAGGTAGGGGCCCGCCAGCCGCACGTCGTAGACGCCTTCACGCAGCACCGCCTCGGCCGCGCGCGCCGCATCGAGGTAGGCGCTCCGGGCCACCAGATCGTTGACCTTCTCCAGTCGCTCATCCGTGCTCTCCAGGTCCGAGGCCTCGACATCCAGAGGCTTGTCGAGGAGGTGGAGATCGAGCGGAGGAGGAGGAAGGGACTTCGCGGCATCAGCCATCTTGCACCGTGAACTGGCCAGGGACGACGACTTGGATGACGCCGCCCCAGTTGCACATCAATTTGCAGTTGCTGTCCACGGCCGGCATGTTGCCGATGAGCACCTTGGGGCAACCGGGAGCCCAAGGAGCCGCCGTGGCGGGAATGCACGGCATGGGCGTGAGGACCCCCATGGCCGCCGCCGTCGCCGCGGCCACCGTGGGGTTGGCCATCGACATACACACGCCGAAGGGCATGATGTTCATCATCGGCTTGTTGTCCATGATGTTGGCCGCCGGTGTCGTGGCCATCACCTTGTTGGTGGGCAGAACCACCATCGATGACGGGGCCGCACCGAAGCTGCACTGCAGCATGGCCCCCATGACGACCTGGACTCCCATGGTGCACTCCCTTGGCGAAGACTCGCGGGACGCACCATCCTCACACACCCGGCCCCGCTTTTTCCAGCAGGTGGCCGCGCACCGCCGTCAGGGCTTGGAAGAGCGGATCCGAGCTCTTCCGATGGAGCGCCCCCGTCAGGTACTGCATGCGGCACCAGGCCTCGTCTACCTGCCCGTCCACCTTTCGAGGGTAGAGGGGGATGAACTCGGTGCGATCAGGTAGGTGCTCGGCCCCGAGCTGGAGCTCGACGCAGCGGCGGATCTCCTGCAACCAGGTGCTCGCCTGCTGGGCCTGTGCGCCAATGAAGACGAGCAGCACGTAGCGGTAGTGACCGACCACGCCCCCCGTGGGAGCGGGCACCACGGTGGCGCCTCGGGCGAAGGCCAGCCCCTGCACGGCCTCGGCGACCTCGGCGGCCGGGTAGACGCGCCCTTCCCTCCTCGCCGTACGCGGTCCCCCGTAGTGGTACAGGCCATAGGAGCGCGTGAGAACCAGATAGGGAGGCGGACGCTCCTCGTTCGGCAACAGGGTGAAGACGCCCAGGTCTCCCGGCGCCTGCTGGCCGCTCATGTTGACGTCATGCAGCGCCCAGCGGCGTCCCGGAGCGGGAGGGGCCTCGGTGTGCAGGTCCCTCACCCGCCGCGGCGAGCTGAGCACCGCGCCCCCGGCGGACGGATCCACGAGCACATTGGAGGACGGCACCGCGGCCAGCCCGCACTGCTTCACCCAGGCGCGCCAAGCCAGCCAGTCGATGGGCTCCTCGGGGTTGCGGAACCAGTGGGCCACGTTCTTGAGCTGCGTGCGGGCACGCAACAACACGTCCCGCAGGGCCGGCGTGACACCGAGCGCGCGCACCGGGTGCTCGGTGAGCAGCGTGGGGTTGGCCTCGAGGTCCGACAGCTCGATGTGGAGGTACGTGGCCCCACGCAGCAGCGTGGTGAAGAGAAAGGCCGGCAGGTGCTGCAGCAGGTGGCAACCGGGTGCGGCCAGGTGCTCACCGGGACCAACGCCGAAGGTGAGCAGCCCGTCCACCAGGGCCCCACGCCAGGCATCCTCCGCGAGCAGCGGCGCTGGCGTGCCCGGCGGCTCCACGAGGGGCGAGAAGAGCATTCCCACTGGCTCGGCTGGCTTGTACGTGTGCGAGGTGAAGGCCGGAGAGGCCTGCCCCTGGCTCTGCAGCAGCTTCTTCTCGAAGCCATGCAGCAGCAGCACCTGGTGCGGCTCGGCGGCGATGTGGTCCGGCTCGAGCGCGGCCAGGCGACGTGCGATGAAGCGCTTGCCCTGGGGCGGCAGGAAGCTGATGCAGGCGCCCAGGCCCAGGGCCGCCGCGAGCGAGATGAGCAGCTCGCTCCCGATGGAGTAGAAGAGGCACACCTTGGCCCCGGCCTTCACGCCCTGCCGGGCCCACTCGGTGGCCCGCCGCGCGGCCTGCTCGTGCAGCTGCTTGTAGCCCAGTACCTGCCAGCCACTCCTCCGGTCGTAGCTGCGCAGGGCGATGCGGTCCGTGTTGCCGTGGCGGACGACGAGATCGTGGAAGAAGTCGTAGTGCTGACCCGCGCGACTCTTGAGCGGCGCGCCGCGGCCCACGTGGGCCACGGCGAGCGCATTGGCAAAACCCTCTGGATCCTGCCAGCTCTCCTGCTGCCAGACCGGCACCCCAGGCTCCGCGGGGGTGCCGGTCTCGAGCTGCTCGAGGATCTTCCGGACGTCGAAGGCCATCCGGCTACCCATGCCTCCGCCGACGCGAGCCCAGGCCCACCAGCGCCAGCAACATCAGCATGCCCGCGCTACCCGCCTCGGTGGTGTTGCAGGCGCAGCCACCGCCCGACCCCACCAGGGCGGTGCCCTGGCCCTTGAGGGGGATCTGCACCTCGGCCTCGGTGGCACCCTGGAGCCACACCTGCGCCTCGTTCTCGACCACGCCCGCGGTGTCGGGGTCGAAGGTCACCGAGAAGCTAGCGGTCCCTCCCGGTGCGATGCCGCTGGTCAGCTCCTTCGTCCCCAGGGTGAAGGGCGCACCCTCCGCATCCCTCAGCTTCACCACCACGCGCTGCTGCTGGGCGGACCTGTTGGTGATGGTGATCAGCTTGGGCTCCGCCGGCTTGTCCACCTTCACGAAGCCGAAGTCCAGGCTGTCGTGGTCAACGAAGAGGAGACGCTTCGTGGCACTGCCCTTGAGCTGGACATCCACCGCCCGGGGCTTCAACGGCTTGGTGGTGCCAAAGGACAAGGTGGTCTCGGACAGCGACTCCTCCTTGGGCTCGTAGCCCACCGTGATGATGGCGGACATGCCAGGAGCGAGTTCGTCCCCCTCCAGGTCGGCCCCATCATAAGAGAACGGCTCGCCGGTGCTGCGACCGTCCAGCACCTCCGGCGCGGCGAGGGTGATGGTATCGCTGCTCTTGTTGGTGATGGTGAGCGCACCCAGGCGCTTGCCGCTCCCGATACGGACCCCGCCGAAATCCAACGGTGAGGGGGCGATGGAGAGTACCGCGGGGATGCCCTTGCCATGCAGCGCCACTTCGAGCGGCCGCGACAGGTCGGTGAAGTAGATCTTCAGCACGCAGTTCACATCGATGTCCGTCTGCGGGGTGAAGGTCAACTTCACCTCCTGCTTCTGGCCAGGAGGCAGGACGAGCTGCGTCGCCAGCGGCTCTATCACCGTGAACTGCGAGGCTCCCGACCCCTCCACCCCCAACCCCGTGAGGTTGACGTTGGTGTCGCTGCTGTTGGTGACGAACACACTGCGTGAATTCGAGGTATGGCTGATGAGCTGCTGCCCGAACTCCAGCGAGGTCTTCGAAAGCTCGATCTGCTGGCGGACGCCTACGCCGACCATGGGCACCGTCATGCTCGGTGTCTCCGCATCGTTGGACTCGATCACGAGCTGGGCCGAGAACTGCCGCTCCGCGTCTGGCTTCAACGACACCAACACTTCCGTGAAGGCCCCCGGCTGCAGGGTGATGGGCAGCGTGAGCGGTGTCAGGATGAAGGAGGTCGCGTCCGCCCCGCCCAATGTCATCCTGCTCAGGATGAGCGAGCCGTTACCCGTGTTGGTGAGCTTGAGGACACGGGCCGTGGAGGTCTTGCCCGCCACCACGCTCTTGAAGTCCAGGACACCCGCGACCAGGTCGGCCGACGACACCGCCAGGTTCGGCGAGGAGCCCTCCCCCAGGAGGCTTGCCTCCACGACCTTGTCATTCGTGTAGACGATGGCGCGGGCCCGGCGCGGGCCCACCTCGCGTGGGGTGAACTTCAGCGGGACGAGGGTGCTCTTTCCGGGCGACACCACCATCGGGAAGGTCATTCCTCCGTCGCTGCCGCTACCAATACCGAAGTCCAGCGCCCCACCTGTGAGGCCTGCATCCGAGACACCCGCGTCCACATCCGCGAAGGAGATGTTCGAGACATACAAGTCCCGCTCCCCCACGTTCTTGATGGAGATGTCCTGGGTGGTGGGCACGCCAACGTTGGACTTACCGAAGTAGAGGTCCTTGGGCAGCAGATCCACGGCCGCGGCCACCCCCGTGCCCTTCAGCAACATGTTGAAAGCGGGGTTCGTCACGGAATCGCTTCGGACGATGGCGGAAGTGGAGACGAAGCCGCGATTGGAGGGCGTGAAGGTCACGGTAAGCGGCCACTCCCCCTTCACTGGCTGCAAGATCACCCCCGCATCAGTCTGACCGACGGGCAGCCCGGAGACGGTGAAGGCGCCACCATCGGGAGGCTCCAGGCCAAAGATGGTCAGCGCGGCTTCGCCCGTATTGGTGAGCATCACCGACTGCTGCGCCCCGGATCCTCCCACCTCCACACCGCCGTCCCCATCGAAGGAGATGACGCCAGGCGTCATGGTGAGTTGTCCATCGATGCCCTTGCCCGCCAGGCCCAGAGTGCCGGCGTCGTTGGCATTGGCGGCATTGCTGATGATGAAGAACTGGCCACTCGTCGAACCCAGCGTGCTCGGGGTGAAGGTCACCGAGATGGTCTTCTGCTGACCCGCGCCAATCTTCAGCGGAGCCTCTTCGGTGGGGCGCGTGAGGGGGCTGGAGATGTCGAACATGGAGTTGGAGAAGACGAATTGCGAAATCTCCAACTCGGCCTTGCCTGGGTTCGTGAGGATCACCGGGAGGACTCCACTGGTCTGCCTCACGCGCTGCCCGCCGAAATCGAGCGAGTTCACGTTCGTCGCCAACCGCGACGTGGTGCCATTGCCCGAGAGCGCCACCTTCAACGTCCCCGCGTCCGTCTCGGTCATGTCGGTGACGATGGAGACGGTGCCATTCTCGGTCGCTTCCGTCGCGGGTTTGTACACCACGTTGAAGGTGAAGGAACCGCGGACGGAAATAGGCCTGGGCAGCATGACGGTTCCGCCATCCGATTCCTTGGGAAGGGCGACCTCGAAGGCCCCCGCGACGGGCAGGTTCTGCAGGCTCACTGGGGCGTTGCCCGTGTTGTTGATGGTGACGGGAACCCCGGCGCTCCGGGAGCCCACTCGCACGTCTCCGAAGAAGATCGAGGTACGGTCGAGTTTCAACTCCGGGTCGGCACCAAAACCCGTCAGGCTCAGCACTGTCGGACTGTTCTTGGCGTTCGACTTGATGATGAGGGTGTCGCTGTAGGTGATCTTGGCCGCCGGTTGGAAGGCGATCTGGAAATCGATGTAGGTGCCGGGAGCAAGCGTCATGTTGTCCGGGCCGAGATAGGAGAAGACAGAGGTACCAGAGTCAGTGCTGGACGACAGGCGGGGCTTCTCGCTGAACGAGAGCGCGGCCCTGCCCGTGTTGGTGAGCCGCACCGTCAGTTGCGTGGTGGCGTTCACCCGCACACCCTCGAAGTTGAGAGAGGCGATGGGAGCGGCCTCCTCGACCGGCAGAGAGAGCTTCGCTTCCGGGACAACGCCAGCTCCCTTGATCGAAAACTCGTGAGGGCCGTTGTCCGCATCACTCTGCAGGGTGAGGGCCGTAGAGAATGGCTTCTCCTCATCGGGAGTGAAGCTCACAGTGAAGGTGGTGGTGCTACCGCGGGAGTTGAGCGTCCTCAACAGGGGTTGAGTGGCGCCAAACGCTCCGGTCAACGCCGACACGGACAAGTTCCCGATGGAAGCCGTACTGTTATTGGTGAGCGTGACGGTGCGCGTGGCCGTCTGACCCTTCGCGACATCGCCAAAATCGATCAGCGCGGCTGGTTCAACCTTCAGCTCGGACACTCCTGCACCGGAGAGAGCGACAGTGACAGTGGACCGAGTCGTATCATCGGTGAAGAGCGTGAGTGTGGCCGAGAAGTTCCCCTTGGAAGTGGGGCTGAACTTCACCTGGATGTCTTCGCTCGCACCCGCCAGCAGGTTGAACGCCGTCGTCGTCGAGAAAATCGAGAAGGGAGTTCCCGTGGAGATGGACATGCCGCTGATGCGCACAGGTCCGGTGCCGGTGTTACGTACCTTTACCGCTCGGGGTGTGCTGGTTTCGCCCACAATCTGCGATCCGAAGGCGAGCGGGCTGGGCTCCAGCACGAGGTGAGGCTTCACTCCCCTGCCGGAAAGAGAGACGGCAACACTGGGCCAGTCCGAGTCCCTGGTTGTAACGGTAAGGGTACCCGTGTCCTCCGTCATCGAACCCGTCCCCGTGGGCGTCGATTCAGTGGTGGGGCTGTACTTCACCGTCAGCACTTCCTCGGCGCCCGCCGCCAGCGTGAACGGAGTGCCCGGCGGGGAGACGAGCGTGAAGAGGGAGCTCGTCCCAGTGGAGAGGCCGGTGATGACAAGGGGACCCGTCCCCTTGTTGCTCAACTTCACCGTCTTCAGGCTGTTGGTGCCCACTCGCACCTCCCCAAACGGGAGCGTCGAGGGGGGGTCCAGCACCAGACTAGGCCTCACCCCCTTGCCGGTGAGAGTGATGGTGACGCTGGGCACGTCCGGGTCCTGGGTAGCGAGGGTGAAAACGCCCTCTTCCGTTCTCAGGGCCGTGGGGCTGAACTTTACCGACAGCTCCTTGCTCGCACCCGCCGCCAGCGGGAACGGCGCCAACGAAGTGTCCGCCGGGGTGACGAGCGAGAAGGCCGTGCTGCCGCTCTGGATGATGTCGGAGATGACAATGGGACCAGTGCCGGTGTTCCTCACCGTCACCGTCTTCGTGCTGTCGGTATTCACTCGCACCTCACCAAACGCGAGCGGGTTGGGCTCCAACAGGATGGAAGGCTTGACCCCCCTTCCGGAGAGCGGGAGCTCGACGCTCGTCAACTCCGTATCCTCGGTGGTGAGGATAAGCCTGCCGGCAGCCGATGCCTCGGTGGAGGGGCTGAACTTCACGGACAGCACCTTGTTGGCACCCGCCGCCAGCGGGAACGGAGTCAAGGAAGTGCCCGACGGGGTGACGAGCTGGAAGGCCATGCTGCCACTCTGGGTGATACCGGAGATGACGATGGGGCCGGTGCCGGTGTTCCTCACCGTCACCGTCTTCACGCTGTCGGTGCCCACTCGCACATCACCAAACGCGAGCGGGTTGGGTTCAAACACGATGGAAGGCTTGACTCCCTTCCCAGAGAGCGGGAGCCCAACGCTCGTCAACTCCGAATCCTCGGTGGTGAAAGTAAGGGTGTCCGAGGCCGAGGCATCGGCGGAGGGGCTGAACTTCACGGACAGCACCTTGTTGGCGCCCGCCGCCAGCGGGAACGGAGTCAATGAGGTGCCCGACGGGGTGACGAGCTGGAAGGGGGAGCCCGTTCCGGTGGCGATGTCCTTGATGACGATGGGGCCGGTGCCGTTGTTCCGCACCGTTACCGTCTTCACGCTGTCGGTGCCCACTCGCACCTCGCCAAACGCGAGCACCGTGGAGGGCTCCAGCACCAGACCAGGCCTCACCCCCCTGCCGTTGAGGTTGATGGTGACACTGGGCCAATCCTGGTCCTCGGTGGCGAGGGTGAGGACGCCCTGTTCCGGTGTCTCGGTAGAGGGGCTGAACTTCACCGACAGTACCTTGCTGGCACCCGCGGCCAGCGGGAATGGCGTCAACGAAGTGCCCGACGGGGTAACGAGCGTGAAGGCCGTGCTGCCGCTCTGGGTGATGTTGGAGATGACGACGGAGCCGTTGCCGTTGTTCCTCACCGTCACCGTCTTCACGCTGTCGGTGCCCACGCGCACCTCGCCAAACGCGAGCGGGTTGGGGTCCAACACGATGTTGGGCCGCACTCCCTTACCCGTGATGTTGACGGTGATGCGCGTCAACTCCGGATCCCCGGTGGCGAGGAGGAGGACGCCCGTGTCCGTCTCCGTCGAAACGGTGGTGGGGTTGTACCTCACCGAAACAGGCTGGCTCTGGTCCTTGGCCAGCGTGAACGGCGTGCTCGGCGGGTTGACGAGAGCGAAGGCCGCGTGGCCACTCCTGGAGATGTTGGTGATGGTGATGGGACCGGTACCGGTGTTGCTCACCGTCACCGTCTGCGTGACGGTGGAAGTCACACGCACGTCGCCAAAGGCGAGCGGGTTGGGGTTGAACACGACGTTGGGAGCCACCCCCTTACCGGTGAGATTCACCGCGACACTTCTCCACGCCGGGTCATCGGAGAGGAGGTTGAGGGTCCCCGAGTCCGTCTCCGTCGACACGGCGGTGGGGTTGTACGTCACCAACACTTTCAGTTCGGCTTTCGCCGCCAGCGTGTGGGGCAGGCTCGGCAGGCTGCCAAGCGTGAAGGACGTCGGAGCGCTCTTGTAGATGTGGGTGATGTTGATGGGGCCGGTGCCGGTGTTGCTCACCGTCACAGTCTTCGTGACGGTGGTGTTGATACGCACGTCGCCAAACGCGAGGGCGGTTGGAACGGGGGGGTCCAGCACCAGCTCGGGTTTCACTCCCTTACCGGTGAGGTTGATAGTGACGCTCGTCCACTCCAGATCTTCGGTGGTGAGGGTGAGCGTGCCCCGATCCGTCTCCGTTGACTCAATGGCGGGGAGGTACTTCACGGACATTTCCAGCGTGCCCGCCGGCGCGAGCGTGTAGGGCAGGCTGTGCGTGGACACGAGCGAGAAGGCCGCGTTGCCTCCGCTGGTGATGGTCTTGATGTCAATGGGACCATTCCCGTTGTTGTGCACCGTCACCGTCTTGGTGATGGGGGCACCCACTCGCTGGTCCCCAAACGAGAGTGGGTTGGGGTTCAGCACGAGGTTGGGCTTCACCCCCTTGCCGGTGAGGTCGAAGACGATGCTCTTGTAGTCCGGGTCATCGCTGGTGAGGGTGAGCGTGCCCCTGTCCGTCGTCGCCGACACACCGGTGGGGTTGTACTTCACCGACATCACCAACGTGCCCGCCGGCGCCAGCGTGTA
>NZ_DASVSO010000038.1:0-2094 GCF_036388035.1 Archangium sp.
AGCAGGCCTCGAGCTGCGTGAGGGACAGGCGCCCGCGGCGCGCGAACAGCAGCGCCAGCAGGAGCACGGCCCACAGGGAGTGCAGCGCGCGCAGCCCCGGCAGCAGGAGGGCGCCGTGGAACACCCGGTAGTCGATGAAGAAGTAGGCCAGCTCCGTCAGGACGACCAGGACGGTGCCGACGACGTCGCCGCGCCAGGCCCGCGCCAGGTCCTCCTGCTGCGCCACCCCGAGCGAGAGCGGCCTAGGTCGTTCCGGTCCCATGGGAACCGCTCTCCACCACCAGGGACAGGAGGACCTTGGAGTCGATGGGCTTGGACAGCACCTGCACGTGGGGCAGCTCCAGCGCCTGGCGCACCAGCGGGTGCGAGCGGGCATGGCCGGTGAGGAAGACGGTCCTCCCGGAGAAGCCGTTGCCCCGCAGCCACTGGTAGGCCTCCAGCCCGCTGGGCACGCCGGCTCCGAGGTTGATGTCCAGAATGGCCAGCCCACACCCGAGCGCCTCGACGCGCTGGCGCTCGAGCTCCGCGAGGGAGCCGGCGCCCACACACGCCTCCGCGCCGACCGCCGAGAGCAGCTCGCAGAGGATGGACCTCAGGTCTTCGTCATCCTCGAGCACGAGCACCCGTAGCACGTCCCGTCCTCCCGCCGGCTGGCCCCGGGAGCGTCCGCCCACGAGGGCCGGCCTCGCAAGCCGAAAGGCGGGGGACGCGGTGCTTTTCGGACAGGCCCTCGGAGGCCTCTCCCCGGTTGCGAGCCCTCCCCCATGGCGCTAACCTCCCGGTTCTATCCTGTTTTGCGAGGCTACCATGATGACGCTCCCCCTGGGTCTTGCAGCGTGGATGATGGCGCCCCTGGTGGAGAGGGCAGTGAAGGGTCGGCACACGGCCACCGCGGCGCTGGAAGGGCTCGTCTTCGTCGCGCTGGGCGGCATGGTGCTGGTGCACATCCTCCCGCACAGCCTGGCGTTGGCGGGGACGGGAGCCCTCGGAGCGGCGGCGGCGGGACTGGGCCTGGCACTCGCGCTGAGGCGGTGGCTGCCGGCGGCGGCGGGGCCCGTGCTGGCGGTGGCGGGCATGGCGGCGCACGCGGCGCTGGAGGGACGGGCCCTCTCCCTGCACGGGAGCGACACCGGGGTGCTCGCCGCGCTGGCGGTGGTGCTGCACCGGCTGCCGCTGGGCCTGGGGCTGTGGTGGCTGGTACGGCCAGCGGTGGGGGCCCTCGGGGCCCTGGTGCTGCTGGTGGCCGTGGCGCTCGCCGGGGCCGCGGGCTTTGGCTGGGGCGAGTCGGTGCTCGGGCCCGGCGCGGTGCAAGGGACGGCGCTCTTCCAGGCCCTCGTCGCGGGCGCCTTCCTGCCGGCACTCGTCCGGGGGCGCGCGGGCATGGCGGACGGAGGACGCGCGGGGCGGCTCGCCTCGGGGCTCGGAGCCGTCTCCGCGGTGGCGCTGCTGGCCTTCATCTCCCACGCGCACCCGGTGTTGGGCGCGCAGCCCGGGGAGCTCGGCGCGGGCGCCACCTTCCTCCACCTGTCGCTGGAGACGGCGCCCGCGCTGCTGGCCGCCTACGTCCTCACCGGCCTCGGCCAGGTCTTCCTCGGTGATGCCTCGCTGGCGTGGCTGCGGCGCGGCTCCACCCTGACCCAGGCGTTGCGGGGCACGGTGGTGGGCCTGCCCCTGGCGCTGTGCTCGTGCGGAGTGCTGCCCGTGTACCGCGGCCTCATCCGCAAGGGCGTGCCCGTCGCCGCCGCGCTGTCCTTCCTGGTGGCCGCGCCGGAGATTGGCGTGAGCGCCTTCCTCGTCTCCGTGCCGCTCATCGGCTGGCCCCTCACGCTGGCGCGCCTGGGTGGGGCCTTCCTCGTGGCCCTGCTCTGCGGCGTCATCGTGAGCCGGCTGGTGCCCGCCGCCCAGCTCGCCGCCATGACCTCCCCGGCGGGAGGCCCCACGCCGCCCCTGCGCCAGCGGCTCGCCCAGGGGCTGAAGGAGGGGCTCATCGAGTCCGTGGACCACACGGCGCCCTGGATTCTCGTGGGCGTGGGGATGGCGGCCCTGGTGGAGCCGCTGCTGGCGGCGGAGTGGCTCTCGCGCCTGCCCCCGGGC
>NZ_DASVSO010000039.1:0-19108 GCF_036388035.1 Archangium sp.
CCACGCCGGTGCGCTCCACGGTGCGCACCTGCACGCGCACCTCCAGCGCGCCCTCCGCGGGCGTGAGCGTCACCTCCACGCCGGAAATCGCAATCGGGTGGCACAGGGGGACAATGTCCGGGGTGCGCTTGACGGCCATGATGCCCGCGAGCCGCGCGGCGGCCAGCACATCCCCCTTCTCCACCTTGCCCTGGAGGATGCGCTCCAGCGTCGCGGGATGCATGCGCAGGAGCGCGGTGGCCACCGCCACGCGCTCCGTCTTCTCCTTCCCTCCCACGTCGACCATCTTCACCGCTTCATCGCCTCCGCCACCGCGGCGAGCAGGTCGTCCGCGATGTCATCTGGATCCTCCAGGCCCACCGAGACGCGGATGAGGCTCTCGCCGATGCCGGCGGCCTGCCGCTCCTCGGGCGTCATGCGACGGGCGCTCGCGCTGGCCGCGTGCATCACCAACGTGCACACGTCCCCAAGCGACGGAGCCGCCCGCGCCAGCTTCACCGCCTCCAGGAAGCGGAAGCAGTCCGGCCGGCCCGCGCCCTTGATGTCGAAGGCCACCATGCCGCCGAAGCCGCCCTCCAGCACCTGCGTCGCCACCGCGTGGTCCGGGTGGCCCGGCAGGCCCGGGTAGTGGACGCGATCGACGAGCGGCGACTCGGAGAGCCGCTTCGCCACGTGGGCCGCATGGTCGCAGTGGGCCTTCATGCGCACCGGCAGCGTGCGCACCCCGCGCAGGGTGAGCCACGCCTCGAAGGGCCCCAGCACGTCACCGGCGAAGAGGCGCGCGGCCCGCAGCGGTGCCAGCTTCTCGCGGGTGCCACTCACCGTGCCGCCCAGCGCGTCGCTGTGTCCGTTGAGCCACTTCGTCGTGGACTGCACGGCGTAGTCCGCCCCCAGCTCGCACGCCCGCTGGCCGTAGGGCGAGGGGAAGGTGGCATCCACCGCGAGCGCGGCGCCCACCTCCCGGCACGCCCGCGACAGCGCCCGGATGTCCGGCACGCGCAGCAGCGGGTTGGTGACGCTCTCGGCCAGCACCAGCTTGGGGCGCAGCGCGACGATGCGCTCGGGCGCCGAGGCGTCGGCGAGGATGACCGCCTCGACGCGCACCCCACTGCGCGCGGCCAGGTTCTTGAAGAGCGAGCGGGTGACGCCGTAACCGTCCGCCGGCATCACCACCACGTCGCCAGCCTTGAGGTTCATCACCTCGAAGACGGCCCGGAGCGCGGCCATGCCACTGGCGTAGGCCACACAGGCCTCCGCGCCCTCCAGGGCCGCCACCGCCTCCTCCAGCAGCGCGGCGTTGGGCGCCGCGATGCGCGAGTAGACGTAGTCCTTGCCATCCAGCGCCGCGTCCAGCTCGTCGCTGCTGTCGAAGAAGCTCACCGCCGACACGTGGATGGGCGGCACCACCGGCTGGGACTTGCTGCCCGTCAGTTGCGCGCCCGCGTGTACCGCCACCGTCTTCCGCTTGTTGCTCATGGGTGTTTCCGCGTCCCCTGGTGGCCTACTGGCCCTCTTCGATGAGCCAGCGCTCGGCGTCGATGGCCGCCATGCAGCCGGTGCCCGCCGCGGTGATGGCCTGCCGGTAGTAGCTGTCCTGCACGTCACCGCAGGCGAACACGCCCGGGATGTTGGTGCGGGTGCTGCCCGCCACCGTCTTGAGGTAGCCGCCCTGGTGCGTCTCCAGCACGCCCTGGAAGAGGTGCGTGGTGGGCGTGTGGCCAATGGCCACGAACAGGCCCGTGGCCGCCACCAGCTTCGTGTCGTTCGTCTTCAGGTTGCGCACCACCGCGCCCGTCATGCCCTTCTCGTTGCCCACCACCTCGTCGATGGCGCTGTCCCACAGGAAGGAGATCTTCGGGTTGTTGCGGGCCCGGTCCTGCATCACCTTCGAGGCACGCAGGGAGTCACGCCGGTGCACGATGGTGACGCTGTTGACGATCTTCGCCAGGTAGTTGGCCTCCTCCATGGCGGTGTCGCCGCCGCCCACCACCAGCACGTCCTGCTTCTTGTAGAAGGCGCCGTCACAGGTGGCGCAGGCGGACACACCCCGGTTCTTGTAGGTGTCCTCGCCCTTTACTCCCAGCCACTTCGCACTCGCACCCGTGGCGATGATGATGGTCTCCGAGTAGCAGCTCACGCTCTCGCCCTGGATGAAGAAGGGACGCTTGGAGAGGTCCACCTTCACCACGTTCTCCATGTGGATGACGGTGCCGAAGCGCTCGGCCTGCTTCTGGAAGCGGTCCATCAGCTCGGGGCCCGTAATCCCCTCGGGGAAGCCGGGGTAGTTCTCCACGTCGGTGGTGATCATCAACTGGCCGCCGGGCACGCGCTGAGCGTCCTCGAGCGTGGGGCCCCCGGCGAACATGACCGGCTCCAGGTTGGCACGCGCGGCGTAGATGGCCGCGGTGTAGCCCGCGGGCCCCGAGCCAATGATGGTCACCTTGTTGATCTTCTCCGCCACGGGTCGTCGCTCCTGTTTCTCGAAGATGGGGCGCCACCGTACCAGAGCCCTCCGGGTCGTGGTACGAACTGGCGTCACATGGATGCCTCGATCCTCAAGAAGGTTGCGCTCTTCGGGGGCCTCACCCAGAGTCAGCTCCACCGCGTGGCGTCAATCGCCCGCCCCCGGGGCTACGAGGCAGGGGCCTGCCTGTTCCGTGAAGGAGATACCGGCCGGGAGATGTTCATCATCCTGGAGGGCAAGGTCCGCATCTCCCAGCAGGTGCCCGGGATGGGCGAGGAGGCGCTCGCCATCCTGGAAAAGGGCCAGTATTTCGGGGAGATGTCGGTCATCGAGGACATTCCCCGCTCGGCGGATGCCTTCGCCCACACCTCGTGCACGCTGTGGGTCATCGAGCGCGAGCAGCTCGACCAGCTCATGTTCACCGACAAGGATCTGGCCTACGTGCTGCTGTGGACTTTTGTCCGCACCCTGTCCGTGCGCCTGCGCGAGACGAACGAGAAGATGAAGACCTTCCTGGCGCTCGCCCGCTTCTGAGGCGCACGGGGGTGCCCGGCAGCCTCGCCAGGCCCCTCCTGGATGCGTTAGGACTTCTCATTCCGCCTGTTGCGCGCGAGCCCCCGCATGATTCCACCGCCCCTGCCGGCTGACGAACCGAGGCGACTCCAGGCCCTCCAGCGCCTGGGCCTGCTGGACACCCCCGCCGAGGAGCGCTTCGACCGCATCGTCCGGATGGCCTCGCGGATCCTCGGCGTCCCCATGGCCCTCGTCACCCTGGTGGACGGCTCCCGGCAGTGGTTCAAGGCGCGGGTCGGCCTGGACTCCGAGTCCACGGAGCGCAGCGTCTCCTTCTGTGGCCATGCCATCCTCTCCTCGGACACCTTCGTGGTGCCCGACGCCTTCGAGGACCTGCGCTTCGCCGACAACCCGCTCGTCACCGGCAAGCCCCACGTGCGCTTCTACGCGGGCCACCCGCTCCACACCCCGGATGGCAGCCGCGTGGGGACGCTCTGTGTGATCGACCAGCGCGCGCGCGACTTCAGCGAGGAGGAGCGGCAGATCCTCGAGGACCTGGCCTCCTGGGTGGAGCTGGAGCTCAACGCCCTCACCCTCCGGGAGGCGCGCACCGCGCTGACGCAGCAGGAGCGCTTCTTCGAGCTGTCCGTGGACATGCTCTGCATCGCCGGAGTGGAGGGGACCTTCCGGCAGCTCGGCCGGGCCTGGTCGCGAACGCTCGGCTACTCCACCCAGACGCTGCGCGCCACGCCCCTGCTGGAGCTGGTCCACGAGGAGGATCGGGCCGCCACCGCCGCGTGGCTGGCGCGGGGCGCCCGGGGCGAGCCCCTCCCCCGCTTCGAGCACCGCTGCCGTGGCCAGGACGGCTCCTGGCATTGGCTCCAGTGGAACGCCGCCGTCAACGCCGAGGAGGGCATCCTCTACGGCGTGGCGCGCGACGTCACCGAGCAGAAGCGCCTGGAGGCCGAGCGCCGCCACGTGGAGCAGATGAAGAGCGAGTTCGTCTCCACCGTCAGCCATGAGCTGCGCACGCCCCTCACCTCCATTCACGGGGCCCTGGGGCTGCTGGGCGGCGGGGTGGCCGGGCCGCTGCCGGAGATGGCGACGGAGATGATCGGCATCGCGCACAAGAACAGCGAGCGCCTCATCCGGCTCATCAACGACATCCTCGACCTGGAGAAGATGGAGTCCGGCAAGCTGGACTTCCACCTGGAGCCGCTGGAGCTCGGAGCGCTGCTCGCCCAGTCCGCCGAGGCCCACCACGGCTACGCGCAACAGTATGGCGTCACCATCGAGCGGGTGGTGGAGGCGCCGGGCGCGAGGGCGCTGGTGGACGCGGACCGCTTCCTCCAGGTGCTGGCCAACCTGCTGTCCAACGCCCTCAAGTACTCCCCGCGGGGCGAGCGCGTGACGCTGCGGCTGGAGCGGGTGGGCCCCCGGCTGCGCGTGAGCGTGGCGGACCGCGGGCCGGGCATCCCCGAGGCCTTCCACTCGCGCATGTTCCAGAAGTTCGCCCAGGCGGACGGCTCCGACACCCGGCGCAAGGGCGGCACGGGACTGGGACTCTCCATCGCGCGAGGGCTGGTGGAGCGCATGGGGGGCTGCCTGGACTTCGTCACCGCCGAGAATGCCGGCACCACCTTCCGGATGGAGCTGCCCGAGTGGCACCCATCCCCCCCGCAGGACAAGGAGACGTCATGACGATTCGCAAGGTGCTGCTCGTGGATGACGAGGACGACATCCGGACCATCGGCATGGTGAGCCTCAGCCGCGTGGGCGGTTGGCAGACGGTGCTGGCCGCCTCGGGCGCCGAGGCCCTCACCAAGGCCGCCGCCGAGCGGCCGGACCTCATCCTCCTGGACGTGATGATGCCGGGCATGGACGGGCCCACCACCTTCGGCCAGCTGCGCGCCCAGGAGGCCACCGCGAAGACGCCCGTCATCTTCATGACGGCGAAGATCCAGAAGCAGGAGGTGACGCGCTACCTGGAGCTGGGCGCGGTGGGCGTCATCGGCAAGCCGTTCGATCCGATGACCCTGCCCGCGGAGATCAAGCGGCTGCTGCCGCCCACCTGAGGCACCGACTCGCGATGACGACACCGGCCGGGAAGATCCGTCTCTCGAAGCGCTCCGGGGTGCTCGCGGTGGGGGCGCTCGCGCTCCTGTGCGTGCTCTTCGCGTTCGGCCGTCCGATGGACGTGACCGAGCACGACGACTACCGCACCCGGATGCGCCAGCTCCGGGTGCTCAACGCCGAGCTGGAGCAGGACATCCTCCGGGCCCGCCTGGGGCTGCCGCGGCTCCATGGTGAGGTCTCGGAGGAGTTCGCCGCGTTGCGAGCACGGGCGGGGGAGCTGCGCGCCTTCCCGAGCTTCCTGCCGGAAGAGGGGCAGCGCACGCTGGGGGCCGTGCTGGACGACTATGTCCGGGCCCTGGCCGACAACGAGTCGCTCCTGCCCCGCCTCCACGAGGACAGCGTGCTCCGGGAGCTGCTGGACCGCCCCGCCAGCGCCGAGGCCGAGCGGCTCATCACCACCTACCTCCAGCTCTACGAGGCGGCCCTGGTACGCGCCGAGCGCTTCCGCGTCGTCCTCTTCGCCGTGTCGCTGCTGCTCGTCGCCTTCGTGGTGGTGGTGCTGGCGCGCCTCACGCGCACGGGCGCCGCGCTCAACGCGCTCAACCTGGAGCTGGAGCAGCGCGTGGAGGAGCGCACGCGGGCGCTGTCCGCCGCCAACACGGAGCTGCGCGACAGCGAGGCCCGCAAGGCGGCCATCCTGGAGAGTGCCCCGGACGGCATCATCTCCCTGGACGAGTCGGGCTGCATCCTGGAGTTCAACCCCGCCGCGGAGCGCATCTTCCGGCTGCCGCGGGCGCAGGCGCTGGGGCGCGACTTCCGCTCCGTGGGGCTGGCCGCGTCCGTGACGGCCGAGCAGCGCGAGACGGTGACGCGGGCGCTCCACGCCAACGCCTCGTCCGGGCACGTCACCCGCCTGGAGGTACCCGCCCTGCGCGCCGACGGCGGCTCCTTCCCCTCCGAGCTCACCCTCCTGCCGGTGCGCGCCGACGGGGCCCGTCGCTTCACCGCCTATGTGCGCGACCTCACCGAGCGCAAGGAGGTGGAGCGGCTGAAGAACGAGTTCGTCTCCACCGTCAGCCACGAGCTGCGCACCCCCCTCACCTCCATCCGCGGCTCCCTGGGCCTGCTGGAAGGCGGCATCCTCGGGGAGCTGCCCGAACAGGCCCAGGACATGGTGCGCATCGCCCGCACCAACACCGAGCGGCTCATCCGCCTCATCAACGACATCCTCGACCTGGAGAAGATGGAGGCGGGCAAGCTGGAGCTGAAGCTGCAGCCGGTGGACGTCACCGAGGCCCTCGAGGCCACCTTCAGCGGCGTGCAGGCCATGGCGGATACGGCGCGGGTGCGCCTGCGCGCCGAGGCGGGTGACGCGGGCTCGGTCCGGGCGGATCGGGACCGGCTCATCCAGGTGCTCACCAACCTCATCTCCAACGCCATCAAGTTCTCCCCGGCGGACAGCGGCGTGGTGGTGCGAGCCGCTCGGGACGCGCGCGGCGCGGTGCGCTTCTCCGTGGTGGACCAGGGGCCGGGCATCCCCAAGGAGAAGCGGGACAGGCTCTTCGGCAAGTTCCAGCAGTTGGACAGCTCGGACACGCGCTCCAAGGGCGGCACGGGACTGGGGCTGGCCATCTCCCAGGCCATCATCGAGCAGCACGGCGGCCACATCGAGGTGCAGAGCGAGCCGGGCCAGGGCGCCACCTTCACCTTCTCGCTGCCGGCGGTGCGCCAGGACTCGAGCACCGTGCCCCTCATGGACCAGTCCCGCTACAACGTCCTGGTGGTGACGACGGACTCGGAGCTGTCCGGCCTGCTGCGCGGACTGCTCACCCACGAGGGCTACCGCGTGCTGCGCTCCCCCTCGCTGGCCGAGGCGACGCGGCTCATCGAGGTGGGCGCGCCGGACATGCTGGTGCTGGACACCCGGTTGCTGGAGGGGGATGGGCTGGACCTGGTGCGGCGGTTGCGCGAGGACCCCCGTACCCGCGAGATGCCGGTGATGGTGCTGTCGGGCGGCTCGCCGCAGGAGGAGGCGATTCCCCCGCTGCTGGTGGACTGGATGGTGAAGCCCTTCGATGAGGCGCGCTTCCTCCAGACGCTGCGCCACGCCATCCGCCGGCCCGGCCGAGCGCGGGTGCTCCTCGTGGACGACGACGTGGCCACGCGCCAGGTGTTGCGCGCGCAGATCGAGCGATTGGGCGCGGCCTGCTACGAGGCCGAGGACGGGGAGAGCGCGGTGGCGCTGGCGCGCGAGACGCCGCCGGACCTCATCCTCCTGGACGTGGGCCTGCCCCGGCTGGACGGCTTCGAGGTGGTGGACATCCTCCGCCAGGGCAAGGGTCGCGGCACGCCCCTCATCGTCTTCACCGGGCGGGACCTGACCTCGAAGGACCAGCACCAGCTCACGCTCGGCATCACCCGGCACCTGACGAAGGCGCGCACTTCCGAGGAGGAGCTGATGGCGTCCGTGAAGGAGCTGCTCAACGGGCTGCTGGCCCGCCGTGACGGGGAGAAGGCCTCCCAGCCGGAGAGCACATGACGCGGGGAACCTCCGGCGACGACGTGGCCGCCGAGCTCGATGAGCTGAGCCTCAAGTACGCCGGGCGCCTGGGAGACAAGGTACGGGAGCTGACGGCGGCGGTGGAGCGGGCACGGGCCGGCTCCCCCGAGGGGCTGGCCGAGGCCTTCAAGCTCGCCCACACGCTGCACGGGACGGCGGGCTCCTACGGTTTCCGCCCGGTGAGCCTGGCGGCGAGGAGCCTGGAGGCGCTGCTGCGGCCGGCTCGGGACGGCGTCGGGACGGCGGACTGGAGCGCCGTGGAGACCGCGCTGCGCGCACTGGCGCACGAGGTGGCCGCGGTGACCACGCGACTGCAACCGGCCGCCCCCGCTCCCAGCCCCGCCCGGAGCACGGGACCCACGGCGGCGGAGGGAGCGGGGACGCTCGGCACGGTGCTGGTGGCGGACGCGGACGCGGCATGGCTCGCCGAGGTGGAGCGGATGGGCCAGGAGCGGATGGTGCGGGTGGTGACGGCCCGAGCCGCGGACGAGGTGGTGGCGGCGGCGCGGCGGCAGTCGCTGGATGGGGCCCTGCTGCACGTGGACCTGGGTGGCCAGGAGGGCGGCTTCGACGCCGCGGGCCGGCTGCGGGGTGAGGAAGGCATGCAGACGCTGCCCCTGGCCTTCTTCGGCGAGGGAGGCGACGTCCACTACCGGCTGGCGGCGATCCTCGCGGGCGCATCACTCTACCTGCCCCGGCCCTTCTCCGCGCAGGAGCTGACCGAGGCGGTGGAGGGAATGGTGGCGGCCCGGCGCCCGGAGCGCTCACGCGTGCTGGTGGTGGACGACGACCCGGACGCGGTGCGCACCCTCAGCGCCGCCCTGACGAGCCAGCAGGTGGAGGTGGTGGGACTGAGCGAACCCCACGGCCTGTTGGAAGCACTGGCCGAGCACCGCCCGGACCTGCTGCTGTTGGACGTGGAGATGCCGGGCCCCAGCGGGTTCGACCTGTGCCGCATCGTGCGCTCCATGCCCGAGTGGCGGGAGCTGCCCGTGCTCTTCATCACCGCGCACTCGGGAGTGGAGTTCCGGGTGGAGGCCTTCGAGGCGGGCGCGGACGACTACCTCGCCAAGCCGGTGCTGCCCGCGGAGCTGCGGGCTCGCGTGCAGTCCCGGTTGGAGCGGACGCGGCTGGCGCGCGAGCGGGCCGAGCGCGACGCCCTCACGGGCCTGCTGCTGCGCCGGCCCTTCCTGGAGGGAGTGCGGGCGCGGCTCGCCGAGGCGCAGCGGACGGGCAGACCGCTGGCGCTGGGCATGCTGGACGTGGACCACTTCAAGCAGGTGAACGACACGCACGGGCACCTCGCGGGGGACAGCGTCCTGGTCCGGCTGGGGCGCTTGATGACCTCGCGCTTCCGCAAGGAGGACCTGCGGTGTCGCTGGGGCGGCGAGGAGTTCATGGTGGCGCTGCCGGGACAGACGGCGCAGAACGCGCGGGACATCCTGGCGCGCACGGCGGCGGAGGTGGAGCGGCTCGACTTCGAGGGGGACAAGGGCGAGCGCTTCCGCGTCACCTTCAGCGCGGGGATCGCGGTGGCCCCCCAGGACGGCACCACCGTGGAGACGCTGGTGCGCGTGGCGGACGAGCGGCTCTACCGGGCCAAGAGCAACGGCCGCAACCGCATCGAGACCTGAGCCCGAGCGACGCGCCAGGAGGCTTCACTCCTGGAGGCCCAGCTCGGCCAACATGAGCGGCCTCGCTTCCGCGAATGCTCGCTCCGCCTCCGCCAGCAGCTCGCCCACGGCCTCCAACCCGCGCTCCTTGGTGAGCTTCTCCAAGGCCATGCAGAGCTCATGCAGCCGCATGAAGCCGAACATCCCGGTGATGCCGGTCAGGCTGTGGGCCTGGAGCTCGAACTCCTCCGCATCGCCCGTGGCCAGCAGCTCCCGCAGCCGCGCGAGTCGCGAGGAGGCACGGGTCAGGAAGTCGCGCCCCAGCTCGACGACGAGGCCCGGCTCGCCTTCGTCCTCCAGGGCTCGCAACTTCGCGATGCGACTGACATCGAGCAACGGAGCGACGGAAGAGGCCATGGGGACATCCTGCACTACCTACGGATTCTGGGGTGGGAGTCATGGAAATCCTATCACTGGCCTGGAGCCGAAACCCAGGGCTGGAGAGGCTTCAACAAACCCGCCCGGTCCAATACCTCCGCGACATGGTGGGCCAGCTCCACATGAGCGGGATTGCTTGCGGTGAAACGTTCGGGAGTGAGGACGACGAGCGTGCCCTTGTCCTCCACGGGCTCGACGTGCACGGGGGCAGGCAGCGGCGGCACCGGACCCCGGCGATGGGAAAAGTACATCACCCAGCCAGGGAACGTGCCTACCTTGGTGGCCTTCAGCACCTGGTCTCGATGAACGTGGGAGGTCACAACGCCCCACTCCGGATCCCAAGACAGAGCCATCGCGCGAAGTATCTGGGTGAAAACAGGGGCAGACGACACTCGCTCCGCGACAGGGCCTTCTGAGGGCGGCCTCAGCACGCACGTGCCGGGAACAATCAGGGACGAAGAGCCACAGGAGAATCGGAGCGTGCTGTCGTCACTGCGCTCTCCATTCCAGGCACTGATGGAGAAACCGCCTTTAACCCCCTGAGCGTCGTCCCTGCCGAACATCTCCAGAAACGTCGTGGCGTCAGGCTCGAAGCGAAGCTTCAATGCGTCCTCACGCGAGTACGCTTTTTCGAACCACTGGGTAAAGGTTGGATCGCAACGGTTCAGGAGGCGAAAGAAAGATTCCGCGCGAGAGGCGCATATCTCGGCCGATTCCTTCCGGCCAAGCCAGTAGCTGCCCGCATAGTAGGTCTCGCTCATTCGGAATTCTTCCTCACGGCAGTGCAGGCCTGTGGATGACATCGATCATGCCCAGTCCTTCATCCATAAACCGTATCCGCATGGCGTCCGCGACCTCTCGTTCCGCGAAATACCACTGGATGGGAGTGCCATTGGCTGCTTCGACTTGCCTCATTGCTTGCTCCACCATCTTCTCAGCTCCCTTGAACCATCCTCCGGGCTCGCCACCCTTCTTGAAAAAGTCGAGGTATCCAGGACCCTTGGCCTCCAGCAATACGCCGTTCTTGTACCCATCGAACTTCACGTCTCCAACCTTGTAGACGTAGCCCTCCGGAGCCCCCGTGATTTGCGCCTGATACTCGTGCGCGGGCCGCTTCATGGACTCGGTGGCCTTCACCCACTTTCCAGGTCCTCCGGGCGGCGGAGGTCTGGGCACATGGCCGCCACCACTCCCCATGTTGGCCATGTGGAGGATGTAGAAGGAGCCCACCGCCGGACCGACCGCCGTGACGAGCTGGCCCACCGGCACCGCCACGAGGCGCAGAGACATCGTTCCTTCGGTGGACAGGGAGAGGAGCGGCATCCCGAGACGCCCCAGTCGACTGCCCGCGGAAGCGATCCGCGCACTGCCCACCCCCGCGGTGCCCACGGTGATGAGGACGTTGGTGAGCAGGCGCGACACGGCGCGAACCTGCGCCCCGTGAGGCATCGCACGAAAGTGCTCCCAATACTCGGGAGAGCTCTGGATCAGCGCCCGCACGGCTCCTGGTAGCTGCGCCAGCCCTTCCAGGCTTTCAATGGGGTGCATCACGAGGGCCCGAAGTCCCGCAGCCCTACTTCGGCCGAGAGCAGCGCGGAGAGCAGTCGCATGGCCTCGGCTGGAGACAAGCTGCGTCTGTTCCGTGGGAGTTGCTCCGTCGGCACTCCTGTGCGCACCAACAGTCCGTGGAAATAGTCCACGTCCAAGAACTCGGACTCGATGGGGCCGAGCTCTCCCCGGGGCGCCCGGACCCTTCCGACCGGCCCAGAAGGAGTTCCAGGGACGGTTCCGCCGAACGTCCCACGAACTGGCCGCGCCTGCGTGCAGTCGGCACCAGAGGCGCAGCCCAAGTAGAGCGAGGAACCGCGCCTCTCGCCCTGCGTGGTGCCGCAGGCGGAAAGGCCCACCAACAGCATCAGCAAGACGAAGCGCACGGGATGGATGGCCATGGTCACCCCCCATCGTAGGCGAGTGCCCCCGTCCCGGCAGTGAGCCGCTCCGTGCGCAATGAGACGGTGGGGCACGGCGCTCCCGAGGGAAGCACGCTCGGCACGCGCATTGCTCATGCCGCTGGGCGCGGACGGAGGGCGGGATGGAACGGCGTGGGGCGATGGGGACGGTGGAGTGGGAGGAGTCGGCGGGCAATGGGTCGGTGAGGGAGGTGAAGGAGGTGCTTTCGGAGGCGGAGAGTCCTCGGGAGCGCCTCTACAGGTTGGGGGCGTCGGCCCTCACCGACCCGGAGCTTCTCTCCGTGCTGCTGGGCTCGAGCGCGCGCACGCAGGTGCTGGCGGAAGCGCTGCTCGCCACGAGGGGTGGGCTCAAGGCACTGGTGCAGCAGGACCCGAGGGAGCTGCGCGCGCGTCCGGGAATGGGGGCGGTGCGCACGGCGCAGGTGATGGCGGCGCTGGAGCTGGGACGCCGGGCCCAGCGCGTCACCGAGCGGCGGCCGCGCCTGCGCACCCCGAAGGAAATCTATACGTATCTCGCGCCCACCCTGAGCGCGCTGCGGCGCGAGGTGTTCCACGTGCTGTGCTTCAACGCGCGCAACGTGCTGCTGCACGACGCCCGCGTGGCCGAGGGCACCATCAACGCGTGCCCGGTGGACCCACGCGAGGTGTTCGCCGCGGCCATCACCTCGCGCGCCTCGGCCATCGTGCTCGCTCATAACCACCCCTCGGGAGACCCGGAGCCCTCGGGACAGGACCTGGGCCTCACCGCGCAGCTCATCGAGGCGGGCCGGGTGCTGGGCATCAAGGTGCTGGACCACGTGGTGGTGGGAGACGGGACGTACACCTCGCTGATGGAGCGGGGCGAGCTGCCGCTGCTGGGCGGAGAGACGAGAGGGCCATGGAGCATGGTGGGAGAGGAGCGTGGGTGATGCTGGGTGCAATCGGAGCGGTGGCGTGCGGTGGGGGCGCGGTGCAGGTGGAGGTGCTGGAGGACGAGGTGGCGCAGGTGGTGCCCTTGGGCGGCGGCCGGGCGCACACGGTGCCGCGCGCCACGCTGCCCTCGAACGTGAAGGAGGGAGACGTGGTGAGGGATGGCCGCCTGGATGCCGAGCTGGGGACCCGGCTGGCCCGAGAGGCGGCGGAGTGGCGGGCGCGCCTGGCCGTTCCAGTACCTGACGGGCTGGACCTGGACTCAGGAGGCGCTGAGTCGTTGACGCCCCACAAGGAACGTTGAATATGCGTCGGATGACGGTGGCCCTGCCCTACTTCGAGCAAGCCCAGGAGGGATTGGTCCGTCATTTCGGGCTGACCGAGTTCAGGCCGGGGCAGGCCCAGGTCATCAGCTCCGTGTTGAGCGGGCGCAACACCGTGGTGGTCATGCCCACGGGCGCCGGCAAGAGCCTGTGCTACCAGCTCCCCGCCATGCTGCTGCCCGGGGTGACGCTCGTCATCTCCCCCCTCATCGCGTTGATGAAGGACCAGGTGGAGCAGCTCACCGCCCGGGGCATCTCCGCCACCTTCATCAACTCGTCCCTGTCGGACGTGGATCGCGCGGAACGCATCCGCCGCATGCGCGTCGGGGAGTTCAAGCTCGTCTACGTGGCGCCCGAGCGCTTCCGCAGCCCGAGCTTCCTGGACGCGCTGGCGCAGGTGGGGGTGGACCTGCTCGCCATCGACGAGGCCCACTGCATCTCCCAGTGGGGCCATGACTTCCGGCCGGACTACGCGCAGCTCGGCCAGGTGCGCAAGCGCCTGCGCCCGCCGCGCACCGTGGCCCTCACCGCCACCGCCACCCCCGAGGTGCGCGACGACATCGTCCGCTCCCTGCTGATGAAGGACCCTCAGGTGTTCGCCGAGGGCTTCGATCGGCCCAACCTCTTCCTGGAGGTGCTCGAGGTCGGCGGGGACGAGGACAAGCGCCGGGCCTGCGCGGGGCTCGCGGCGCTGGGGGGCAGCGGCATCATCTACGGCTCCACCCGCAAGTCGACGGAGAACATGCACTCCGCGCTGCTCGAGCGGGGGGTGAACGCCATCCTCTACCACGCGGGCATGGACGACGACGCGCGGCGCCGGGCCCAGGACGAGTTCATGTCCGCCAAGGAGGCGGTGGCGGTGGCCACCAACGCCTTCGGCATGGGCATCGACAAGCCGGACATCCGCTTCGTGGCCCACGCCAACATCCCCAAGGCGGTGGAGGCGTACTACCAGGAGATCGGCCGCGCGGGACGCGACCGGGGACCGGCCTTCGCCGCGCTCCTCTTCAACCACGCGGACGTCTACACGCAGGAGCGGCTCATCGAGAGCAACCACCCCTCGGAGGCGGTGCTCTCGGACGTGTGGAACGTGCTGAGAAGCGTGCCCGAGTACGACAAGGGCATGCATGTGCTGGCCGCCCAGTCGGGCGCGAGCGAGTTCGAGATCTCCTCCGTGCTGCGCATCCTGGAGCGCGAGGGGAAGATTGAACGCGGTGGCCGCGGCGAGGGCGAGTACGGCATCACCCTGACGGAGAAGGCCCCCACGACGCAGCCGCATGCCCCGGACGCGCGGCGCCTGCTGGCCTCGCTGCTGGAGACGTTCCCGGTGGGGCGCTCGGCCACCACGGAGCTGCCCATCCTCGCGCGGCGCACCGGGCTGTCCGGCGATGACATCCAGCACGCGCTGAAGCTGCTGGAGCGCGCGGGGGCGGTGCAGGTGCGCCGGCCCTTCTCGGGCCGAGCCATCCGCGCGCTGGAGCAGGTGCCCTTCCGCGAGCTGGGCGTGGACCTGAGCAAGCTGCGCGAGATGGAGCGGCGCTCCATGCTGATGCTCAAACGGATGACGGACTACGCCTACACCAAGCGCTGCCGGCGGGCCTTCATCCTCCATTACTTCGGCCAGAAGGACACGGACGCGGACGCGAACTGCGGCAACTGCGACACGTGCGCCGGCAGCCGGTTGAAGCGGCTGGAGGGCGTCTCCCGCCCGGCCACCGCGCCCCGCGCCACGCCGACGCTCGCCCCGGGACGGCCCGACGGCTACAGCGAGCTGGCCGCCACCGAGCTGCGCCGCTGGCGCAAGGAGCTCGCGAAGGATCTCGAAGTTCCCCCCTTCATCATCTTCAACGACGAGACGCTGCGGGGACTGGCCGCGGCACTGCCCATCGACCGGGCGGGCTTCCTCGCGGTGAAGGGCACGGGCGAGAGCCGCTGGGAGCGCTTCGGACCCAAGGTGGTGGAGATCTGCCTCATGGCGCGCGCCGCCGGCCACGAGCCCATTCCGGTGGCCCCCGTACCGCCCCGGGTGCGCAAGTCCCGCGGCACCCGGCACTGAGGCGACGCCGGGCTACCCTCGCGGGGAGCGGCGCATCACCAGGCCGCGCAGCGTGCCCATGAACACGCCCACCAGCACCGCGAGCAGGAAGATGATGACGATGGTGGTGGCGCCGAAGACGAGCCGCACCGTGGACTCGGAGATGTTGCCGGCGAAGTAGGCATCGCGCAGCGGCTGCATGCCTCCCACCAGCTCCAGCGCCCGGGCCGGCAGCGAGTCCAGCGACAGGGACAGCCGCTGGAGGAAGATGGACGGCCACAGCCGCCGCGCCCCCTCCACCACGGTGCCCACCAACAGGTAGAGGATGGAGAGCAGGAAGGCGTTGCCGCTCATGATGCGCATCAGCGGCAATGGCGGAGGAGTCTGGGCTTCCACGCTTATTTTCCCCCTGCCCGGCGCTGCAGGGCCGGCAATGCCTTCTTCACCCGGCTCGCCTCGGGAGAGGCGCCCGCCAGCTTGAGGAAGGACTCGTAGGCCTGCACCGCCCGAGCGGTCTCCGCGGGGTTGCGCACGAGCGCGTCCGCCTGGACCAGCCAGACCGATCCGTCCACGGGCTCCAGCTCCACCGCGCGGGAGAGCGCCTTCATCGCGGCCGCCTCGTCCCGCTGCTTCAGCGCCACCTGACCCAGCACGAGGTGGCTCCGCCCCGAGGAGGGCGCCAGCCGCACCGCCTCGTCCGCGGCCTCGCGCGCTTCCTTCGTCGCACCCGCCGCGAGCAGCACCCGGGCCCGGGCCGCCTGGGCGAAGCCCTTGTCCCACGTGGTGGGCGCCTTGTCCGCGAGGCCCTGCAGCACCTTGGCCACCGCGCGTCCGCCCGAGCCGCCCACCCAGTGCTCACCCGACTGGCCGCACGCGACGTCCGGACCCTCGCGCCGCGCCGCCTCGAAGGCCTTGGCCGCGTTGGCCGCGAGGCCCTGCCGCAGGAAGGCGAAGGCGATCTCACAGAAGGTCTCCGGCGACTTCGGGTCCAACCTGTTGGCGTTCTCCAGCTCGCCGAAGCCGCCCCGGGTGTCCCCCAGGGCGAAGAGGACGGCGGCACGAGCGCGGTGGGCCTCGGGGTCGCTCGCGGCCAGCTTCACCGCGCGCCCGGCGGCCGCCTCCGCCTCCTTCATCCGGCCCAACTGGAACAGCGCCATCGCGAAACCCTTGTGGGCCGCCGCGGCGCTCGGGTTGTCGAGCTGCCACTCCTCGAACTGCCTGCGGGCCTCCTCGGTGCGGCCCAGCGCCAGCAGCGCCCGGCCGAGCGCCTCGCGCGCCTCGCCGTGGGAGCCATTGAGCGCCACCGCCTGCGTCAGCGGCTTCATCGCCAGGTCCGGCTGGCCCCGCGAGCCGAGGAGCCGGCCCAGCGCGCACGAGGCCTCGTAGTGCCGCGCGTCCTCCGCCACGGCCGCCTCCAGCAGGGTGCTCGCCTTGTCCGCGGCCTTGTCCTGCCAGTGCATGAGCGCCAGCGCCGTGCGCACCTCGGCCTTGGCCGTCTTCGTCGCCGCGAGCGTCTTCTCCAGGGCCTCGCGCGCCCGGTCCCGCTCGCCCTCGGCGGCATCGGCCTGGGCCAGGTAGATGATGGCCTCGGCGGGATAGAGGTCCTCCACGCGCGTGCGGGCCACCTCCGTGCGGACGCGCTTCCAGTCTCCCAGCTTCGCGTACGCCGCGGCGCGCACCAGCGCCACCTGACGGCCCTCGCCCTCCACCTTGGAGAGCACCTCGCGCTCGCGGTCACGGTCCAGCAGCGCCCGGCCCACGCCCGCCCGCGCTTCTTCGCTGTCGGGCTGGAGTTCGAGGGCCTCCTCGAAGGCCCGCTGGGCGGCGGACATGTCCCCGGCCGCGCGGTTCGCCTCACCGAGCGCGAGGAAGGTCTCGTAGGCCAGCGGCCCCTTCATGCCCTCGGCGAGCAGCGTCCGGGCCTCGCGGGCCTTGCCGAGCGCGGTCATCAACCGCCCCTGCACCAGTTGCTGGCGCGGGCGCAGCGCGACCGGCAGCGCCGGGTCCGAGGCCAGCCCCTGCACCTCCGAGAGAGCGGACTCCAGCTCCTGGCCGAGCACCAGCCGGGTCTCCGCGAGGCCGAGGCGCGCCACCGGGTGCTCCGGGGCCAGCTTCGCGGCGCTCGTGTACACCTTCAGGGCGTTCACCGGGTCACCCGCGTGGAGGTAGTAACCCCCGAGCGACAGCAGGGCGCGCACGTTGCGCGGCGACAGCTTGAGGGCCCGCTGGAGGCGCTCCAGGGCCTCCTTCGTCTTGCCCGACTCGAGCAGGACGGTGCCGGCCAGCCCCTGGGCCTCCGAGGTCTCCACCTTGGCGCCCAGGAGGGTGCGGCGGGCGGAGTCGCGGCCCTGCGCGTCGGCCACCAGCACGTCCACCACCAGGGAGAGCCCCAGGTTCTCCGCGCGCACGTTCGGACGGTTGAGCGCGGCGAGCGCCTGCGCACGCTCCTCGGCGGAAGCGCTGTCGGCGTAGCGCACGGCATGCGCGTGGGCCGAGAGGGCCCAGGCCCGGGTGTTGTCCTCCTCCAGGTCCACCACGTGGCCGAGCAGCGAGAGCGCCTCCTGCCGGGCAGGCTCCGTGTCCTGCTCGATGAGCCGGGAGACCCGGTCCAGCGCCGCGACGAGCGCCTGGCCCCCCTGCTTCGCCCGAACGATGAGGAGCACGCCGAGCAGCACCACCAGGGCGCCCATCGCCGCCATCACCTTCAGCGTGCGACCGGAGAAGAAGGAGCCTCCATCCTTGGGGAGGAGCTTCTCGCGCAGCTCGCGCTCGTAGGCCGCGGTGAGGGTCCCCACGTCCTGGACGGGAGCCTTGCGGCCCACCGGGGAGACCGCCCGCGCGGGAACCTCCTCGACGTCCGCGGTCGCCTCGGGAAGCTCATCGAGCAGCCCACGCCGGGAGCCAAGCCCCGACGGCGGAGGCGAGAGCACGGGCCCACGCCGCTCGGGCGCGAGCAACACGGGGGCGGGCCTGGGCTCCTCGAGCGACGGCAGATCCGCGAGCAGTCCACCCTCGCTCGACGGCTCGGGCTCGCCTTCCTCCACGGCCTCCGCCGCCTCCGGGCCCTCCTCGCTGGAGGAAGCCTCCGCCGACACGGCCAGCGGCGCCTCCTCGACGGGCAGCGCCTCCTCGGGAGCCTCGCTCGGAGCGGCGTCGACCGGAGTGGCGTCGACCGGAGCGGCCTCGAGCGGCGCGCCCCCTTCGAGCTCACCGGCCTCGGGCGCCAGTACGACCGGGGCCTCTTCCGGGGCCGCCACCTCCGCGACCTCCAGCACCGGGACGGTGGGGCCCTCCGGGGCCAGAAGAGGAGCCGAAGCGGCCGGAGCCTCCGCCGCCTGGGCGGACGCGGCCTCTGGAGCCGGCTCGGCGGGAGCCTCGGACGCCTCGGGAGAAGCCTCCGGACCCGAGGCCTCCACCTTCGCGGCGGGCTCCTCCGCGGTCTTGGGCTCCAGGGTGTTCAGGTCGTTGAACTCCGGAGCGGGCCCGCCCGAGAGCGCCGCCTGGGCCTGCTCCATCCACCCGCGCACGCGGGCGTCGTTGGGCTGCAGGGCCAGGGCCTTGCGCAGGATGGGCAGCGCCGAGCGGAACAACCCGCGCTGCAACAACACCTCGGCGATGAGGTTGTAGGCGTGCGGGTTCTCTTTATCGATGGAGACGGCCTGATCGAACTGGGCCATCGCCTCGGCGGGACGGCCCAACAGGATGAGCGCCTTGCCCCACAGCACCCGACCCGTCACCGAGTTGGGATGATGGGAGATGCCCTGCTCGCAGACGGTAATGGCCCGAGCGGCCTCCCCCTTGGCGACGAGGGCCTTGGCCAGTTCGACGAATACCGACGATGCAGGATCCTGGGCGAGGAGCTGCTCGTAGCGCTCCACCAACGATTTGGCCATGCGGCCCGCGACCATAGCACCGGGCCGCGTTCCGTTTCGCCCCCTCTGGAATGGGTGCTAGCGTCCTCCGGGTGATTCGCCTGCTTGCTGTGCTTCTCGTCCTCACTCTCGGTGGGGCCTGCGCCCACACGAAGAAAACCTCGGACACGCAGAGCCTTCGGCCCGTGGTGGAAAGCTTCCATCAACGTGTTCGCTGGAAGGACTACCGGATCGCCGCCCGCTACATCGTCCCCGAGCGTCGCAAGGACTTCGAGCGGGCGCGCCGGGAGCTGAAGGACGAGCGCGACTTGTCCATCACCGACTACGAGATCGAG
>NZ_DASVSO010000040.1:0-6828 GCF_036388035.1 Archangium sp.
GAGGCCACCCGCCGCGAGCTTCAGGAGATGGCCCGGGCGCTGGGTGAGCAGCGGGCCCACATGGAGCGCCTCACCCGGGAAGTGGCGCGCCCCCTCGCCTCCGCACCTGGCCACACCCTGGCACACCCCGCCGAGCTGCCCGCCGCCAGCGCTGAGGTGGAGCGCCCGAGCACCCCGGCCCCGCCCGTTCAGCAGGTGCCGCGGTCCGCGCAGGAAGTGGTGGACCGCCTGGAGGAGGCGGTCCACGGCGAGCCTATCGACCCCCACTGGAGCCGGCAGGCGGAGGACCTGGCCCGCGCCAGGCTGGAGCGCACCCTCTCCACCTCCCGACTGGAGTCGGTGCAGTGCGGTGCCTCCGTGTGCCGCCTGGAGACCTCGCACCCCAACCAGGAGGCGCTGGAGCAGTTTCGCGAGCAGGTGCTGATGGCCTCCGAGCCGGTGCTCTGGAATGGGGCCTCCTATTCCTCCGTGCAGGGTGACGCCCGCGCGGGCACCCTGGTGACGGTCTCGTACCTGGCCCGGGAGGGGAGGCCGCTCCCCACGCTGGAGCACCCCTGAGTCGGGTCCCTACTTGCGGTGGGCGTCGGGGTGGTGGTCCGCCACCAGCCGCAGGTCGATCCCGTGCTCGAGGAACGCCTTCAGCCCGGCGAGCACCAGGGAGAAGCCGCCCGTCGCGTCCAGGGCCTGCGCGACGACTTCGTCCTCGGTGCCCGTGAAGTGACGGTTTTCGATGCGGACCAGGGTCGTGCCGTCCGGGCGTGAGTCGAACGCCCATTCGATGGTGGAGCTTCGTCCGTTGCCCGACCACTCGACGAGGATGCGCTTGTCGGGCTCGAGGGCGTCGACGCGAACCTCCGCCGAGGCGCCATACATCTCCCAGTCCCAACGCACGGTCTTGCCCGACTCCAGCCGGCCCGTGCTCCGGGTGAACCAGAAGCGGGTCGTCACGGTCGGATCGACGAAGGCGCGAAATACTTCCGCGACCGGTTTGCGGATCATCATCTGCACCTTCACCGTCGGCGAGCTGCGCGAAGTCACTTCCCACCTCCTCATGAGCGGCGTCATCGCGCCGCGTGGCCGCCAGAGTGCAGGCAACGAGGGGCGCGGAACAAGGCGAATTGCCAGCCAGGGTGTCAGCCGATTCGGAGGGAGCAATGTGCCGCCGGTACGAGTCCTTTGGCCCGGAGAACACACGCGCGCGCGTCGTTCGCTGAGCAGGTGACGCTACACCTCACCTCGTCGCGGACGGCCATTGCGCCCACCCGCCCCGCGGCGGCTATGTCCCTCCCTGTCTGCGCCGGGGCACGCGCCCCGCACACACTCGGGGGGAAATCATGCAGGGTTCATCCACTCACGCTCCGCAGCGCACCGTCCTGGTCCTCGGGGCCCGAGGCACCGTCGGCAGCGAAGTCACCCGTGCCCTGCTGGACGCGGGGGCGCGCGTGCGCATCCTCACGCGCTCCTCGCACGGGCTCGGCCACCTGCCCGACACCGTGGAGCGGCTGGTGGGAGACGTGGGGGATCGCGCCTGTCTGGCGCGGGCCATGGACGGCGTGGCGTCCGCCTTCTACTCCTCCCCGCACGAGGCGGACGAGGAGCAGCTGGCCCGCAACGTCGTGGAGGCGTGCGAGACGGCCGGTGCGCGCCTCGTCTTCGTGGGGGTCCACGTGGAGGGGCCGAACCGCCTGGTGCGCGCGCTCAAGCGGGTGGCGTTCGGTCGCCTGGCTCCGCACTACCGGCCGAAGTTCGCCATCGCCGAGCGCGTCCGCCGCTCGCGGGCCAATACGGTCCTGCTCATGCCCTCCAACTTCTATCAGAACGACGAGCTGTTCCGAGAGCAGCTGCTGGAGGGCATCTTCTCGCAGCCGCTGGGCCACCGGGGCCTCAACCGGGTGGACGTGCGTGACGTGGGCGATGCCGCGGCCCGAGCGATGCTCGACCCGTCCATCCCCTCGGGGCCGCTCCCGGTGAACGGGCCCGCGACCTTCTCGGGGCCCGCGTGCGCGGCGGTGTGGAGCGCCGCGCTGGGCCGCGAGGTGCGCTACACCGGTGACGACGAGCAGACCTGGACGCGCCCGCTGCGCGAGCGCCTCTCGGGTCGCAAGCAGGAGGACTTCCTCAATACCTACCGGATGATCTCGCGCTTCTACGTGCCGACGGATCCCCGCAGCGTCGCACGCACCACGGAGCTGCTCGGCCGTCCTCCCCGGAGCTATGCGGAGTACGTCCGGGACATGCTCGCCCGGTGGCGCTCGGCCGCGGCGGCCTGAGCAACCCGGCGCGGTCGACGAGGAGCGCGACATCGTCTTCTGGAGGTGAGTCGCTCGCCTGCCCGGTGTCCCCGCCGGCATCGGGAAGCTGGTTCTCTGCGTCACAAAACGCCGCGCCTCCCTCCATCGAATGCAGTGTCTCGATTGGAGGGGGGCGATGCTCTATCCCGGCAGGCTGATTCAGGTGGGAGAGGCCGACAAGCAGATCGTCAAGGCCGTGCAGCAGCGGTTGAACGAGCGCAGGTGCGGTCCACTCGAGGCCGACGGTGACTTCGGTCCGAAGACCCAGGCGGCGGTCATGCTGTTCCAGTCCCGCACCACGGACAGGGACGGGGTGCCCCTCAAGGTGGATGGGGTGCTCGGGGCGCTGTCGTGGGAGGTGCTCTTCGACGGACAGGTCCCGGTCATTTCCCAGGTGGACGATGAGTTGCTGGCACGGGTGCTCGAGGTCGCGCGCGCCCAGCTCGGGGTCCGGGAGGAGCCGAAGAACAGCAATCGTGGGAAGCAGGTGGACGAGTACCTGCGTTCGGTCGGACTCGACCCGACCCGTGGCAACTATCCGTGGTGCTGCGCGTTCGTCTATTGGTGCTTCCAGATGGCGGCGCGAGATCGGAATCGGGAGAACCCGATGGTCAAGACCGCGGGGTGCCTGGATCACTGGCTCAAGGCCGGAGAGCGGAAGATTCGACGCCTCCACGTGGCCCGAGCGATCGCCGATCCCGGGGTGGTGAAGCCGGGGATGGTCTTCATCATGGACTTCGGCGAGGGCAAGGGACACACCGGGATTGTCGAGCAGGTGAACGGGGGCAAGCTCCTGACGATCGAAGGAAACACCGACCCGTCCACCGGGAGCCGGGAAGGCGGTGGGGTGTACCGGATGAATCGCAAGCTCACACAGATGGGCCGTGGCTTCATCGACTACGCGGGCGCGTGAGCGCATCCTTTGCTAAACCCCTGGGACTGGAGGGGACGGCATGCGGCTCGAATCCATCATCCGGCTCGCCCGGGAGCAGGGCGCGAGTGACATCCATCTCGAGGGCGGAATGCCCATGGCCCTGCGGGTGCGCGGCGAGCTGCGGCTCGTGGGCGAACCCGTTCCTCCCGCCGCGCTCACCGAGATGGCCCGGGAGCTCATCGGGGAGCCCGACTGGCCCGCGTTCATCGAGCGCTGCTCGTATGACGGCTCGTCCAACGTCGAGGGGCAGCGCTGCCGCATCAACATCCTGCGCAGCGCTCGCGGGGTGGGCTTCGCCATCCGCCTGCTCGCCTCCTCCCAGGCCACGCTCAAGAAGCTCAACCTCCACCCGGACCTGCGGCGCCTCATCGAGCCCGCGCACGGACTGGTGCTGGTGAGTGGCCCCACCGGCATGGGCAAGACGTCCACCCTCGCGGCGCTGCTCAATGAGATCAACCTGAACGAGGCCCGCCACATCATCACGGTGGAGAGCCCCATCGAGTACGCGCTGACGCCGCGCCAGTCCTTCATCCGCCAGCGCGAGGTGGGACGCGACACGCCCTCGTTCGCCCAGGCGCTCGTGGATGCGCTCCGCGAGGATCCGGACGTGTTGATGATTGGCGAGCTGCGCGAGCCGGAGGTGATGCGGCTGACGCTGAACGCCGCGGAGACGGGGCACCTCGTGTTCGCCACGGTCCACTCCTCCAGCGCGCCCGAGGCGCTCCAGCGCCTGGTGGCCTCTTTCCCGCCGGAGATTCAGGGCGCGGTGTGCGCGCAGCTCGCCGACTGCCTCGTGGGCGTGGTGTGCCAGCGCCTGCGTTACCGCGCCGACCTGGGCATCCGTATCCCCGAGTGTGAGATCCTCATGGGCAGCACGCCGGTGAAGAGCCTCATCCGCCAGGGGTTCTTCTTCAAGCTGCCGTCGGCCATCGAGACCGGGGCCGCCGATGGCTCCTGGACCTTCACCCGCTATGGGGAATGGCTGAGCCGGAAGACGGACTGGAGCCTGCCCTCGGCGACGGAGGAGACACCAACCCCGCTGCCGCCCGTGCCGCTCCCGCTGGAGTCGCGGACGGAGCCGCTCGTTCCCCCGCCCGTGCGGACGAGAGCGGCCTCCCGCCCCGCTCCGCCCCCCCAGCGGCGTCCCCCGCCCGCACCGACAGTGCCCGCGGAGCCGCACGCCGAGGAAGGTGTCTTCGTGCTCCAAGAAGATGATGATCCGGAGGCCATCCTCCGCGAGCTGGAGAAGGGCGGGGGCTCGCGAGACTGAGCCGGTGGAGGCGGGGTTCCCTCGCGCCGCACGAGCAGCCGGGGCTGCTGCTCGTGTGTCTCCCGCGTGACGGAGTCCCACCCCCCTGGGGCCCCCCAGTTGTGCCGAGCAGGCAGTCATGCGCACCTTCACTTGGTTACAAGGGAGCACGGCCATGCACGAGGCAAAGCAATCCACGCAAGAGCGTTACTCCTACTCGTCGAGACCGATCGGGGTCGTCAACCGGGTACGCGAGGTGCAACACCTCTACCGCATGTGGCAGCAGGGGACGCTCGCGCAGGTGGATCGCACGCTCAACGCTGTCCGGGAGTGCGAGGAGCGCCTCACGGAGCTCTGCGGGGTCAAGCTCGAGGGACTGGATGTCCTGGATGTCGGGCCCGGCCAGCAGCTCAAGCACATGCGGGTGCTCTCCGTGAAGAACAGGGTGGTCGGCATCGACACGGACATCGTCGCGCAGGGCTTCCACCTGCACGACTACGTGGAGATGCTCCGCCGCAACTCGGTGCTCCGAACCGTGAAGACGGTGACGCGCAAGCTCCTCGGCTGGGACGAGCTCTTCGAGAAGAGCCTCGCGCGTGGCCTCTCCGTCCAGGGCTTCCCGCGCCTGCCCGTGTTCCTCATGGACGCCACGCGGATGAGCTTCCCCGACGCGTCCTTCGATGTCGTGTGCTCGTGGTCGGCCTTCGAGCACATCGAGCACCCGCGGACGGCCCTGGCGGAAGTGGCCCGCGTGCTGCGCCCCGGCGGCGTTGCCTACCTCGCCATCCACCTCTACACGAGCCACAGTGGCAGCCACGACCCACGCACCCTGTCGAATGACGGGGCGGCGCCTCCGTATTGGCCGCACCTGCGCCCCGCTCACCAGGGCTCGGTGCGACCGAACTGCTACGTGAACGAGGTGCGCCTCGACGAGTGGAAGCGCTTGTTCCACGAGACGATGCCCGGCGTGCACTTCGTCCACGAGCGCCAGGAGGAGCTGCTGCCCCACCTGCGCGAGCTGAAGGCGCGGGGCGAGCTCGCGGACTACTCCGACGACGAGCTGCTCTCGGTGGGCCTCATCGGCATCTGGCGCAAGGACGGGAAAACGACCCTGCCCACGGCGGTGTCCTGACGGAGGGACTCCCCAGGGGCCTGGGGCTTCCCTCCGGGCCACCGGACTCCGGGGGAGGGAGGTACCTCGCCCCGGAGCGCGGTGAAGGTCACTCGCTCCAGTAGGTGTCGGTCATCACGCTGAAGCCGTTCACGGTGTCGACGAAGATGGCGACGCTGTTGCCGCTCCAGGGGTCGTCCGCGTAGCTGAAGTAGCAACCCTTGAACGAGCGCCCCGCGATCCGCGCGTCGAGGTTCGCCATGCCGGCGGAGACCACGCTGCTGGGGATCTGATTGTTCCAGTTGGCGACGTCCACCGCGTACTCGACCGCGGCACGCACTTCGGCGGCGTCGGCCAGGTAGGGCCGGACGGTGGCGCCATACGGGACGCTGCTCGGCTCGAGCCCGAAGCACTCCATCCCTCCCTGCTGGTAATAGCGGCTCGTCACGACCTGCCACCAGTCGAAGTGGCGGGCCAGGCTCGCGCCGTAGGCGCCATGCTGCGGCACCGCGTTCGCCGCGGCGATGAGCGCCTCGAGGGGCCGGCTCAGCGTGGCCGAGTTCCGGATGTTGCGCAGGCTCACCTCGCCGATCCCCGCGACGTTGGAGATGGCCTGGGCCGACGTGAACGGGCGCAGGTTGAGAAGGTTCGCGGCGCCATTCCACGCGTCCGGCAGGACGTCATGCAGCTCGCTGTCGCTGATGGTGTTCACCAGCGACACGAGCGCGGCGGAGTCATCGGTGGAGAGCGCGAGGCCGTCCATGACGCCGACGCAGTTGGGGCCGATGAAACCCTCGGACCGGGCACCGGCCGCGATCTGCTCGAGACGGGCCTGACCGACCAGCCGGACCGAGGAGACGTCCGCCAGCGACACGAACGGCGACGACGCGCGCCGGGCGACGAGGTTGGTGACGACGTCGCTCGGCAGATACGCATCCAGCGTCGGGAACGACGCCGTGTTCACGAAGGTGAGGATGCCCTGGCACTCGGGGGCCACGTCCACGTCCGTTTCGGTGAGCGGCGCCTGCTGGCGCTGGAGGGATTCGGAGGTCGATTCGGATTCGGTACCACCGCAACCGACGAACAGGCCCACGGCAAGCAAGGCTGAACCGAGACGACGATGCATGGAGGACTCCTGGGGGGGAGACAGGGAAGCGCTGGGGTCCCATACATCATTACGGGCTTACGGACAATTCCTGGTTTGTGACGAAGACCCTCCTGCTGTGAGACGCTATGTCCGCAG
>NZ_DASVSO010000041.1:0-4878 GCF_036388035.1 Archangium sp.
TGGAAGCCGGAGCTGGGCAACGACAAGGGCGAGTTCTTCATCGGGGACCTGCTGAAGTTCGCCGGCGCCAAGATCAGCCCGTAGTGGTCATGGACCCAACTCCGGGGCCCCCGCGAGGGGGCCCCTTTTCCTTCCTTGGATCGGAGCAGAACGGATCATGCACGCACTCGAGCCCAGCCATCCCTCGTCGACGCCGCAGGGGAGCGGCGACGCCCGTGAGGCGCACGCGATGGAGTTGCTGTGCATCGGCCTGTCCTACCGGACGGCGCCCGTGGCCGTGCGTGAGCGGCTGGTGATGTCCGAGGAGCGGCGGGTGGAGTTGCTGCGCGGGCTCGGGGAAGCACCCACCGAGGCGCTGCTCATCTCCACCTGCAACCGGGTGGAGCTGTACGTCGCGGCACGGGATGGGGCCCAGGCCCGCCAGCGCCTCCGGGAGGAGCTGGGCCGGCTGGGAGGCCCCGAGGTGCTCGAGCACCTGTACGAGCACCAGGGCGAGGCGGCGGTGACGCACCTCTTCCGGGTGGCCTCCAGCCTGGACTCCATGGTGCTGGGCGAGGCGCAGGTGCTGGGGCAGGTGAAGGACGCCCTGGAGCGGAGCCTGGCGGCGGGCACGGTGCGCGGCGAGCTGTCGCGCATGTTCGCCGCGGCCTTCCGGTGCGCCAAGCGGGTGCGCACGGAGACGGCCATCGGCATGGCGGCCACGTCCATGGCGAGCGCGGCCGTGTCCCTGGCCCGGACGGCCCACTGCGGGCTGGAGGGCAAGACGGTGTTGCTGGTGGGCGCTGGCGAGATGGCGGAGTTGGCCGCGCGTCACCTGGTGCAGGCGCGGGCGGGCCGCATCCGGGTGGTCAACCGCACCCTGTCGCGCGCAGAGGCCCTGGCGGCCCGGGTGGGCGGCACCGCGCATCCCTTCGAGGAGCTGTTCTCGCTGTTGGCCACCACGGACGTGGTGGTGAGTGGCACCTCGTCGCCGGTGCCCCTCTTCACCCGCGAGAACATGGCGGCGGTGCTGGAGGCCCGCGCGCACCGGCCGCTCGTCATGGTGGACCTGGCCGTGCCGCACGACATCGCTCCCGAGGTGGGCGAGCTGGAGGGAGTGCGCGTCCGGGACGTGGACGACCTCCAGCGCTTCGTGGCCGGCAACGAGGCGGCCCGCGTCGAGGAGGCCGGGAAGGCCGAGACCCTGGTGGCCGAGGAGGTGGCCCGCTTCGTCCGCGACCGGGCCGTGCGCGACGGCGTGCCCGTGCTCGCCCGGCTGCGCCAGCACGCCGACACCATCGCCCGCGCCGAGGTGGAGCGCACGCTCGCCACGCTCGGCGAGGGGCTCTCCGACAAGCAGCGCAAGAGCGTCGAGGCCATGGCGCGCGCCATCATCAACAAGCTGCTGCACGAGCCCACCGCCCGGCTGCGGGCAGCGGGCACCGAGCACGAGGACGCCCAGCTCGCCAGGACCACCGCCGAGCTGTTCGGCCTGCTCGGATAGTTGTGGGACTCCTCCCGCGTCCCCTTAGAATCCCGCGCGAGAGGATTCCATGTCGACAACCCCTACTCCGAGTCCCCGGCCCCGCCACGTCCTCATCGCTGGAGGAGGCATTGGCGGGCTCACGCTGGCCTGCGCGCTTCGCCGGGCGGGCCTGCGCGCCACGGTCTTCGAGCGCGCCGAGGTCCTGCGTCCGGTGGGCGCGGGCATCACGGTGCAGATGAACGCCATGGCCGCCCTGCGCACCCTCGGGCTGGCCGACGAGGTGGCGGCGGCCGGTGCCACCTTCAACGCGGGAGACATGCGCCAGCCCTCCGGCAAGGTCCTCACGCACTTCACCTTCGACGCGCTCCAGCGGGAGTTCGGCGTCCCCGTCATCGGCATCCACCGGGCGCGGCTCCAGGCGGTGCTGCTCGCCCATGCCGGGGAGGAGCACGTCCACACGGGCCGCGCGGTGACGGCCGTGCACGACGACGGCCAGCAGGTGACGGTCGAGCTGTCGGACGGGAGCACCGCCACGGGAGACGTCCTGGTGGGCGCCGACGGACTGCACTCGGTGGTGCGCCGCGGGGTGCTCGGGGACACGCCGCTGCGCTACTCGGGCTACACGAGCTGTCGCGGCGTCACGCGGGCCGTCTCGCTCGTGGAGAACCCGGGCCACAACTGGGAGACGTGGGGCCCCGGTGCCCGCTTCGGCCTCGTCCACATCGGGCACGGGGAGCTCTACTGGTTCTGCACCTGGAACGCGCCGGCTGGGGGCAAGAACGAGCCCGGTCGGGCCCAGGCCCGGCTGCTGGAAATCTTCGGCGACTGGCACGCCCCCATCCCGGGACTCATCCAGTCCACGCCCGAGGAGAACATCATCCGCTCGGACATCAACGACCGCGTCCCCGTGGAGCGCTGGAGCCAGGGCCGGGTGACGCTGCTGGGAGATGCCGCGCACCCGATGACGCCCAACATGGGCCAGGGCGGCTGCCAGGCCATCGAGGACGCCGTGGTGCTCGCCGGCTGTCTGGCCCGGGAGGCGGAGGTCCCCGCCGCGCTCGCCGCGTACGAGCGGCGCCGCATCCAGCGCGCCAACGGCTTCGTGTCCCAGTCCTTCCAGCTCGGGCGCGTTGGCCAGCTGGAGAACGCGGCCGGACGGTTCGTGCGCGACACGCTCACCCGGCTCGTGCCGGCGAGCGTCACCGCCCGCCAGCTGCGCGCCGTGATGGACTTCACGCCCTGAGCCCAAGCCCTCAGAGCGACTTCAGGTACTCGAGCAGGTCGCGCTTCTCCTCGTCGGACAGCTGCGTCCCATACGGATGTCCTTCGTTGCTGTTGCCGGACTCCTTCACGTTGAAGACGAAGGCCAGCTGTCCGGAAGGCAAGGGCACATAGCCGGCCGCGTTGGGGTCTTGCGGCGTCACGGTGGCATAGCCGACCTTGACCGGGTCGTACTCCCAGCCCTGGAGGATGAATTGCGCCGGGCGCTTCGCCGGCGGCTGGAGGAGGTCCCACAGCGTCGGCACGGAGCCATTGTGGAGGTAGGGCGAGGTCGCCCAGACGCCGTAGAGCGGTCGGGACACATACCCCAGGCTGGCTCGCCACTGGACGCTCTCCCGCTCGAACCGCCGACGCTCCTCCTCGGAGATGACGTCGCGCTCATTCGCCTGGCTCTCGACGTGCGTGAGCAGCTCCCACAGCGCGGCGTAGAAGGGGAAGCGCCCCTCCTGCGACTGGACCTCCGCCGCGAAGTTCAGCGCTCGGTTTGGATCGGTCCGCACCTGCTGCCAGGGCACGGGCTCGATGTCGGGTCCGTGGCAGCTCCCGCATTCCCGCTCGAAGAGCACGCGTCCCCGCCCGAGGCGTGTCGCGTCCGGAGCCCCGAAGAGCTCCCGCGGCCACGCGGGCGCCTTCATCTCGTGGGAGAGCCTCTCGAGGTGATCCAGATCTCGGGGGCGGATGGAGGAGTCATGGGTCTTGCGATTGACGGTCGCCCCCATGCCCAGGGACTGGCCGATGTTGCGCTGCATGATCGAGTTGGTATTCCCGTCCCAGTGCAGCCACGTCTGGTTCTGGAACTCCCAGAGGCACATGAAGCTCACCGGCGCATTGAGCGGCACGGCCTTGGCGTTCTGTGGACCGAACAGCATGCTCCGCGCCACGCCAAAGGCGTCGACCCGGCCAGGGCCCGCCGCCGTCATCTTCTCCGTCACCGCGCAGTGGCGCCCCAGGTACACCATGTGTCCTTGCAAGAGCCGGAGCGCATCGGACACGGTGCGGATCTGCTTGCGGCTCACATCATGGACGTACTGGTCCACCAACATGTCCATGTGGGGAGGACACTCCTCCTTCTTCTGCGGCTGGGTCGACAGGAACCACTCCACCTCGTCCGCGAGCTTCTCCCGCGCATCCCGATTGCCATCGGGCGTGAGATCGCTGTCGGGGTAGGCCGCCTGGAGCCGCTCCGCGAGGCTCCCTCCTGACACCCCGGGAAGCCGTTCGGACAGCCGCTCGAGGAAGGCCGCGAGCTGGGTCTTGTCCTTGAGCAGTGCCCCCATGACCGCGATGGCCTCCAGGTTGAAGACCTCCAGGTTGATGAGGCTGGGTGCCCCATCCACCCGCACCTTGCGTCCCTGGTAGTGGAACTCGCCGACGTGACAGGCCGCGCAATTGAAACCCACCCGCGCATTCGGCTGTCGCTCGGTGACCGGGGTGATGGCAAGACCCACTGGCAATCCCTCGGGGCCGTTGGGATCCGGCAACAGGCCGAACCGCTCGGGGTTGTCGATGAAGGCTTGGAAGCCGGTCACCTGGCCCCGCAGGCTGGCGAGGCTCGGAATCGAGCGGAGGACGGAGAGCCAGAGGTGCTCGGTGCCCTGGGCCTGGTGGTAGAACGTCTCCGAACCGCTCCCCCCCGCGAAGGGAGGCGGGGTCATCAATGACGGGGACGGTTGGGAGAGGGGTGGAGAGGGTTGAGGAGGGAGTGGACGCGGAGCCGAGGCACAGCTCCCCAGTCCCCCCGCGAAGACACACCAGACGAGCGCCCCGAGCGCCGCTGGAACCGTGAGTCTCACCGCACCACGACGTACCCCACGGAAGCCTTCCATGCGCTATCTCCCCCTCATTTTGGAAGGAACAGAACACCCACATCAGAAACATTGGGATGCAGGTGTGCGGCAGGTTCGGCAGACAACCAGGGCATGACAAGTGCCCGAGCAGGTGGCTCAGCCCCTGGTCGGAGGAGAAGCGCCGCCGCGTGACAGCGGCGTCGTACCGGAGGGCGGGTTGCGCTGTCCGCTCTTCCGCTTCACGGAGTATTGCGAGGCGGCGGGGCGCCAAAGTCCAAGGTGTACTCACGCGCACCGCGAGACAGCTTGCGCTCCAGGCGCTCGACGCGGCGGCGCAGTGCGTCG
>NZ_DASVSO010000042.1:0-19947 GCF_036388035.1 Archangium sp.
GTAGCCCTTCTCGGTGACGGAGAGGGCGACGGTGCGCGGCTCACCGGGCTTCGCCGGCTGGGCGGCGGCCGGAGCGGAGGAGGGCTCGGCCGGCTTCGGGTCCTTGGAGCAGCCCTGCGCGGAGCTCAGCACCGCGGCCGCCAGGGTGAGCGCCAGCAAGGGCTTGATGATTCGGGAGACAAAGGAAGTCATCGGTGTTCCTCGGGGCTAGTCGTTCTGCTCGGTCTCGTCGCCAGACGTGTCCCCATCCGTGTCCAGGTCCGCCTCCTCCGAGTCATCCGCCGCGGAGAAGCGCACCAGGGCGTGCAGGGGGACGAACAGCTCGTGCCCATCCTCGCCGAGGATGAGGTCGAAGCGTCCCACCACGCGCAGGGTCGACTCGAGCTGGATGCCGTTGCGCAGCGTGAGGCGCACGCGCTCGCCCTGGTGGTCGAGGAAGGGCCGGGGATCCGAGAACGGGCGCTTGTCCGGCTGACGCGCGACGTTGGCGGGCTTCTGGGACAGCTTCGGGTCTCGCTCGAGGTGGGGCGTGAGCAGATCCCAATCCGACCTACGGGTGATCATGACGACCTGGAGCTTCTCCAGGCGCCCGCTGCGGGTCAGCAGGAAGGAGATGGGCTCCACGGCGGACAGGGTGTCGAGCACGGTGCGCTCGCCCAGCACGACGGCCAGCTCGGTCTTCGACTCCAGCAGCCCCTGGATGAAGGCGCCCACCGAGGTGTCATCCACCTCGCCGCGGGCCTGCTTCACGGCGGCCTTACGCTGGGTGCGCTCCTTGCGCGCGAGGAACTCGGCCACGGTCAGGCCGCTCTGCAGCACGCCGAAGCCGTCCGGCAGGGACAGCCCCGGGTTCTTACCCATGAGCTCGTACACCTGGTCGAACCGCCTGGCCTCCTCGGCGTGCAGCTTGCGCCACACGCGGCACTTCATCTTGCCCTCGAGGTCACCCTTGGCGATGCGCGCCGGCACGTGCTCCTTGGCGGCGAGCGCGAGGATCTGCTCGGGAGTCGGAGGCGGCCGAGGTGTCCTCGGACGTCCAAAGCCTCCTCCCGGCCGACCCATCGGTCCCGCCCCGGGTGCACGACTGGCGAAGGGGCCAGACCTCGGCGCGGCAGGGGAGGGGGCCACGGGGCGTGGCGCCACGGGCGCCGTGGGAGCGGGCGCCACTGCGGACACCGGGGCCGTGGAGGCCTCCGGAGCCGTCGGGGCCACCGGAGCCGCTGGAGACACCGGGGCCGTCGGCGCGGGCCGGGGCGTGGGCCGGGGCATCACGGGAGCCGACGGGCTCGGCGTCGCGGTGGACACCGGTGTCGGCGCGGGTGAGGGCCGCGGGGTGGGAGTCGGCGTAGGCCGTGGGGAAACGGACGCCGCGGGCGTCGGGGTGGGCGCGGGGGTGCCAGGGGTGGCGGCCGGGCGCCGGATGACCTCGACTGCGGGGGCAATCCGCCGTGTCTTCCGATCGTTCACGTTGGTAGGCTACCTGATGCGCGAGCGGCCTGGGGGAGGCCTGTTCTCACGGCTGCTGGAGGGATTCCGTAAGGTCTACCTTCCATCCGGACGGTTCACGAACCATTCGGACCTGACTCTTTCCGGTCGAGGAAACCACGCTCACCTGGGCCACATCCCCTTCCTCGCTCAAGAGAGTGACCTCGGTAACATCGGCGGGCGGAGGAACATTCGCGAAGAACAAGGCTACCGGATCCGCCTTCACCGCGCCTCCGGAAGCCTGGGCGACCGTCTGGGCCCGGGCCTGGAGCGCGTCCTGGGTGGGCTTCGAAAGGGAGCCATAAGCGGTCTTGGGCTCCCGGCGCTGCACCGACCGGTGGAAGGTCTGGTAGGCCTTCACCGGCGTGTCGTAGCTGGGTCGGTTGCAACCGGGTCCCAGTAGGAGCAGCACGAGGAGCGACGTCGCGGGCAGCAGGCGCATGGTACTGCCATCTAGGCCAAAGCGCCGCGCTCGCCAAGGGGCAGTGTCACCCCGAGGGCTCCTGGTACTGGCGGACGCAGTTGCGGCCGGCCGCCTTGGCCTCGTAGAGGCAGGTGTCCGCGGCCCGCAGCACCTCGTCCATGGTCAGCAGGCTCTTGGAGGGCATGTTGGCCACCCCCAGCGAGGCGGTGACCTGCACGGACTTGCGCGTGCCGTCCTGGGCGCGGTGCTCCAGTTGGAGGGAGGCGATGGCCTCGCGCACGCGCTCGCACGCACCGAGCGCCTCCTTGGGCCCCGTCTCGGGCAGCAGGGCGATCATCTCCTCGCCGCCGTAGCGAGCCACGAAGTCCACCTCCCGCAGCTTGCCGCGGATCGTCTGGGCCACCTTGCGCAGCACCTCGTCGCCGAAGGGGTGCCCGTAGGTGTCGTTGAGCCGCTTGAAGTGGTCGATGTCCATCATCACCAGCGACAGCGGCGAGCGGTAGCGCGTGGAGCGGGCGAACTCCTCGGTCAGCCGCTCCTCGAAGTAGCGGCGGTTGTTGAGGCCGGTGAGCGCGTCCGTGCGGGTGAGGGCCAGCAGCTCCTCGCGCTTCTGGGCCAGCTCCTTGTTGGCGCGATCCAGCTCGCGGTTCTTGTGGTCCAGCTCGCGGTTCTTCTCCACCACCGCGTCCTGCAGGGCCTTGAGGCGCAGCATGGACTTCACGCGCGCGGACAGCTCCAGCATGTCGAAGGGCTTGACGAGGTAGTCGTCCGCCCCCAACTCCAGGCCCTCCACCTTGCCCGCGGCCTGCCGCGCCGTCACCAGGATGACGGGGATGAAGCCGAAGCCGCCCTCGCCGCCATTGGCCTTGATGATGCGGCACACCTCCACCCCGCCCAGCCGCGGCATCTCCACGTCCATGATGATGAGGTCCGGCCTCACCTCGCGCAGGGAGCGCAGCGCCTCGGTGCCGTCGTTGGCCTCGCGGAAGCGGTAGCCGTGAGCGGCCAGTCCCTCGCGCACGTGGCGGATGTTGGCCGGCTCATCGTCGACGAGCAGGATGGTGCGATCCGCGAGGGGATTCGCGGACGCGACGCGACGGGGCGTTTCCGCCATCTTCTTGCTCGAACCATCCGCCATGTCGCTGCCATCCACCCTGTGTCCCCAGACCTCCGGGGAAGGCTGATTCTTCCCCGGTTGCTACCGGCTGCCAAGTCGTCCGCCCGCCTGCTTGGCAGCTCAGCTGCGATGGCTGGTGGCGAGGGTCCGCACGCACTCGCGCCTCCCCTTGGAGCCGGCGCCCCCAGGCCCTTTCACTTCTAGTCGACTGGAAGTGAGGGAGGGGCTTTGTCTACATGTCGCTTGTAGTCGACGACGAGGGGGTTTCCCGCCTGCCCTGGTGGGTGCCTCGTTGACGTCAACGAGGGGGTGGCCGCGCCTCACTTCTAGACGTCCAGAAGTGATGTGGGGTAGTGTGGTTGTTGCTTCTCGCATGGTTAAAGTTGCATGTGAAATGCACTTCTAGACGACTGGAAGTGAGGGGCGGCTGACGCGTTTTCGCCCCCATCGTCCGGCACCCGCGTGCGTCAAGCGTCGGTCGGCGTGGGCTCGGGGTTGCTAGCCGTCATGGGCTCAAATGGGAGTCAGAGACTCGCTCCAACCGGCAGACGGAGGGGTCGTCGACAGCTCCGGCTCAAAAGGGCTGTCGCACACCGCTCGTCGACGACAATCGAAGGGGGAGGCCTGCGCACGCTGTGCGGCCCCAGCCGGAGCGCTCGACCTGCTAGGTTGAGGTTCTCGGAGGTAGTCCCCGCGTGTGCGCCCGTTTGCCTTCCCCAGTCCCGAGCACCCCGTCCCCCGTGGCGACGAGGGCGCCATGAGTCCGCTCGACCTGCCCCCGCTGCCGCCCGGCACCCGCATTGGCGGGGACGTGGTGGAGGCCGTGCTGGGCATGGGCAGCTTCGGCACCGTGTACCGGGTGCGGGGCCCCAACGGGCACCGGGCCGCCCTCAAGCTGTTGCCGCTGGAGGAGGGGAGCGTGCGGGCCGCGCGCGCCTGGCGCGAGGTGTCGCTGGGCACGCGCCTGCACCACCCCAACCTCATGCGCCAGCTGGGCGTGGGCCAGTGGCCCGAGTCCCAGCCCCGCTTCCTGTGGATAAAGCTGGAGTTGGTGGAGGGCCCCACGCTGGAGGAGTGGGGGCAGCGGCCCGGACGCACCCTGGGCGAGGTGGTGGAGCGGGTGCTGGAGGTGGCGCGCGGGCTGGCGGTGGCGCACGACGCGCGGGTGGTGCACCGGGACGTGAAGGAGGACAACATCCTGGTGCGCGAGGCCGACGGGCAGGCGGTGCTGGTGGACTTCGGCGTGGGCTACCACGAGGGAGACGCCACGCTGACGAAGGGGATGTTTCCTCCGGGCGCGCCCCACTACCGCGCCCCCGAGGCGTGGGCCTTCGCCCATGCACACGCGGGCGTGCCGGGCGCGCACTACCGGGCCGGGCCGGGGGATGACCTGTACGCGCTGGGGGTGGTGCTCTACCGGTTGCTGACGGGCCGCTTTCCCTTCCGGCTCACTGACGAGGGGAACGTGGACGTGGAGGCGGTGCTTCACCGGGCGCCGCTGCCCCCGCACCTCGTCAACCCGCGCGTGCCCCGGGACGTGGAGGCGGTGTGCCTGCGGCTGCTGGAGAAGCGGCCCGAGGTGCGCTACCCCAGCGCCGTGGCGCTGTACGAGGCCCTGGAGACGCTGAAGGCCGGGGCCAACGCGGCTTGGACGATGCCGCTGCACGGGAGGACACGGCCCGCCGTCGTGAAGCCGTGGGCGCGCGGAGCCTGGGTGCTGGCGGGGGCGGGCGTGGTGGGGTTGGCCATGGCAGTGGGGGGCTGGTGGCTCACCTCTGGCCAGGAAGTGGCGCCTGTAGGGCTCGCGCCAGAACCTGCACGGGCCGTGGCCGCGCCTGCCCAGGCGCTTCCCCCCGCGGCCGCCGCCCCGCTCGCGGCGCCTCGAAAGGACAGTGCCCCCGTGAAGCAGCAGCAGACGTCTGGCCCCCAGGGAGAAGCGCGGCCCCGGGGCCGAGGAGCCGCCGTGCGCACCGTGTGTCTCGGCCTCGCGGGCGCCGCCTTGCAGGCCTGCCTGGGGGCGCAGCATGTGCCGCCCGTGCGCCCGGCGCCGCTTCCCCAGCCCTGCCCCTCCGGGGCCGTGGAGACCATGCGCACGCGCGGCCTGCGCATCGGGGAAACGAGCAGCGTCGAATGGGGCGACGTGCGGGGCAGGTCCGTGCTCGTGCGCGAGGACACTCCCATCTATGTGTTCGGCGACTGGGACACGCCCACGGGACAGACGGCACTGCCCGGGTACACCCGGCTCTCCGGCCAGCTCTACTTCACGGAGGACCGCGTGTACGGTCGCTTCACCGAGGCGCGCACGCCCACCGGGGAGACGTATCCGGTGTGCCTGGAGTTGCTGGATACGGATGACGACGTCGGCCTGGAGCTCCGGCCCGGCAGCGAGCCAGGCAAGGTGCTGGTCGACCCCGTCGCGGTGGTGCGGGTGGTGGACCGTTTCCAATAGGGCGCCTCGGCAACAGGCGGGGGGCGGGTCTTGGGCGCATCCCGACACGACCGCGAGGGAGGTGTGGTAGAGCCCCACTTCTCCGGTCTCGTCGTCTCTCGGGAGGTCCCCGCCCTGTGTTCGCCCTGTCCTCCGTCGCGCTCCTCCGCCTCGTGCTGCTCGCCGCCCCCGCTGGCCCCGGTGTGGAAGCACCAATGTCCACCTGTGCGGTGGACACGCGGCACCTCGAGCTGACGGTGGACACGGCCAGCAAGGCGCACGAGGTGTGCATCCGCCCGGGACGCCCCACCAGCTTCTTCTTCGACGCGAAGCTGGCGCGCGTGGAGCTGGCCGGGCGGGAGCGCTTCCGGGTGATAGCGGACGAGGTGGGCTTCACGCTCGTCCCCACGTGGGCCCTGCCGGACGGAGAGCACGTGCCGGTGACGGTGTACTTCTTGGACGATGCGCCCCCGGCGAGCATCACCTTCTCGCTGGTGGTGCATCCCTCCGAGGCCGAGCGGCTGGTGGAGGTGATACGCCAGCTGCACACGCTGGCCTCCTGCCACGAGGGCGAGCAACGGGCGCTGGAGGAAGTCCAGCAGTGTCGGCGGGAGAAGGCGCGCCTGGAGGCGGAGTCCAACGGGAAGGTGGGGCTCACGGCCCTCCTCGTCCAGAACCTCAGGGGGGCGGGCGGAGTCAGCGACAAGAACATCGCCAGGAACGTCACCGCACGCCCCGGCAACACGCTCATCAGCAGCAAGGCGCGCAGCTACCGCTCGGGCACCGGGTACGAGAAGGGCGGGCGCAAGGGGGTGCGGCTGGCCGTGGAGCAGGAGTTGAGGAACGGCGGGAGCACACCCTGGACACCCGCCGGTGCGGTGCTGGTGGGCCCCAATCGCGTGGAGGTGAAGGCGCTCGGCGTGTGGCCGCTGGAGCCCATTGCCCCGGGGAAGAAGCTTCGTGTCGTACTGGAGGTGGAGGCGACGCAGGAGGAGGCGCGCGACACCTTCACCTTGAAGCTGTGGAGCCAGGAGGGGGGCGGCAGGGGCGAGCTTTTCGACGGCGTGACCTTCCCGTAGCTCGGCCGGATGCTCGCCCCTGTTCAACACCCGCTGAGAGCGCGGAACGGAACTCCATCACTTCTGGACGTCCAGAAGTGGTGGGGCTTCTTGCCTCCCGGCGTGCGTGATGCACCCAGCCTGGATCAGGCGGGCTTGCGCAGGCGGCCGCGGTACACGGGCTCCCCGCTGGCGAGGTAGCGCCGCTCGCGCGTGGAGGGCACCTCCTCAGGGTCATAGGGGTGGAACACCCCCTTGCCCAGCGGGTTGATGAAGCCGGCGTCCTCGAGGATGGCGAGCATGGACACGCCCCGGTCCTGCACGTCCGTGCGCATGTCGAAGAGGCCCCCGGGCTTGAGCCGGTCCAGCAGCAGCTTGGCGAACTCGGGCTGGATGACGGCGCGCTTGAAGTGGGAGCGCTTCCACCACGGATCGGGGAACTGGAGGTGGATGGCGTCCAGCGAGTTGGATGCGAAGATGCGCGGCACCACGAAGCGGGCGTCCGCCTCGAGCACGCGCAGGTTGCGCAGGCCCAGCTTGTGGCCGCGGTCCAGGGTGTCGCGCGCGTACTTCTTGCGCCACTCGAAGGCGACGAAGCGCACCTCGGGGTGGCGGCGGCAGTACTCCAGGGCGTGGCCGCCGGCCCCGGAGCCGATCTCCAGCTCCAGGGGGCCGGAGAAGCCGAACTCCGCGTCCCAGTCGGGTGGGGCTTCGAGGGCGGCCAGGTGCGGGCCGACGGGGTCAGGGAGGAGGCGGGGGCGAGGCATGACGGATGGGTGACGCTGGAGCGCCTCTTCTCACGGGCCGGGGCGGTCTGGCCAGGGCAAAGCGACGGCTTTGGCGCTATACCGACGCCCCATGAAGGTCTTCCATGGAGTCACGGAGGCGCGGGAGCTGGCCGGCTGTGCGCTCGCGTTGGGCAACTTCGATGGTGTCCACCTGGGTCACCAGGCCCTCTTCGCCGAGGCCCGCCGCCATGGCCCTCTCGCCGCCGCGCTCACCTTCCAGCCCCATCCGGGCAAGGTGCTCCAGCCGGAGCTGGCCCCCAAGCTGATCTCCTTGCTGCCGCGCAAGCTGGAGCTCTTCGAGGCCTGCGGGCTGGCCGGAGCGGTGGTGCAGCCCTTCACGCGGGAGTACGCCCGGCACTCGCCGCGCGACTTCGAGGCCTCGCTGCTGGACGTGCTGGGCGCGCGCCACCTCGTGGTGGGCTACGACTTCACCTACGGCGCCGCGCGTGCTGGCACCGCCGACACCCTGCGCGAGGCCGCCGCCGCCCGAGGGGCCCAGGTGCACGTGGTGTCCCCCGTCACCGTGGATGGCGTGGTGGCCTCGTCCTCGAAGGTGCGCGAGTACATCCTCGAGGGCCGGGTGAGCGCCGCGCAGCGCCTGCTGGGGCGGCCCTTCGATCTGGACGGCACCGTCGTCACCGGCCATGGCCGGGGCCGGGGCATCGGCTTTCCCACCGCCAACGTGGACACCCAGAACGAGCTGCGGCCCGCCGCCGGCGTGTACGCCATCCGCGTGCGCTTCGGGGGCGGGTCCGAAGGGACCTGGCACCCCGGGGTGGCCAATATCGGCGTCAAACCCACCTTCGGGGTGAACGAGGTCACCATCGAGGCCCACCTGCTGGATTTCAGTGGAGACCTCTACGGCAAGGAGCTGCGGGTGCAGTTCCTGGAGCGGCTGCGCGCCGAGCGCCGTTTTGGCTCCGTGGCGGAACTCGTCGGGCAGATCAAGAGGGACGTCGAGGCTGCTCGCACGGTGATCGCCCGGGCAGCCGACTGAAATTTTCCGAGTGGATTCAACGGGTTGCCGAGTGAGCGGCTCACGCGCGGTGCCTTGACAGCGTTGTGCGTCGCTTCCTTTAATCCGGTCGTCTGTCCTGGTGCGCGCGCCTGCCCGCGCATCCCTTCGTTATTCCAACGCTCGAGGCCTCTGAAAATGTCCGGTCGACTTGGTGAACTGCTGGTTCGCGAGAACCTCATTTCCGTCCAGCAGCTGCGCAAAGCCCAGGAGGAGCAGCAGAAGAACGGCACGCGTATCGGCACCGCCCTCATCAAGACGGGCGCCATCGAGGAGTCGAAGCTCACCGACTTCCTCTCCAAGCAGTACGGCGTGCCGGCCATCAACCTGAAGGACTTCGACATCGACGCGGAGATCATCAAGCTCGTGCCGAAGGAAGTGGCCGAGAAGCACCTGGTGATCCCCGTCAACCGCGCCGGCCCGTCGCTCATCGTGGCGATGTGCGATCCGTCCAACATCTACGCGGTGGACGATCTGAAGTTCCTCACCGGCTACAACATCGAGCCGGTGGTCGCTTCCGAGATCTCCATCCGCGAGGCCATCGAGCGCTACTACGCCGAGAAGGGCCCGGACATGAATGCCCTCGTCGACGAGATGGCCGAGGACATCGAGGTGGCCAAGGAGGAGGAGGAGGGCAACATCGAGGAGATGGCCCGCGCCGCGGACGACGCCCCCGTCGTCAAGCTGGTGAACCTCATCCTCCAGGACGCCATCAAGAAGGGCGCCTCGGATATTCACGTCGAGCCCTACGAGAAGGACTTCCGGGTTCGCTTCCGGATCGACGGCTCGCTGTACGAGGTGATGCGTCCGCCGATGAAGCTGCGCAACGCCATCACCAGCCGTCTGAAGATCATGGCGAACCTCGACATCTCCGAGCGCCGCCTGCCGCAGGACGGTCGTATCAAGATCAAGCTCGCTGGCGGCAAGGAGATGGACTTCCGCGTGAGCGTGTGCCCCACGCTCTTCGGCGAGAAGGTGGTGCTCCGCCTCCTGGACAAGTCCAACCTCCAGCTGGACATGACGAAGCTGGGCTTCGATCCCCAGCCGCTGGCCTGGTTCAAGGAGGCCATCGAGCGTCCCTACGGCATGGTGCTGGTGACGGGCCCCACGGGCTCGGGCAAGACGACGACGCTGTACTCGGCGCTGTCGATGCTCAACCAGATCGACACCAACGTGGCCACCGCCGAGGACCCGGTCGAGTTCAACTTCGCCGGCATCAACCAGGTGCAGATGCACGAGGACATCGGCCTGAACTTCGCCGCGGCCCTCCGCTCCTTCCTGCGTCAGGACCCCGACATCATCATGATCGGTGAGATCCGCGACTTCGAGACGGGCGAAATCGGCGTCAAGGCGGCGCTCACGGGCCACCTGGTGCTCTCCACGCTGCACACCAACGACGCCCCCGGTACTGTCAGCCGTCTGCTCAACATGGGCATCGAGCCCTTCCTCGTGACGGCCTCGCTCAACCTGATTCTCGCCCAGCGTCTGGCGCGCCGCCTGTGCGCGGCCTGCAAGCGCCCGGCGGAGAACGTGGACGAGCAGGCCCTCATCAACGCGGGCGTGCCTCCGGAGAAGATCGGCACCTTCACCCTGTACGAGAAGGTCGGCTGCCGCGAGTGCAACGACCGTGGCTACCGCGGCCGCGTGGCCGTGTACGAGGTCATGCCCTTCTGGGACGGCCTCAAGGAGCTGGTCATCAACGGCGCCTCCGCCGCCGAGCTGAAGCAGGAGGCCATCCGCCTTGGCATGAGCTCGCTGCGCATGTCGGCCCTGGCGAAGATGATGGACGGCGTCACCACGCTGGACGAAGTGGTGGCCAACACCGCGCCCGACCGCTTCTAGGCTCCACCCCCGACATTCCCCACCTACCCGAAGGACGGTTTTCGTGAATCTGCACCAGCTGCTCAAGGCGATGGTCGAGAAGGGCGCTTCCGACCTCCACATCACCACGGGCTCCCCGCCCCAGCTCCGCGTGGACGGCGAGCTGGTGCCGCTCAAGACGGCCCAGCTCACCCCGGTGGAGACCAAGCAGCTCTGCTACTCCATCCTCACGGATGCCCAGAAGCACAAGTTCGAGGAGGAGAACGAGCTCGACCTGTCCTTCGGTGTGAAGGGGCTGTCGCGCTTCCGCGCCAACATCTACATGCAGCGTGGCGCGGTGGCCGGCGCGTTCCGGACCATTCCCTTCAAGATCCTCACCTTCCAGGAGCTCGGCCTGCCCCCCGTGGTGGCCGAGCTGGTAAAGAAGCCGCGTGGCCTCATCCTGGTGACGGGCCCCACGGGCTCGGGCAAGTCCACCACGCTGGCCTCGATGATCGACAAGATCAACACCGACCGTCACGAGCACATCATGACGATCGAGGATCCCATCGAGTACCTGCACCCGCACAAGAACTGCCTGGTGAACCAGCGCGAGGTGGGGGCGGACACGCGCAACTTCAAGACGGCGCTCAAGTACATCCTCCGGCAGGATCCGGACGTGGTGCTGGTGGGCGAGTTGCGCGACCTGGAGACCATCGAGGCGGCGCTGGTGATCGCCGAGACGGGCCACACCTGCTACGCCACGCTGCACACCAACAGCGCGGTGCAGACCATCAACCGCGTGCTGGACGTGTTCCCGCCCTACCAGCAGCCGCAGGTGCGCGCGCAGCTCTCGTTCGTGCTCGAGGGCGTGATGAGCCAGTCGCTCATCGCCAAGGCGGGCTCTCCGGGCCGCGTGCTGGCCCTGGAGGTGATGGTGCCCAACCCCGCCATCCGCAACCTCATCCGTGAGGACAAGATCCACCAGGTGTACTCGTCGATGCAGGTGGGGCAGGCCAAGTTCGGCATGCAGACCTTCAATCAGGCCCTGGCGCAGCTGTTGGCGCGCCGGCTCATCACGCAGGACGAGGCCTTCGGCCGCTCGAGCGACCCCGAGGAGCTGCGCAATCTTCTGTCCGGCGGCGCTGGTGTGCCTGGACAGCGGCCGGCCGGTCCTGCCGGTCGCTAATTCGCGAAATTAGAGCGCGGGAGTAGACTCGCGCACCCCTTCGGAGGGCTGTATGGCGGCAACGGCGACGCAGAAATCCGCACCATCCAAACAGAAGAACACCGCCCAGTTCCTCTGGGAGGCGAAGACCAAGTCCGGCGAGACGAAGAAGGGGGAGATGGAGGCCTCGGACATCGAGGCCGTCAATGCCCGCCTCAAGTCCCTGGGCCTCAATCCCGTCAAGGTCCGACGCAAGGGTCTGCTCGACTCGGACCTCAACATCTCCTTCGGCTCGGCCGTCACGGGCAAGGACATCCTCGTCTTCACCCGTCAGTTCGCGACGATGATCGACGCGGGTCTGCCGCTGGTGCAGTGCCTGGACATCCTCGGCAGCCAGATGGACAACCCGGCCTTCCGCAAGGTCGTGTTCGCCATCAAGAACAAGGTCGAGCAGGGCTCCACCTTCGCCGACGCGCTGGGAGACCACCCCAAGGTCTTCGACGAGCTCTTCGTGCAGCTGTGCGCGGCGGGTGAGGTCGGCGGTATTCTCGACAACATCCTCAACCGGCTCGCGGCCTACCGCGAGAAGAACGAGAAGCTCAAGCGCAAGGTCAAGGGCGCGATGACCTACCCGGCCATCGTGTTGTTGGTGGCCTTCGGCGTGACGGCGCTGCTGCTCCTCAAGGTGACGCCGACGTTCGCCAAGATGTTCTCGGACTTCGGTCAGGCGCTGCCCGCGCCCACCCAGTTCGTCGTGGACTTGTCCGAGTGGTTGCAGAACTACATCCTGCACGCCCTGGCCATCATCGTGACGATCGTGGTGTCCTTCACGTACACGTACCGCCACCCCCAGGGACGACGCTTCCTGGACAAGATGTTCCTGATGGCACCGATCATCGGGCCCGTCATCCGCAAGGTGGCCGTGGCGCGCTTCACCCGTACGCTCGGCACGATGATCTCCTCGGGCGTGCCCATCCTGGACGCGTTGGACGTCACCGCGAAGACGGCCGGTAACCGCTCGGTGGAAGAGGCCATCTACTACGTGCGCGGGAAGATCGCCGAGGGCAAGAACATCGCCGGCCCGCTGCTGGAGACGAAGGTGTTCCCGCCCATGGTGGTGCAGATGATCGGCGTGGGCGAGGCCACGGGCGCCATGGACACGATGCTCAACAAGATCGCCGACTTCTACGACGACGAGGTGGACACGGCGGTCGCGGGCATGACGGCGATGATCGAACCGCTGATGATGGTGTTCCTCGGCGGCGTGGTCGGTGGCTTCCTCATCTCGATGTACCTGCCCATCTTCGCCATCGCCGGTGCCGTCAAGTAGCGTCGGCGGGCTGGTCCTCGCCGGCCGGCCGGAGGCGGACACGCTCCGCACCCGGCTGGTCTGGCTCACCGTGTTCCGCACGGTGGCCACCAGCCTGTCGCTGGTGGCCGTTGCCGCGCGGCTCTTCCTCCAGCCCATCGAGGAGCCCAGCCGCGCGGACATGTTGTCCTTCGCGGTCATCGGGCTCGTCTACGTCTTCACCCTGGTCTACGGCCTCATGCTGCGCGGGGGCCGCGGGGTGGACCGGATGGCGGCGGTGGTGCAGGTCGCGGGCGACCTGGTCGTCGCCTCGATGCTCGTCTTCCTGACGGGCGTCGGCGACAGCCCCTTCACCTTCACCTACCTGCTGGCCGTCATCGGCGCGAGCATCCTGCTGGATGGTCGCGGAGCGCTCGTGGCCGCGGGGGCCGGGGCGGTCGCCTACACGCTGCTGCTGATGGCGGTGAAGTACGGCTGGATGGAGCCGCCCCTGGGCATCGCCCCGCTCAGCCGGCAGCGGATCCTCTTCCTGCTGATCAGCAACCTGCTGGCCTTTTTCCTCATGGCCGTGCTGGCGGGCTACTTGTCGCGTCAGCTCTCGGCCGCCGGTGGCCAGCTCTCCGAGCGCGAGGCGGATCTCCAGAAGCTGGACACCCTGCAGCGGCAGATCCTGGCCTGCATGCCCTCGGGGCTCATCACCAGTGACGCGGCGGGCGTCGTCACCTTCGTCAACCGGGCCGCCTCCGCCATCCTGGCCCTGGAGCCCCGGCTGGCGCCGGGCACCCTGGTGGAGGCGGTGCTGCCGGGGGCGCTGGGGCCGGACGCCCGCCTGCGCCGCCGGGAGATGACGGTGCAGACGACCGCCGGCATGCGCACGCTGGGGCTGACGGTGACGGGGCTGGAGGGACCGGGGGGAGGGGGCACGCTCATCGTCTTCCAGGATCTCACCGAGCTGCGCCGCATCGAGGAGGACCTGAAGCGCGCGGACCGGCTGGCGGCCCTGGGGACGCTGTCCGCCCAGCTCGCCCATGAAATCCGCAACCCGCTGGCCGCCATGCGGGGCTCGGCGCAGCTGCTCGTGCAAGAGCCCGGGACGACGGACCCCACCTCCGCCAAGCTGGTGGAGATCCTCCTGCGCGAGTCGGACCGGCTCTCCAAGCTGGTGGACGACTTCCTGCGCTTCGCTCGCCCGCCGCCTCCGAGCCTGCAGCGCCTGGAGCTGGAGGTGCTGGTGGCCGAGACGGTGGACATGCTGCGGGTGGACCCCATCGCCCAGGAGGTCCAGGTGGAGATGATCCTGGCGCCCGTGCGCGTGCCGGTGGATCCGGATCAGCTCCGGCAGGTGCTCATCAACGTCCTGCGCAACGCCTTCCAGGCCGCGGGCCGGGGCGGGCAGGTGCGCGTGACGCTGGAGGTCGAGGAGGAGGAGTTGGCCCTGCTGCGCATCTGGGACTCGGCGGGCAGTATTCCCGTGGCGGACCTGTCGCGCATCTTCGAGCCCTTCTTCAGCACCCGGGAGGGCGGCACCGGGCTGGGCTTGTCGACGGCGTACTCCATCGTGCGTGCGCATGGTGGCAACATCCGCGTACGCTCCTCCCCGCAGGAGGGCACTGAGTTCCTCATCCAGCTACCACTGCGGGGTTGAGGGGAAGGGAGAGCGTGGCCGTGCACGTGCTGGTGGTGGATGACGAGCTGTCGATGCGCGAGTTCCTGGAGGTGCTGCTCACCCGAGCGGGCTACCAGGTGACGTGCGCGGAGGGGGTGCAGGCGGCCAGGGCGGTGCTGGGCTCGGCGACGCCGGTGGACCTGGTGGTCACCGACATGAAGCTGGGCCCCTCGCAGAGCGGCATGGACGTGCTGCGCGCCGCGCGGGCGCTGGCGGACCCGCCCGAGGTCATCGTCATCACCGCCTTCGGCACGGCGGCCTCGGCGGTGGAGGCAATGCGCGAGGGGGCGTACGACTACATCGGCAAGCCCTTCGACAACGAGGAGCTGAAGCTGCTGGTGCAGAAGGCGCTGGAGAAGCGCACGCTGCGCCAGGAGAACGTCTCGCTGCGCGAGCACCTGGTGCCCGGGGTGGGCATGGTGGGTGTGGGGCGCAGCGATCGCATGCGCGCGGTGTGGAGTCTGGTGGAGAAGGTGGCGCCCACGCGCTCCACCGTCCTCATCCACGGGGAGAGTGGAACGGGCAAGGAGCTCATCGCCAAGGCCCTGCACCTCAAGAGCCCGCGCGCCGGCCAGCCCTTCCTTCCCGTCAACTGCGCGGCCCTCAACGAGGGCGTGCTGGAGAGCGAGCTCTTCGGCCATGTGAGGGGGGCCTTCACCGGTGCCACGCACGAGCGGCCGGGCCTGCTCGCGCACGCGGGGGAGGGGACGGTCTTCCTCGACGAGATTGGCGAGGTGCCGCAGGCCACCCAGGTGAAGCTGCTGCGCGTGCTGCAGGAGCGGAAGGTGAAGCCGGTGGGCAGCTCGGCCGAGGTGCCCTTCCATGCGCGCGTGGTGGCGGCCACCAACCGGCGCCTGGAGGCCGAGGTGAAGGCGGGGCGCTTCCGGGAGGATCTCTTCTACCGCCTCAACGTGATCACGTTGGAGCTGCCGCCCCTGCGCGAGCGGGCGGGGGACATCCCCCTGCTGGCCGAGCACTTCCTCGAGCGGCAGCGCAAGGAGCTGGGGCGGCCGGGGCTGCGCTTCTCACCGGAGGCGCTGGCGGTGCTGTCCGCCTACGCCTTCCCCGGCAACGTGCGCCAGCTGGAGAACATCGTCGAGCGCGCGGCGGCGCTGGCGGATGGAGACGTGCTGACGCTGGGCTCGCTGCCTCCCTCGCTTCGGGGAGAGTCGGCGCCTCCCGCCGTGGCCCAGCCCACGGGCGGCGACGTGGCCCTGGTCCCGGGCTTCTCGCTGGAGCACCACCTGGATGATGCCGAGCAGCGCTACCTGCGGGCGGCCCTGGCGCAGTCCGGCGGCGTGAAGACACGGGCGGCGGAGCTGCTCGGCCTGACGTTCCGCTCCTTCCGCTACCGCCTGGCCAAGCACGGGCTGTCCGAGCGGGACGACGAGGGCTGAGCCTCGCCGCCCCGAGCGGGGCACTTCAGCGGAAGTCGCGGCGGTTGAAGAGGACGACGGCCAGCGACACCAGCACGCCGGTGAAGGCCATGGCGTACCCGGCGGACGTCAGCAACTCCGTGCCCGAGATGGCGGCGTTGTACGTCGCATGCGGACGGTAGTTGAGCTTCGAGAGGTCCGGCAGCAGGTAGTAGACGAACTTGCCCAGCTCCTGCACCGCGCCGCTCTTGGACTTGCCGGCCAGCTTGTAGATGTCCGAGGCCAGGTGCCCGGCGAAGTAGACGCTGACGGTGACGAAGGCGGACACCATCTGGCTGGAGAAGCTGGACATCAGGAAGCCCACGCCGCTGAGCAGCCACAGCTCGAACCACAGCATCCCGATCGCCGTCAGGTGCGCGGGGGTGATGGGGCTGTTGTAGAAGCGCATCAGCAGGAAGAAGAGCGCGGCCATGGCGGCCTGCAGCACCGTGACGGTGAGCATGTTGCCCAGCAGCCGGCCCACCAGGAAGGCGCCGCGCGAGATGGGCTTGGACACCATGAGGAAGATGGTGCGCCGCTCGATCTCCCGCGAGATGAGCCCGCTGGAGAGGAAGATGGTGAGCAGCACCAGCATCAGGCTCATGGCCCCCAGGCCCACGTCGGTGAGGACCCGGTCGAACGTGTTGACCGTGACCTCCAGCACGAGCGTGGTGGAGAGCAGCATGGCGAGCGCGAAGATGGCCACCAGCAGGGTGACCCGGTTGCGCCGGGCCTCCCGGAAACCATTGAACGCCAGGGCAATGAACGGTCCCATCACGAAATCTCCCCTCCAACGGGACCCTGCCGCGCCTCCTCGAGCGCGCGCAGGAAGAGTTCTTCCAACGAGAAACGGGCGGGCTGCAGCTGGGTGACCCGTCCCCCCTGCTCCAACGTCCGCTTGAGCAGCGGCTGCGCATCCGCGTCCCGCACGCGCAGCAGCACCCGGTTCTCCAACCGGCGGGCATTCTCCAGCTCGATGCCCAGCGCCTGGATGCGCTCCAGCGGCAGCCCCTCCACCGTCAGCTCCATGTGGGTGGCCTGCGAGCTCACCAGCTCCGCCACGCTGCCCTCGCGCACGCGTCGTCCGCCCACCAGCACCGCCACGCGGTCGCAGAGCGCCTCCACGTCCGGGATGATGTGCGTGCAGAAGAGCACGGTGGTGCCGCGGTGGCGCTCCTCGAGGATGAGGTCGCGGATCTGCCGGCGGCCCACCGGATCCAAGCCCGAGGTGGGCTCGTCCAGGATGAGCAGGTCCGGCTTGGAGACGAGCGCCTGCGCCAGCGCCACACGCTGCACCATGCCCTTGCTGTAGCGGCGGATCTGCAGGTTGGCGGCGCGCGTCATCTGCACCATGCCGAGCACCTCGTTCACCCGGTCATCGAGCGCCTTGCCGCTCATCCCCGTCAGCCGTCCCGACAGGGTGACGAACTCGCGACCCGTGAGGTACTCGTAGGGCGCCGGGTTCTCCGGCACGTAGCCCACGCGCCGGCGCGCTTCGCGGTTGTTCGGCGCCAGGCCGAAGAGCCGGGCCTCACCCCCGGAGGGCTGCACCAGGTTCATGAGGATCTTGATGGTGGTGGACTTGCCGGCGCCGTTGGGGCCCAGCAGGCCATACACCTGCCCCGGCATGATGGAGAGGTCCAGCGACTGGAGGGCGCGGACCTGCCGGTTCATGAAGAAGCCGAGCCGATACGTCTTGGAGAGGTTTCGGATCTCGATGGGAGAGGGGGTGTTCGTGTCCATCTCTGCTCTACCTACCGGTTCCATTGATAGCCCCGGTCGTACGGGGTGAAGATTTCGAGGCGCCGATTCTGCGTCTCCGAGTAGGAGCGCTCGTCGTAACCGATGACGAAGCCACCGCCCTGGGGGTCCTGCGGGGGCGGATCCAAGAAGCCCAGCCAGAGCAGCGTGTCGACGTCGGGCGGAGCCACGCCGAACTGCTGGCGGTACTCGCCAATGGCGGCATCCACGCGCCGCAGCTCCGCTTCCAGCTCCAGGTCACGGATGCGCTGGAGGAACGTCTCGCGGGTGGCCGGATCTTCCGCCGAGTCCGCCAGGGAGCGCGCCAGCGCGAGGCCGGCGTTCACCTCGCCTGACTGGGCATAGAGGCGGGTGGCCAGGGCGGGCAGATAGGCGGGGGCGCCTGGCAGCTTCGAGGCATGCTCCAGGACCTGGGCGGCCTCCTTGTACTGCTGGTGGTAGGTGCTCAGGTTGTAGGCCAGCAGGACGTTCATCTCGAGGTCGTCGGGGAACAGCGGCAGACCCTTGCGCAACAAGCGGGTGGACTGCTCGGTGTTGACCCAGGTCTCGCGCCCGAGGTTGGTGGGCAGCACCCCGGCGGCGAACGGGTAGACGAAGGCGAACTTCGGATCCAGGTCCGTGGTGAGGTCCGCGTAGCCGTAGACGTCGCGGTACTCCTCGGCCTTCTGCGCGCTGCCGGTGGCCTGGATGACCTGGAGCCAGAAGTAGTCCGCGACCATCTGCAGGTGACCGCGACCCGCCATGTACAGCAGCTCCTGCCGGGGCAGGAGGGGCTCCTGGTGGGGGCCACGGGGCGGTTTGCGGGGAGGCGTCGCGAGCAGCGCGAGACTGATCAAACTGGCGAAGCCAACCAAGAGGGCGGGCAGGGAAGAGCGCGACATCATAGGGGCGGCACCAAAACAAAAAAGGCACCCGGGTTTATGCCCGGATGCCTTTTCTGATCAACTGCTAGCAGCTAGAGAGGCCGAACAGCAGCCGACTAGCACCGTGAATCACGGGCTGTCGCAGTCCACGTCGTTGTAGTTCAGGTACGGGGTACCGGCGACGGCCATGGCCTCGTCACCGTTGCCGCACACCGCGGTGCCCGTGGCGTCCTTGGTCGCGATGTACCAGGTGTCGTAGCCAGTGGCCTCGTTGTCGACGTTGCCGGCGGCGTACGCGTCGATGTTGCAGCCGGGGCAGGTCGCGGAACGGCCCGGCTTCGCCGGGTCATCACCGCCACCGGCCGCGAAGCCGAGGGTGATCGGCTTGTAGGGGGGGTTGGTGCGGGCGCCGTTGAACTTACCGGTGTCCACCGTGATGGCGGTGGCGGAGGTCAGGGCGGAGATGCCAGCCGCGCCACGAATCTCGAAGGTCGGGCTGCTGGAGAAGTAGTAAGCGTAGCGGTTGCCGCGCTCAGGAGCATAGCCGACGATCTTGATGTCGGACTCGTAGCGGTCCTTCTCCTGGAGGAACGCGCGCTGCGTGGTGAACCAGGCCTTCAGGTTGGCCTTGGCCTCACCCTGCTTCGAGCGAGCCTGGAACTTGATGAAGTTCGGGATGGCGATGGCGGCGAGGATGCCGATGATGGCAACAACGATCATCAGCTCGATGAGCGTGAAGCCACGGTTCTTCCGGGCGAACAGACGGGTCATTGATTTCCCTGGGTGAGGGGATGGGTTGCGGCCGAAGCCGACGTGAGGAATAGCACGAACGGTGCCAGCGTCAAACCCAGGACCCCTTGACGAGGATCCAGGGACTTGCACGCGGAGATGGACGCGAAACGTCCATGCGGGTGCCAATTTTCGTCAGTTGGGTGACAGGAATGGTCTGCCCGCGGGCCGCGCGAGCGCCCTATGCTGCGCCGCCCGGAGCTCCTCGCGAAGGAAGGGACTCGAAAACGTGACTCATCAGGCGCTGGAGGGAGCGGCCGTTGCGCTGGTTGTCATCATGGGCCTGCTCTTCGGCAGTTTCTTGAATGTCGTGATCGCTCGCGTGCCCTACGGGCAGAGCATCGTGAGCCCGCGCTCACGCTGCCCCCAGTGTGGTCACCAACTCGCTTGGTACGAGAACATTCCAGTCCTCTCGTGGCTCGGGCTCCGGGGACGCTGCAGCTCGTGTGGCGAGCCCATCTCCTGGCGCTACCCGGCCATCGAGCTGCTCACCGCGCTGCTCTTCTTCGCCTGCCAGCGCCGCTTCGGCTGGAGCCCCGAGCTGGTGTCCGGCCTCATCCTGGTGCTGTTGCTGGTGTCGCTCTCCTTTATAGATCTGGAGCATTGGATCCTCCCGCACGAGCTGACGCTGCCGGGCATCGCCGCTGGGCTGGCCCTGGCGGTACCGCTCGGACTGGAGCGGGTGCGGGACGCGGCCATCGGCGCGGCGGCCGCGTTCCTCATCTTCTGGGGCATGGAGTGGCTGGGAGAGAAGATCTTCAAGAAGGAGGCGCTGGGTGGGGGAGACAAGTACCTGCTGGCGCTCATCGGGGCCTTCCTCACCTGGAAGGTGCTGCTCGGCGTCATCTTCCTGTCCTCGCT
>NZ_DASVSO010000043.1:0-2815 GCF_036388035.1 Archangium sp.
GATGTCGATGACCTGCTCGGTGAGGGGCGTGGCCTCGATGCGCCGGGGCTGCAAGGAGACCTTCAGGGTGCGCTCGGAGGGGATGATGCGGAAGCCCACCGTGCGCTCCTCCCAGCGACCCGTGGCCGTCGGGTACGCCACCGAGGCGTACACCGCGCTGCCGAAGCGATTCTCCACCTCGAAGGCGTGCACCAGCGTGCGGCCCTTCAGCTCGACGAGCTGGGTGCCGTACAGCCCCGCGCCCGTGAGCGTCACCCACACCGGGCCCGCGTCCTCGCCCGCCGGGCCCCAGCCGTCCGGCAGCAGCGCCACGAGCTGCGCCGTGTCCCCGGACTCCAGCGTGCCCGAGAGCGACGCCAGCGTGAGGTTGGGCACCTGCGCCACCGGCTCGTCGGCCTCGCCGATGACGAGCAGCTGGTCCTCGCCCGTCCAGGCCTCGCCGCCCTTGTCCTTCACCGTGACGCGCGCCACCACCGCGCCCACGTCCGAGGTGGGCACCTTCTCGCGGTAGGCACCATCCGCCCCCGTGGTGAAGGCCTTCTTGCCGAGGCTCTTCTCGGTGCCGTCGGCCTTGCGCAGCACGAACTCCACCTCGCCCGGCGTGGCGCCGTAGGGCTTGCCGGAGAGCGTGGTGGCGCGGATGCCCAGCATCGCCTCGGTGCCCTTCTTCACCACCGCCGCCGAGTAGCGCGTGGAGCCCATCACCTCCACCTTGGACAGGAAGAAGGCGGCGCTCGCGTTGGCGAACGTCTGCTGGTCATCCCGCGCGCGCACGGTGAGCGTGTAGCGGTAGGGGAAGCGCTCCTCGCCCGCCTTGAGCGCGGGCACTGGAATCTCGAGCTGCGCATCCCCGTTCTCGTCGAACGTCGTGGCGCTCGCCCACGGGTCCTCCTCGGCGCCGCGCTGGGCCACCGAGGAGAACAGGCGCTCGGGGACACTCAACCGGCCCTCCGTGGTGGAGGCGCTGCCGTACGTCACCGCGCTCCCCTGCCCGCCCATGCCCGAGTCATCCACCCAGGCCGGCGAGTCCAGCAGCGTGCGGTAGAGGAACACCTCGTACTTCGCGCCCGCGGGCACTCCGCCCGCGTAGCGCCGCGCCCGCACCGTGGCCCGCACCGTCTCGCCCGGCACCACCGTCTCCTTCTCCGGCTGCAGTTCCACATAGAAGGTGGGCTTCACGTAGTCCTGCACGCGCGCCTCGCCCTGGTGCGGCTGCGAGTCCAGCTCGGCCATCACGCGCAGCACGCCCGTGCCCAGGTCCGCCGGCACCATCATGCTGCCGGAGAAGCAGCCGAACTCATCCACCTTCGCGCGCGTCACCACCTCGCGGCCCTCGGCCGAGACGAGCTTCACCCCCACCTCGCGCCGGCGCGGCGTGAAGAGGCGCGCGAGGAAGGTGTCCGGCTGGCGCACCACGCCGCGGTACTTCACCTCATCGCCCGGCTTGTAGACGGGCCGGTCGCTGTAGATGAACACGTCCGGCGCCACCGCCAGCGACGAGTAGAAGTCCGTGTCCACGATGGCGGTGTCCTCGCCCGACGTGGCCGTGGCGATGAGGCGCGGCTCCTGGACGGCCAGCGTCACCTCGCCCTTGTCGTCCGTGGTGCCCGTCGGCCCCTTGCCCGAGGCGAGGTACACCTGCACCTTCGCGCCCGCGCGCGGCTTCTGGTCCCTCCCCGCCACGCGCACCAGCACCTGCCCGTCCGTCTGCTTGAGCTGCACGGTGAGGTCGGTGACGACGAGCACCACCTGCCCCTCCACACGGCCCTGGACGAGCTGGAGGATATAGGTGCCGGCGGGCAGCGGCGGGAGCGTCACCCGGCGCTCCTCGTAGTTGCCGCCGTAGTACGAGGTGTCGAAGCCCGGGACGTTGAACTCGCGCTCGGAGCCACCGAGGTCCAGGTTGAGCCACTGGCTGCGCACCACGGAGAAGCCGGGAGGAATGCCCACGAGCTTCTCGGGGCCCGTGGAGACGCGGGCCAGCGCGCGAGGCGGAGCCAGCGGCGGACGCGCGGGAAGCCCCGGGGCCACCGCCTTGCGGAAGTCCTCGTTGAGGGCGAACAGCAGGAAGGTGCCCGGCCCGCGGGCCGCGTTGAGACCACGGCTGAGCGCGTTGCCGGGGTTCACCGTGGTGGGAGGCGTCTGGTAGGCGCGCCGCAGATCTCCCTGAGCGCGGATGAAGGCGTCCACGTCCGCGGGCTTGAGCACCCGCAGCTCGACGGGCCCATTGTCCTCGAAGGCCACGTCCACGGCCACGGGCTCCCCACTGCCGTAGGCACGGGGGACGGTGATGTAGAGCGGCTTGGCCGCCGCCACGCCTGTGCACACCAGCGCGGCCAACGCCGCGATGCGAGCGGAGTACCTCATGAGCCAAACCCTCCCGGAACCAACCGGTTGCCTTCCACGGTGCCGCGCAGGCCGATGTACGGCAGCGCCTCCAACTCACGCCGAGCGGCCTCGATCTCCGGAGGCGCCATGCGCGGCTGCGGCTTCTTCGAATCCGACGGCGTCACCTGTGACCAATACCCATCCGCCAGCAGCGTGCCGAGCAGCCGCCCGGTGTTGATGCCGAAGGACACCGAGCCCGGCGCGCGCAGCCCCTGCACCACCGGAGGCGCCGCGTTGAGCAGGTTGGTGCTCTTGCCCTCGCACGCCTTGCCCAGCCGCGCGAGCACGTCCGGGGTGGAGGCCAGCACATGGTGCCCGCACAGCGTGGCGGTCTCCATCCGGTTGGGCCCGGAGAAGAGCTGCCCGAGCGCCGCCGCGTCCTCGGGCCGACCCCAGAGCAGGGCCACCTCGGTGGGCAGGCCCTCGT
>NZ_DASVSO010000044.1:0-20532 GCF_036388035.1 Archangium sp.
CCGGCGGCGGCGGGCACCCACCCGGCTCCGGCGGGGGCTCAGCCCACCGCGACGGCGCCTCGCGTGCCCGTGGTGGCTCCGCCCGCCCAGCCTCGTCCCGTGGCGCAGGCTCCGGCGGCCCAGCCCACGGCGGCGGGGGCTCAGCCCACCGCGACGGCGCCTCGCGTGCCCGTGGCGGCTCCGCCCGCCCAGCCTCGTCCCGTGGCGCAGGCTCCGGTGGCGGCGACTCCCACGACTCCGACGGTGCCCTCGGCTCCACCGCCCGTGGCGCCTCAGGCCGCCGCGCCCGCTCCAGCCCCCGTGACGCCTCCGGCTCCCACTCCGGCTCCCGTGACGCCTCCGGCTCCCGCTCCGGCGGCGCCCGTGGCCACGGGTGGCTTCCCGTCGGCGGCGAAGATGGCGGCGGCGGCCGGGCGCAAGCCTCGCATCCTCATCGTCGACGACAGCGAGATGACGGCGCGCATCATCGAAGCGGACCTGGTGACCAAGGGCTTCGAGGTGCACATCGCCGACTCGGCGGACAAGGCGACGAAGATCATCCTGAAGAAGCAGACGCGCCCGGACCTGGTCCTGCTGGACGTGCGCATGCCCAACGTGAACGGCGAGCAGTTCTGCCGGTTCATCAAGAGCAACAGCCTCTTCAAGGGCATCAAGGTGCTGCTGTGCTCCGGCGAGAACATCGAGGAGTTGCAGCGCATCTGCCGCGAGGCCGGCGCCGACGGCTACGTGCCGAAGGACGCCGTGCTCGGCAACCTGGTGGCGAAGGAGCTCAACCCCTCCCCGGGGCAGGAGTAGCTCCCCTCCCCTCACCGGGGAGTGTGGCCCCGGTGAGGGTGAGCGCCAGCCGGTTGAGCTCCTGCGTGTTGAAGGGCTTCCTCAGCTCCGCCAACAGGTGGGGCCCACCGAACTCGTGGGCGATCTCCTGCCACGAGTAGTCCGAGTAGGCCGAGCAGAGCACCACCGGCAACGAGGGCGCTACCTGGCGCAGGTGCCGCAGCGTCTCGAAGCCGTTCCAGCCGGGCGGCATGCGGTAGTCCAAGAAGGCCAGCGCATACGGGCGGCCAGCGTCCAGCGCCTCCTGTACCCGCGCGAGCCCCTCCTGCCCCTGGTAGGCCGAATCCAGCTCGAACACCGCGGTGGAGGGGGTCTGCCGGGAGGGGGCCGGACCGAAGAGCGCATCCTCCAACTGCGCCAGGGCATCCCTGGCTCCAATCGGCTCCGGGCAGAGGATCCGCCGGAAGTCCTTGTGGATGGCCTCGGCGTCGTCGACGACCAGGATCCGCCTCTTACGCGCTTGCTCGTTCACTGAATTCCTCCCCTGCTCACGGGGTGCTGTGGGGATCCGCCGGATCGCTAGACGCCACCCGCTCGTCGCCGTCGAGGACTCCGTCCAGGTCCCGATCGATGCCGATGCGCGGGCCCGAGCCCGGAGGCGTGCAGGTATAGGTCAGCGCGCCGTTGCCCGCGGCGACCTGCAGGCGCAGGGCCGAGTCGGACACGAGGGGCTTGGACTGCCGGTCGGCCTTGAACCGCCCACCGCCCATGTAGAGGAAGCCCACCTCGTCCTGCGCGATCCGGCCCTTGGCCACCAGGTCGCACTCGCCAGCGCTCGCACGCGCCCGCAGGAGGTCGATGCGGGCGCCCACCTCGCCCTGGTTGAAGGCCGTGAGGGTCACCTGCTGGCCGACGATCGGCGCCAGGTTGCTGTCGAAAGCCAGCATGTAGTCCTCCAGGTTCTTCTTGATCTCGGTGCCCTCGGGGGAGACGGGGATGCCCACCTGGTTGAGGAGCTCGTGGAAGTCGAAGCGGCTGTTGAAGAGGAAGAGCGTGGGGACGGCCCCGTCGGTGGTGAAGCCAAAGCCGCGCACCTGATCGCCCAGGAAGGGATCCGCGCCGACCGAGTTGAAGCCGAAGCCCGCTCCGAACATGCCGACCTTCTGGTACATGTTGCGCAGGTGCGGAACCTTGGGAAACAACGGCTCCGCGTCGAAGGACGAGCGCCCGTCCGCGCCGAAGAAGCCCTTGAAGAGGCCCTTCTCGGGGTTGGCGTTGGGATCCAACCGGTGGCAGGACTCGCACGAGCCATGGAAGAAGCTCGTGGTGTTGTTGAAGAAGTCCCTGCCCGCCTGCTGCGCCGGCGTGAGGGAGTTGTCGAGGTTGCGGATCGGGTTGGGCGGGTACATCACCTGGAGGACGAAGTCGGTGAACTTCTGCATCTCCGCGGGGGAGAGCTGGGCGTTGCGGCCGAGCAGATCCATGAAGGCGGGGTTGAACTGCTTGAAGGCCTCGTCCTCGTTGAACGCCCCACTGTCCGGCTGAACGCTCGGCGCGTCATTGCCCCCGGTGCGGTCACCGCGCCAGTGCATCGCACCGTGGTTGGCCAGCCCGCGCAGGCTCTGGGTCGTCAGCGGGCCCTTCATCGGGTGGAAGCGCGTGTCCTGACCGAAGGTCGTCTCCGAGCCGAACTCGGGCAGCGCCGGGACGATGGGGTTGGGGTTGTTCTTGACGAGCCCATCCGGGTTGCCGAGGTCCCACGCCAGGCTGTCGAAGTCGCCGAAGATGTGGCAGCTCGCGCAGGACGAATCGCCGTGGCTCGAGCTCTTCCGCGCGTCGTAGAGGAACGGGCGCCCCTCCACCACGCTCGCCGGCTCGGGGTTGTACATCCGCACGTGCGCGAGCTCCTTGCGCGTGGCGGTGTTCACGGTGGAGATGGCGTTGTCGAAGCGCGTCAGCACGTACATGCGACCGCGGGCCTCGTCCAACACCATGCCGGTGGGGCCACCACCGCTCAGGACGATCTGGTTCGCCGTGCTCGGCACGAAGGTGTCGGCCTCGAGCGCGGCGGTGGAGTAGACGCCGATCTTCGAGGAGCCGAACGCGGCGACGTACAGCGTGGAGCCGTTGGAGCTCACCGCCATGCCGAGCGGCTGCGCGAGGCTCTTCTCGTTCTCGGGGTTGGGGATGGGCGCACAGCAGACGTCGTAGTTGATGTGCTTGTTGAGGTGCCGCGGGGCAACACCCGAGGAGCTCAGCACGGAGATGCGGCTCTCGTGGAGGTGCCCGCGCAGGGTGGTGCCGGCGAAGGTGCCCGGCCCCTCGAAGCGCAGGTCGTTGCGGGCCTCGGTGTTGCTGACGTACACCTTGCCGTTGACCGGGTTGACGGCCATGTTGAAGAGGATGGTGCCGACGCCGGAGTAGAAGCCGGCCGGGCCCGCGAGCTGCGCTGGCGGATGGGCGAGCGCGTCGATGGCGAACACGTCCTTGTCCGGCAGGGAGAACTTCACCTTGTCGCTCCACGGGCGGCCCAGCACGTCCACCCAGTCCTGGCCGTTGTACTTGACGAGGACGGAGACCTCGGTGGCCGGCGCACCCTCGACGTTGGTGTTGGGCCCGGGCACGCCGCCCACCGCCTCGCCGCCGTCGGGCACGAGGGACTCATGGAGCACGGTGGAGCGGTTGCCGGAGTGGAACGCGGCCGCGTAAACGCGCGAGCCGTCCGGCGTCACCGCGAGCGCGCGAGGCGTATCGCTGAAGAGGTTGATGAGGGTGAGCGGGGTGCCGCCGAGCGAGGTACCCAGGTTGTTGGCATCGAAGACCCAGACGTCGGCCCGGCCAATGCCCGGCGTGGTGAGCTGCGGATCAAAGGGGGCGTTCTGGCCGCGGTGGGCGGCGGTGATGAAGGCGCGGCTCTTGCCCGGCCCGGCGAAGACGATGTCGCGCGGCTCGTCGCCCACGAGCAGGGTCCGCGTCACGGTGCCAGCCGTCCCGAGCAGGTTGAGCCGCACGATGCTCACGCTGTCGGACAGGTGATTGACGACCCAGACCTCCTCCTCACTGCGCGCCGCGACCGCGACGGGCTCGAGCCCGACGGGAACCGAGAACCGGTGAGAGAGGCCGCGAGGGGTGATCTCGAAGACCTCGAGATGGTTGTCCGGGGTGTTGACGGCGTAGAGGAACTTGCCGCTGGGCGAGAGCGCGAGCGGTCGGACCTGCCCGCTCTCGAAGAGGGTAAAGCCCGCCGCGGACGCCTCGGAGGCGGTGGCCAGCCCCGCGAGCAGCAGCGCCACGAGGAGCACACTCCAATGGGTACAACGAAGGGCCAGACTCCTGGCTGTCATGATGGGACCTCCACGCACGGTTGAACTCTGTCTTCGCAGTCGCTGCGAAGAACCAGGAATAACAGAATCGTGCGCTTTAACAGCCCACCCTGTAAACACCGAGGTTCAAATACCGAAACCTCCGTGTCTGCTCCGCTCTACCCGCGGCCGCCGGCGGCGTTCTCCCGCTCCTCGAGGCCCCGCGCGAAGTTGCCGATGATGAGCCCGGGCCGGGCCGCCTTGAGCCGACGCAGCAGCTCGCGGATGCCCACGGGCTCTCCGCCCGCGCCCCGGTCTCGCGCCACCTCCAGGTACTGGATGGGATCGATGGCCAGCGGGCGCGTCTGCACCTGGTCCACCTTGTACTTCTTCACCAGCCGCTCCAGGGCCTTCACCTCGCCCTCGCGATCCGTGACGCCCGGGAAGAGCAGCAGGTTGAGGGCGAGGTACGCCCCCCGCTTGCGCGCCAGGGCGATGGAGGCCTCCACGTCCTCCCAGCCGTACTTCACCGGCTTGTAGTAGGCCTCGTAGAGGTCCTTCACCGCCGAGTTGAGCGACACGCGCACCGCGTCGAGCCCGGCGTCCAGGAGCGCCTCGAGCCCGTGGGTGAGGCTCGCGTTGGTGTTGATGTTGATGGAGCCGCGCGAGGTGTGCGCGCGCATGTAGTGGATGGCCTCGGCGATGAACTTCCACCGGGTGAGGGGCTCACCCTCGCAGCCCTGGCCGAAGCTGACCATGGTGCGGCCCGGAGCGTTCTCCAGGTGGTAGCGGCCGATGACCCCCATCTCCTCGCCGGAGGGCCCGTCATCCATGCGCTCGTGCGAGGCCGGAGGCCCGTCCGCCGGCTGATCCGAGATGCACCCCACGCAGCGCGCGTTGCACATCACCGAGGCGGGGATGGCGCCCTCGTCGCGCACATAGAAGATGTTCTGCGAGGTGAAGCACCGGTACAGCATCGCGCACGTGGTGAGCTGCTTGAGCACGCGGTTGCCGGGGAAGCGCGCCAGGTGCGCGTCCACGATCTTCTTCAGCTCGGGGGTGGAGTACTTCTCCGGATCCCAGTGCGAGCGCTTGTCGGTGTGGATGGCCCAGGCCACGGGGCCGTCCTCCCCCCAGGCGGCGGCGGTATAGGCCCACTGCGGCAGGATGGGACCGTCCGCCTTCACCTCGCCGGGGAGGAAGGTGCGCGTGTAGCCCGGGGGCAGCAGCGCGCCCACGGCGTTGGGCACGAAGGTCTTCCCGTTCACCTTCATCTCGCGCACCAGCTCCAGCTCCCCCGTCTCGGGGTTGAGCCCCACGGGCAGACGGCCCGGCAGGTGGACGAGCCGGCCAGCGGACGGCAGGGGGATGGGCTTGTCCTGGGGGGGAACGAGCTCTTCCCCGCTTCGCAGGGTGGCGAGCAGGTACGGATGCTCCATCACCCGGCCCTTGGAGTCGGCGAACAGGAGTTTCGGTGCCAAAGTCATGACCTCGTTAACTATCACTGCCGGGCGAGCCTTTCGACGCAGCGCGCTTTCACGTGCCGTATGGCTCCTTGCCCGAGCGCGTCTTGACTCCCCCCAGGCCCCTGCCTAGGGTCCGCCCACTTTTTTCCGCCTGGTTGCGGACATTTCGGAGGCATCCCAAGTGATTGTCGGAGTTCCCAAGGAGATCAAGACCCGTGAGTACCGTGTCGGCATGGTTCCGGCGGGCGTTCGCGCGCTCACCAGCGCGGGCCACACGGTTCTCGTCGAGACGAACGCCGGTGTCGGCTCCGGTATCCCCGACTCGGAATACCAGCGCGTCGGTGCGCAGATCGTCCAGAGCGCGGACGAGGTCTGGAAGCGCGCCGAGATGGTCGTGAAGGTGAAGGAGCCCATCGCGCCCGAGTACGAGCGCATCCAGGACGGGCAGGTCATCTACACCTACTTCCACCTGTCCGGCGTGGACCCGGAGCTCACCCGCACCCTGGTGAAGAAGAAGGCCGCCGCGGTGGCCTACGAGACCATCCAGCTCGACGACGGCTCGCTGCCGCTGCTCAAGCCGATGTCCGAGGTGGCCGGCAAGATGGCCATCCAGGTCGGCGCCACGTGCCTGGAGAAGGCCCACGGCGGCAAGGGCATCCTGCTGGGCGGCGTGCCCGGCGTGCGCCGCGGCCGCGTGACGATCATCGGCGGTGGCGTGGTGGGCACCTGCGCGGCCAAGGTGGCCGTGGGCATGGGCGCCGAGGTCACCATCATCGACATCAACCTCGAGCGCCTCACCTACCTGGATGACGTGTTCCTCGGTCGCGTGGCCACCCTGGCCTCCGACAGCGAGAGCATCGCCCGGAGCGTGCGCGAGGCGGACCTCGTGGTGGGCGGCGTGCTCATCCCCGGCGCGGCCGCGCCCAAGCTCGTCTCCGAGGCCCTCATCGCCGAGATGAGCCCCGGCTCCGTGGTGGTGGACGTGGCGGTGGACCAGGGCGGCTGCATCGAGACGTGCGTGCCCACCACCCACGACAACCCCACCTTCGTGAAGCACGGCGTGGTGCACTACTGCGTGGCCAACATGCCCGGCGCGGTGCCCCAGACGTCCACCTTCGCCCTCACCAACACCACCCGGCCCTACGCCCGGAAGATCGCCGACATGGGCCTCATCGAGGCCATCAAGAGCGACAAGTCCCTGGCCCGCGGCCTCAACACCTACAACGGCCACGTCACCTACGAGGCCGTCGCCAAGGACCTCGGGTACAAGTACCTGTCCATCACCGACGCCATCGGTTCGAAGGGCCGGTAGTCAACCCTGCGACATCCAAGGGGGCGGGTCTCCTGTTGAAAAGCAGGGAATAAGTCCCCTTGTTAAATGTCTCCCGCCCGCCGGGGCAGCCGTGCAGACGGCGCCGGCGGGCTTTGTGTTGTTGCCCGTTATGTTCCCGTGCATACATTGCCGGGTAGGGAACGACTCAATCGCCTGTAATTTCGGGCCTCTGGAAGGCGGGGACATGTTGGACTTCAGGCAAAACAACCGGACCAAACAGGAATTCGAGGAGTTGGCCCTCGCTCATCTCGACCCCCTGTACTCCGCGGCCCTGAGGCTGACGAAGAATGAGCGAGATGCCGAGGACCTGGTGCAGGACACCTGCATGCGGGCCTACCGCTTCTTCGACAAGTTCGAGCGGGGCACCAACATCAAGGCCTGGCTCTTCAAGATTCTCACCAACACCTTCATCAACCGCTACCGGCGCAAGGTGAAGGAGCGCAGCGTGGTGGAGGGTGTGGAGCGCGAGGCGGTGCATGAGCGCTTCGTGAGCCGGGACGCGACGGACTTCGCGGCCAACCCCGAGCAGTACTTCTTCGACCGGCTGCTGTCGGATGACGTGCTGCGCTCCATCGACGCGCTGCCCATCGACTTCCGGCTGGTGGTCATCCTCGCGGACCTGCAGGAGTTCTCCTACAAGGAGATCGCCGAGATCCTCGAGTGTCCCGTGGGCACGGTGATGAGCCGGCTGTTCCGCGGACGCAAGCTGCTGCAGAAGACGCTGCGCGAGTACGCCCAGGGCACTGGCGTGCTGCGTCATGAAGTCGAAGGGGGCGGGGCCGCCAACACCGGAAATACCGCCACCGGCGCCGCGACGAATCTCGAAGAATATCGTCGCAGGAAGAAGGTGGGGTAGATCGAGGTTCATGGGCCCGGAAATATTTAAAAATATTTCCACGGGCCCAAACCTTCCGCCCACCCCCTGAGCGCTCATGACCTGCCAGGAACTGGATCAGATCCTCTACCCGTACCTCGATGGCGAGTTTGAGACCGAGGAACGGCTCGACGTGGAAGCGCACCTCACCCAGTGCGCCACCTGCACACAGCGAGTCCACGAGGAGGCCCGGATGCAGCAGTCGCTGCGCCGGGCCGCGCGACAGGCGGTGGAGACCACGCGGGCTCCCGACGCCCTGCGCGCCAGACTCCAGACGGGGATGCGCCAGGAGCAGCGGCGCGTCCAGCAGCAGGGGTGGTTGCGCGCGAGCGCCGCGGCCCTGGTGGTGCTCGCGGCCGGCGGCTCATGGCTCGCCTTCCAGCCGGAGCAGCACCGACGCTTCATGGATGACGCCGCGCGACGGCACGCCAAGAAGCTGCCGGTGGAGATCGCCGGCGACTCGCACGAGGTCGTCGAGGCCTGGCTCGATGGCAAGTTCGATCACCGCGTACAGGTGCCCAAGCTGCCGGGGAGCACCCTGTCCGGCGCGCGCATCTCCAACGTGACGGATCGCCCCGCCGCCTACATCAGCTACGAGAGCCAGACCGAGAAGCAGGGCGCGCCCGCCAGGCGCATCGGCCTCTTCGTCTTCGATGATGCCCAGCGCGAGGTGAAGGCCCCTCCCCTGCCCTCCGTGCAGGTGGGCTCCAGCCTCGGCTACAACGTGGCCGTGTGGCGCGAGGGGGAGATCGTCTACGAGCTGGTGACGGATCTCGACGAGAAGGACATCCTCCGCATGGTCGCCGGGAAGGAGCGCGGGAGCGGCAAGCCGTCGCGGCCGCCCGTGTCGCCCGACGTCGCCGCCCTCCCCGTCTCGCTACAGCCCTGAAGCACGCCGCCGGCGAGGCTGCTCGTCTGCTGGGCACGCCAGACAGCCTGGAAGTCTGACGGGACCGAAGATTGACGGTCCCAGTAGGCACCGATAGCCTCGCCGAGCGACTTTTCCAGAGCCGCCGTCCTCGCGCATCGCCGCGAGGACGCGCACGCCTTCCCTGGTCTGGCAGCCCTTCATGTCCAAGAACATCCTCATCGTCGAAAGTGACACCGCCCTCTCCGCGTCCCTGCGGGAGGCCTTGGAGGCCCGCGGCTTCGCGGCGCAGGAGACCACCGACGGCAAGGGCAGCGTGGAGCTGATCCGCCGCGACCGGCCGGAGCTGGTGGTGCTCGCGGTGGACCTCTCCGCGGGTCAGAACGGCTACCTCATCTGCGGCAAGCTGAAGAAGGACGATGACCTCAAGGGCATCCCCATCGTCATCATCGGCAACCCGGACGGCTTCGCGCAGCACCGCAAGCTGAAGGCGCACGCGGACGACTACGTGGCCAAGCCCGTCAACCCCGACGCGCTGGTGGAGTGCGTGGGCACGCTGATCGGCTTCCCGGAGCTGCCCGCCGGCGAGGTCGTCGACGACGGCCTCACCCTCGGCGGCCTGGACGGGCTGGGCGACGAGCCGGTGCAGGGCGAGGAGCTGGCCATCGAGGGCGAGCCCCTGGAGAGCCACGGCGACGAGCTGTCGATGCTCGACACCGACAACCCCTTCGGCGACTCGCTGGATCAGCCCGTGACGGGCAGCATCGAGGAGCCGGTGGAAGCCCCGCCGGAGCTGAGCAACCCCGAGGACGACTTCTCCGGGCTCGACAGCCTGGGCGGTGGTGACACCGACGACGGGCTGGACGCGTTCGGCACGGACGACAAGACGGTGGTGGGCTTCCCGCCGCCGAACCCCGCGCCGACGCCCGTCGTGGCCAAGCCGGCTCCGGCTCCGGCTCCGGCTCCGGCCGTGGCCAGGCCGGCTCCGGTGACGCCGCCCACGCCGGCCCGGACCCCGCCCGCCGCCGTGACGACTCCGGTGCGCCCCGCCGCCACGAGCACGCCGCCGGCCCCGGCCATGTCCGCGGCCGACGCCGCCGAGCTGCGCAACCTGCGCGCCCGCGTGTTGGAGCTGGAGGGTGCCCTGCAGGACTCGCGCGCCCAGGCCAGCACCACGGAGACCCGGGTGCAGGAGCTCGAGGCCGAGCTGGAGAGCAAGTCCACCGAGCTGGAGACGGCCAAGGCCTCCGTCGGCAAGAACGACCAGGCCACCCTGGCGCTGCGTGAGGCCTCCAACCGCAAGGACCGGGAGATCCTCCGCCTCAAGACCGAGCTGAACCAGAAGGAGCAGGAGATCGTCGAGCTGCAGGACAAGCAGCTCGCGCTGGAGACGCAGGCCAACGGGGCGACGGACGAGATCACCCGCCGCGACGCGCAGCTCAAGACGCTGCAGACGAAGGCGGACCAGCTCCTGGCGGAGCGCAAGCGGGTGGAGCAGCAGCTCGCGGCGGCCAAGGAGGAGGCGCGTGGCGCCACGGCTCGCGCGGCGGCGATGCAGGCCGAGGTGGAGCAGTACCAGGCGCAGGCCGCCGAGCTCGAGGAGCTCCGGGGGCGCGCGGAGCAGCTCGACGCGGAGCTGGCGGCGTCGCGCGGCGAGGCGGACGGCGTGAGGGCGGAGCTGGACTCGTCGCGGGCCGAGCTGGACTCGGCGCGAGCGGAGCTGGACTCGGCGCGGGCCCAGGCGAGCCAGGAGTCCGAGGAGCTGCGCAAGCGCATCGGCGAGCTGGAGGACGCGGTGGCGCGCAACGAGGAGCGCGTGGCGCGGCTCTACACGCGCATCAAGGCCGACGAGAAGCTGCGCGAGAAGACGAAGAAGGCGCTGGCCATCGCGACGCAGCTCCTCGAGGAGCAGCCCGCGGGTCAGGACGACGAGGAAGCCGTCGCCTGAAGCACCCTCGCCTCTCCCCCACCGGGAGAGGCACCCGGGGCGAGGGTCCCGAGCCCCACGGGCTGAACCCGTGGGGAGCTCCCCTCACCCCAGCCGCGAGCCCTACTTCTCTTCCTTCTTGGGCTCGTTCTTCTTCTCCATCATCTTCTTGGCGACGCCCTGGAGGGCGGACGGGACGTTCTTGTCCCGGCTGAGCTCCTTCACGTCGTTCTCGCGCAGGGTGTTGAGGAACTTCATGCCCACCGAGAGCGGCAGCTTGGGGTTCTTCAGCAGCGCCATCTTGATCTTGTAGTTCTTCGTGAACTCGCGGCTGCTGTAGATGATGCGCAGCACCTCCTCGTTGACGGTCTTGTTGGCCGCGCAGGAGAGGACCTCGCCATCCGTGATGCGAGGGCTGCGGATGACGGCGGTGCAGACGAGCTTGTTGGTGTCGCGGATGAGGAAGCTGCGCGCCTCCTTGTTGCCCAGCGTCGCCAGCTTGATCTTCTGGGCGATGCTCATCTTCATGATGCGCTGGGTGAGGCTGAGCTTCTTGCCCTCCTCCATGGGCGGGGCGTTCTCCGCCTCCTCCCCCTCCGGCGTCTCCTTGGCCACGACGTCCTGGAACTCCTGGAGGATCTCCTCGGCGGTGGGGCCGGGCTCGGGCGGAGCGGCCTGGGGCCCGAAGACGCGCACGCGCGCGGCCTGCACCTGGGGCACGTCCGCGAGCACCAGGCCGCTGCGCACCGCGAAGTCGCAGACGTTGACGATCAGCGCCGGGTTGGCGTTGGGGTTGGTGCACAGGTTGCGCAGGATGTCCTCGTGGCGCAGCACGCGCAGCTGGTTCTGCCCGATGATCTCCGCGATCTTCGCGCTGCAGTCGCGCGCCACCTCGGCCACGGCCTCGTCGGGCGTGGTGGGGTTGAGCACGAGCATCTCCGCGTAGACGTCCTTGGCGCGCAGCAGCGTGAGGAACCAGCCCAGCACGGGGGCGGCGACGTTCTCGTCACGCAGGCCGGCGGAGAAGCGATCCGGGAGGGCGGCGGCCGTCTTGGAGGCCGTCTCGCGCACGCCCGCGTCCGCGTCGAACGTGAGCATGAAGAGGGCGCCGAGCATGTCCGCGGGCGCCAGCGGCACCAGGGCCTTGGCGGCCATCATCCGCAGGGGCGGCGGCGCGGCCGGGTCCACGTGCTTGCGCATGTTGGGCGGCAGGAACTCGGCCGTGATGGGGCAGCCCGGGGGTGCGGCGGGAATCGTCTGGGGCGAGGCGGCGGTGGTGCTCATGCGGCGTGGTTCCTTCCGTAGATGATGCGGAGTCCCTCGAGCGTGAGGAACTCGTCGACCTCGTTGATGACCTTGGACTCGGTGGCCACCAGCGGCGCCAGGCCGCCCGTGGCCACCACCCGCACCTCGAAGCCGAGCTCGGCCTGCATGCGGGTACAGATGCCCTCCACCAGCCCCACGTAGCCGTAGACGAGGCCGGACTGGATGGAGTGCACGGTGTTGCGGCCCACCACGTGGGGCGGCCGGGAGAACTCCACGCGCGGCAGCTTGGAGGCATTCAGGAAGAGCGCCTCCATGGAGATGTGGATGCCGGGGCAGATGGCGCCGCCGAGGTACTCGCCCTTGGGCGTCACCGCGTCGAGCGTGGTGGCCGTCCCGAAGTCCACGACGATGACGCCGCGGTGGTGCTTGTCGTAGGCGGCCACCGCGTTGACGATGCGATCGGCGCCCACCTCGCGCGGGTTGTCGTAGAGGATGGGCATGCCCGTCTTCACCCCGGGCCCGACGAACATGGGGCGCGTCTTGAAGTAGCGCTCGCTCATCCGCTCCAGGTTGAACTGCAGCGGCGGCACCACGCTGGAGACGGCCACCGCGCGCACCTTGTCCGGGTCGATGCCGCTCACCTGGAAGAGCTGGCGCAGCAGGATGCCGTACTCGTCGGAGGTGCGGCGGGTGCTCGTCTCCAGGCGCCAGTGATCCAACAGGCGCTTGCCGTCGTACACCCCGAGCACGGTGTTGGTGTTGCCGACGTCGATCGCGAGAAGCATGGCCACGCCCAGTCTAGCGCGAAGCCGCCCCCCCACGCCCCTATTCGGGGCGCGGCGTCACCCGGGGACGGAGCTGCTCCACATCCCCGGCGAGCACCCGTTCCAGCGAGCCCTGCGCCGTCCGCACCAGGAGTGCACCGGCGGCATCGATGTCTTCAGCCACACCGCGCAATTCCGATCGGTCGGTACGCACCAGCACGTCCTGGCCGAGCGTGGAGGACAGCTCCTTCCAGCGCTGGCGCACCGGATCGAAGCCCACCTCGTGGTGCAGGTCCAACCACTCCTCCAGCCGGCCCCAGAGGGCGGTGGTGAAAAGGGCGCGGTTGACGCGCCGGCCCAGCGCCTCGGAGAGCGAGGTGGCGGTGGCGGCCACCTCGGGCGGGAAGTCCTCGCGGCCGGCGTTGAGGTTGACGCCGATGCCCACCACCACGAAGTGGACGCGCTCGGGCTCCGCGGACAGCTCGGTGAGGATGCCCGCCACCTTGCGGCCACCGAGCTGCACGTCGTTGGGCCACTTGATGAGGGCGTCGACGCCTTCCTCGCGCAACGTTTCGGCCAGCGCCACCGCGGCCACCAGCGTGAGCTCGGAGGCCCGCTGCGGCGGCAATTCCGGCCGGAGGATGGCGGAGAAGTACAGGTTCAGCCCCGGCGGCGACACCCAGACGCGGCCCCGGCGACCCTTGCCGGCCGTCTGCTGCTCGGTGACGACCACCTCGCCGTGCTCGGCGCCGTCTGCGGCCAGCCGGAAGGCGGCCTCGTTGGTGGATGGCAGGGACTCGTGGAAGTGGATGCTCTGCCCGAGGTGATGGGTGGACAACAGGGGCGAGAGCTCCAGGGGCGAGAGCCGATCCGGCACGTCCACCAGCCGATAGCCCCGCGCGGGCACGGCGTCGATGCGGTAGCCCTTGCCGCGCAGCGACTCCACGTGCTTCCACACGGCGGTGCGCGACAGGCCCAGCTTGGCCGAGAGCGCCTCTCCCGAGGTGTACTCGTCACGCCCATCCGCGAGGAAACCGAGGATGAGCTCCTCCTGCGTCTGCTCGGCGTTCTCGATCGCACCCATTCAGAGGCCCTCCGGGGAAAAGGGCCCCCAGGGTAGGGACGAGCGGCCCGGCTTTCAACCGCCTCGCTCGGCAGGGAGCCGCATCGTCCGGTTGCCTGGCTGCTCTCCTACCCGGCGAGCAACACGCCTGGCCCCTCTTCAATCCGGATGACCTGGGTGGGGGCACGGGTGCTGCGCAGCGAGTCGATCCACTTCACCGCGGCCATGACATCCGACTCGCGCGTCTCGTGGGTGAAGACGACGATGGTGGCGTGGGCGTCCTCGGGGCGCGGGGGACGCTGAAGCACCGAGTTGATGCTCACCCCCTTCTCACCCAGCACGCTGGCGATGCGCCCCAGCACGCCGGGCTCGTCGCTGACGGAGAAGCGCAGGTAGGTCGGCCCGCGGCGCTCGCCCGAGGGCAGCAGGGGCACCTCCTGCACGTGCGGCGCGCATGGCAGGGGCAGGCGCCCGGAGACACCGGCCAGGAGGTTGCGGCAGGTGTCGATGATGTCCGACACCACCGCGCTGCCAGTGGGCATCGCCCCGGCGCCCCGGCCCGAGTAGAGCGAGGCCCCCAGCGCGACGGACTGGAGCAGCACCGCGTTGAAGGCGCTGCGCACGTCCGCCAGGGGGCTGGCGGCGGGGATGAAGGCCGGGTGGACGCGCACGTCCAGGCCCTCGGGAGCGCGGCGCGCCTGGGCGAGCAGCTTGAGGACGTAGCCCGCCTCGCGCCCGTAGGCGATGTCCACGGGGGTGAGGCTGGTAATGCCCTCCACGAGGATGGACTCGGGGGACACCCGGGCCGAGAAGGCCAGTGAGGCCAGCAGGCACAGCTTCTGCGCCGCGTCCATGCCGCCCACGTCGAACGTCGGATCCGCCTCCGCGTAGCCGAGTTCCTGCGCCCGCCGGAGCGCGTCCGCGTACGTGGCCCCCTCGTCCGCCATGGCCGAGAGGATGAAGTTGGTGGTGCCGTTGACGATGCCGATGAGCGACTCCACCCGGTCCGACGCGAGCGCCTCGCGCAGCGTGCGGATGATGGGGATGCCGCCGCAGACGGCGCCCTCGAAGTGGACGTCCACCCCGCGCGCCAGCGCCTGCGAGAAGAGCGCCTCGCCATGTGAGGACAGCAGCGCCTTGTTCGCCGTCACCACATGGCGCCCCGAGGCAATCGCCTGCTCGAGGTACTCGCGCGAGGGGTTCAGCCCGCCCATCACCTCCACCACCACCGCCACCTCGGGGTCCTTCAGGATGGTCTGGATGTCGTGGGTGATGAGCGAGGCGGGCACGTCCTCGGGGCGGGCCTTGCCCTGGTTGCGCACCAGCACGTGGCGCACGCGCACCCGCGCGCCCAGCCGCCGCTCGATGTCCTTCGCGTGCTGATTGAGGATCCGGTACGTCCCCAGCCCCACGTTGCCCAGTCCCAGCAGGGCAATGCCGATCTCCTTCATGTTCCGCTCCCCTGTGCTCAGCGACCCGCGTCCTTGACCTGATACGAGGCCAGCTCCAACCACGTCTGCGGCAGGCGCTCGCCGTTGCTCTTCTCGGCGGACACCTCCACGCGCACCAGCCCCACGCCCTCGGCGAAGGTGAAGGCATTCACCAGGGTGGTGTTCGCGTCCACGCGGTTGCGCGCCTCCACCCGCACGCAGTGCGCGAAGGAGCCGGCCGGCGCCTCACACGGCACGCCCGCCTGGAGGATGCGGTAGCGCTCGGTGGAGGACACGGACACCACGTTCGTCCACGCGTTGCCCTCGGTGAGCGGCCCGCGCAGCAGGTAGCGCTTGCGATCCCGGATGCCGAACCCATCCACGGACAGCTGCCCACCCTGGCTGTCGTGGAAGTAGCCGTCCTCCTCCTTGAGCACCTCCACGTCCACGGTCTTGTCCACGCGGCCGTTGACCCGGTACGTCCAGCGGTTGCCCACGGCCAGCGGGTAGTACGCGGCCAGCGACTCGGAGGGACGGGTCTCCTGCTCGACCACCTGCTGCCGGCTCGCGCACGCGCCGACTCCCATGGCCAGCGCGGCCCCGAGGCCCCACCGTACGACGACAGACGAGAGCTTCATGTGTCAGTGTTCCGCGCGATCCGTATCGCGCGCCTCCGGAGTGGCCAGCTTGCGTGATGCGTAGAGCGTGTCCAGCGCCTGCTGGGCGGCGGCCTGGACATCCGGCTGATCATGCCCGTGCGCCACCGTGAAGAGGTACGCCTCGGCCTCGGCGCCGCCGATCTCCCCGATGGCGAAGACGACCTCCTGCACGAAGCCGATCTCCTGATCCTTCACCAGCTCGATGAGGGCGGGAATGGCGGCGCGCGCCTTCATCTCCACCAGCGCGCCGATGGCCTGGCGCACCTCCTGCGCGTCCTCCTCCTCCAACTGGCGGATGAGCAGCGGGGCCGACGCGGGGTTGCGCCGCTCCGCCAGCACGTGCAGGGCGAACTCGCGCACCCGCTCGTCCGAGGACTGCAAGTCCTGCAGGAGCGCCGCGTCCTCCCGGTCCGCCGCCGCCATCTGGAGCGCCGCGGCCTCGGACACCTGGGAGAAGGCCCGCCGGAGCGCCTCGCGCACGGCCTTGCGACGCGCCTCGGGCTCCTTGCCCTCCACCCGCACCTCGCCGATGCCCACCACCTGGTAGCGATCCGTGGACTCCGCCCCGCGCCGCTCCAGCGCCAGGGTGACGCCCACCTCGGCGAAGGTGAAGGAGCCGCCGTCCTTGAGCGACTCGCGCGTGAAGGGCAGCTCCAGCGTGAGGGCCCAGGCCCCCTTCACCCGCCGCGCCTTCTCGTCCTTCTCGCCCTCCTCGAGCAGCTCGAAGCGGCGACTCTGGCGCAGCGCGTCCGTGAAGAGCACCTGGACGTCCGACGGCCCCCAGCCGAGCAGGCCGTTGTCCACCACCGTCGCGCCCTTGAGCGTGACGTGCTCCACCGGCAGGAGCGGCTCCCGCGAACGGCAGGCGCCGAGCATCAAGGCCACCACCACGATGAGCAGGCCGGGCTTCATACCGGCCTACCCTAGCCCACTCTCGCGCTCCCCTCACCCACGGAGAGCGCGAAGACGTCAGGTCGTCCCGCCTTCCGGCGAGCCGCTCCCCGAGGGAGGTGGCTCGTTGGAAGGGGCCGGCTCCGAGGGAGGACGGGCCCCCTCGGCGACGGACTCCGCCTTCTCGGCGGCTACCCGAGCGGACTCCTCCGCGGCCGTGCGCTGGGCCTCGGCCGGAGCGGCGCTCTCCACGCTCGGCAAGGGCGTCTGCCACTCGGCGGCCGTCCTCATGGCCTCGCCCGGAGGCGCCAGGCCCTCGGAAGGCGCGGAGGCGGCGGCCTCCTCGGCGGCGGTCGGAGCCGCGGCCTCGGCGACGGGCCCGGCGGGGGCGACGCCCTCACCGGAAGCCGCCCCGGCGGCGGCTGTCCCCTCGGCGGCAACGGCCCCTTCCGCGGCGGCGACGGCCTCACCCGGAGGAGTCCCCGGCGCCCCGGCGGCACCCTCGGCGCCCGGCGTTCCGGCGGCCCCCTCGGGACCCCGGCCACCCCGGCCGCGACGACCCCGACGACGACGGCGGCGGCGCTTGCGCTCACCCGCGGTCTCTCCCGGGGGCCCCACGTCCGGCTGACCACCGCCGACGAAGGCGCTCGCGGCCTCCAGATCCTCGTCCTCGCCCTCGTCATCCCCCTCCTCGCCCTGCTCCTCCTCGGAGAGGGCGGCGGGAGCGACGGCCTCGGTGGGCGCGACGGCGACCGGCGCCTGCGCGGCCTCGGGCTTGTCGGCGCGGGCCTGCTCGGCACGGGCCTGCCGCTCGCGACGCCGCTCCTCGCGGGCGCGCTGGCGCTCCTCGCGGCGGGACGGCGCGGGGGACTCCTCGGTGGACTCGGTCTCGCGGGCCTCGCGCGTCCCGGTCTCCTCGGCGCCCTCCTCCCCTTCCTCGCGCGCCTGCTTCTCGCGCTGGCGCTCCTCGCGACGCTTCTGGGCCTCCTCGGCCTCGAGCTTCGCCACCTCGAAGAAGCGCTCGTCGACGTCGTACAGCTCCACCGTGGTGACGCTCACCGCGGCCTTGGCCTCGAGGAACTTCTCGCCGAGCGCGTCACCGCACCACAGCATCACCAGCGAGCCACTCGCCTGGGCCTCGGTGCGCGCATCGCCCCGCACGTCCCCGGCGCACGCCAGCAGGCCCACCTGGGCCGAGTAGTGGCCGAGGTCCTTGCGCAGCTCCTGCACCGCCTTGCGCTCGATGGACGGCGTGCCCCGGAGCATGCGGATGGCGAAGCGCAGGTCCACGCTGCCCTCGCGCTTGCGCGCGGTGAGCAGCGGGCCTTCCTTGGAGCGCTTGGCCACCTTCAGCTCGCGGAAGCCCAGCGCGTGCATCATCTTCACCACGGACTTCTCGAAGGTGCCCACGTCCAGCTCGCCCAGGCGCTTGCGCACCGCACGAGCCACGGCCTTGCGCGCGTCCTTCACCGCCGTGCGCGCCGTCGTCATCAGGGCGGCATCGGCCTGGGCCTCGGGCGTCGCGGCGCCAGCCACACCGGCCTTTGGCAGCACCGGGCGCCCGTCCTCGAGCGGAATCCCCAGCGCGGCGGCGAACGCGGCCTGCAGCTCCAGCGGCGGCGCCTCGCTCGGCGCGCCCGCGCGCTCCAGCGTCACCTCCCCCGTCTCCTTGGACAGCGAGAACTGGGGGCGGCGGCCCGCGTCGATGCGGCGCTGGTTGTCCTCCAGCAGCGCGGTGAGCAGGGCCTCCACGGTGATGTCCTCGCCCGCGAGCTCCTTGCTCTTCGCCCGCTCCAGGAGTTGCTCCGGGCGCAGCGACTGCTCGGACTCGCTGAGGATCTCGAACACCACCTCCGGCATGGGCGGGAAGCGGCGGCGACGGCCACCCCGACCCTCCTCCTCCTCCTCGCGGCGGCGCTTGCCACCGCGCTCGGTGCCACGCCCCGCGGCCCGCACGTTCTCCGTGCGCGGCTCCGGATGGCGCTCGACCGGCCGCAGCGGCGGCAGGCTGTCCTCTGGATGTGCCTCCATCACTCCCGTCAACGCCAACGCCTCGGCATCCTCCGGCAACGCCCAATCCACGAGCGCGAAGGTGTCCTTGGCGGTGACGACCACCTTGCGATCGCGCGTCCTGCGGGCCATCGCCGCGAGCCGCGACAGCATCGTCAGCTCGGGCGTCTTGCCCACGTGGGACAGCAGGTTCTCGGCGATCGATTTCTCGGTGATCTCCACGAAGGTGAGGGGTCGACCTTCGCTCTCCAGGATACGGAGAGCGGCCTCATAAAAAGTCATCGGCGATTCCCCAATAATTTCGAACGGTTACAAAAATGTAGGTCCGTATGGGCGGCGGATGCTAGCCATCGCTATTCTGGCTTGTCAACGAATGGGGAAGGGATGATCCGCTTTCGCATCGGACATCGATGGAAACGCGAACCCGCCGACCCTCCGCACGATTCCGTCGCGCTGGAGCTGGACGGGGTGAATCTGCTGCCCGGGGCGGTGGAGGAAGCGCTCGCGGAGGCGGTGCCGGCGCTCGTGGAGGCCGTGGCCGCGCTGCATGCGGGGAGCCAGAGGCTGGCCCAGGTCTCGTTGGCGGAGGCGCACCTGGAGCTGGTGCTGAGACGTTCAGGAACGGACATCGAGCTCCAGGTGGCGAGCCTGTCGCGGCCAGCCCGGCTGTTGCGCCCACCGCTGCGGTTGGACGCGGAGGAGCTGGTGGAGGCGGCCCGGACGTGCGGCCGGGACTTCCTCGAGGACATCTCGCGGGTGGCCCCCCGGGCGCTGTCCAAGGAGCACGAGCAGGGGCTCGAGCGGGCGCTGAGGAAGCTCGAGGAGCCCGCCTACCATCCCGAGGAGCTCCGTCCGCAGCCCTTCACCCGGCGGGTGGCACCGCCCAACGTGCCCGGCTTCGGCTTCGCGCTGGAGGATCCGGATGACGTGCTGCGTCGCTCCGCGAGGGAGAAGGGCCCAGCGCTGGCCTCGCTGCTGTGCCCAGGAGAGGTGTGGCTGTCGCTGCCGGAGCGCCCGGTGGCGTGGCGCGCGGTGGGGCCGCCCTTCCTCACCGTGCTGGAGCTGACCCGGCAGGCGGCGGACCTGGCGCGGGCGGTGGAGCTGGGCGAGCCGCGCTTCAGCTTCGAGCCCGCGGGTGTGCGTCCGGAATTGGTGTTGGACCTGAAGGCGGGAGAGGTCCGGTTGGGAGGCAGCTCCTTTCCCCTCCAGGGCGAGGCGCTGGTGGAGGCCATGTTCCACCTGGGGCAGGCCCTGGCGGTGGCCATGGCCGAGCGGGAGCGGGCGCTGGCGGGCAACCCCTACCTCGTGGAGCTGGGCGAGCGCTGTCGGGAGGGCCTCTCGCACGTGCGCGGGGCCGTGCTGCCTCCCGAGGAGAGCGCGCCCGCGATGGCGCGCATGGCTCCCTCGCCGGGAGCCTCTCGCCCCCTGAAGGTGCCCGGGCGCCTGCGCCGCCTGCGCTTCCAGAGCCTGTGGGAGCAGCGCAAGCTGGCGGACGCGGACCAGGGGCGGCTGATGCTGGGGCGCCAGGGGCTGGTGTTCTCGTCGCCGCGGATGGCGTGCGCCTTCGAGCGCAAGACGGGCAAGCAGCTCTGGCGCAGGGCGGCGACGCATGGCGTGGCGGCCTCGGTGGACGGCTACAGCCTCGGGGCGAGCGCCGTGCGCCTGTGTGGCTTCCAGGGCAAGGGCGCGAGTGCGCGCTGGCTGCACGACCACGATGGCCTGCACATCGGCCCACTGCTGCTGCGGCAGGACGGGCTGCTGCTCACGCTCTCGGATGATCGGATCGCCCTGGCCTTCAACGAGGTGACGGGCCGGGAGATGTGGCGACTGGCCCCTCCACGCACGCGGCGCAGCCACCTGGGGATTCAGGCCCACCGCGCCCTGCTGGCGACGGACTCGGGCTAC
>NZ_DASVSO010000045.1:0-3376 GCF_036388035.1 Archangium sp.
GCACCGTCATATAGCCGGTCCACCCGTTGCGGATGCCCTCGGTGACCAGGAAGTAGGTGGCGGGGATGCCGCGTGCGTTGAGCGCCGGGCGCGCCGCCGTGAACTGCGACGGCCAGCCGTCATCCAGCGTGATGCTCACCATGCCTCGCTGGAACGGCGTCGAGGCCCCCGCGGTCCCCGCTGCCAGGAGTAGCGCCACCACGAGCCCCCGCGGCACGCGATGCAACACATTCAATCCGCCCATATGCCCTCCATGTCAGGGATGCCCTCTGCGCTGAGCTGTCTTTCTCAATACTAAAACGCATCGCCCATGACTTCTGAAAGGCCGAGTTTCATGCAGGGGCGGAAATGCATATCTGCGCATCGGCGAAAGCCATGAGGAGCCTCTCGAAGAGCAAGTCCTCCAAAAGTGTTGGGCTCTCCCAGGCGAATCCGCTCACTGGATGCGAAATCGAGAAATCCTCGTTTCCATTCTTTACTCGAGTCGGCATTCTAGACCGCCCCGTCTTCAACCCCGCCGGTCAAGAAGGTCCACGCCATGTCACGACCCACTCGCCGCTTCATTGCAATGCAGGCCTGCGCGCTCGCCACGCTCTTCTGCGGATGCTTCACGGATCCGCGCGAGCTGCCCAACGCTCCCCTGGAGACGAGCAGCGGCCAGGCCGCGCTGAGCTCCCCGGACCTGGTGGTGTATGGCTGCCCTCCCGGGGCGGTGGGAGTCGTCGGCGCCACATTCATGGGGATTCCCGCCTACTGTCAGCCCTCCGGCGGTGGCTATTACCAGTGCGACGAGCTGGGCAATCGCTTCATGCGGGACGTGTACCAGCATCCCAACCTCGACAATGTCGTCACCGAGCTCGCTGACGCGATGTGCCCGAACGCGGCGGCCATGCCCGAGTACAGCGTGTGGGGCCCCGGCTACCGGGACACCACGGGCCAGGCGCCGCTCCCTGGCGATCTGGTCGTCTTCTCGGGTGAGCTGAATGGCCTGGCGATCGCCCACGTCGCGGTGGTCACCGGCATGGACGCCGACAACGTCTACTACATGCAGCAGAACATGAACGACCCCACCGGCAGCACCGGCTGGGATGCGAAGAAGTCGTGGTTCTCGAAGTCGAAGGTGCTCTGCTGGATCCACCCCGAGCCGGTCGCGAGCCCGCCGCCGTCGAACCTGCCTGACTGTGGCTGCTTCAATGGCGAGGGCGACTACTGCGGCCTCGGCATCGTCGACCACGAGGCGTGGTATGGCTGCCGCGCCAACGTCACGTCCCCGCTGAGCTACGACAACGTCTACAGCTGCAGCAACGGTGTCTTCAGCCTGAAGTCCACATGCTCCAACTGCGTGGCTCAGCGCTACACCTCGGCGTTGGGCTACTGCGCCGATGGCAACCCCTGCGGCCACGTCTTCCGTTACTCGAATGGGACCTACTGCGGCGCGTCGACGGACAACGGCTTCTCCGGCGCGGATGCGAACACCCTCTACACCTGCACGGACGGACTGGTGACCGCCACCTCCGCCTGCTCGCGAGGCTGCACGCCCCAGAAGGGTGGCTCCGACAAGTGTGACTGAGCGTCACGGGACTCCGCGAGGCTCCCAGGGCCCGCCTGGCGGAGTGCGGAGGGAGGGCGCCGGGCTCAGTCGAGCGCGGCGCTCACCTCGGGGCGGGTGAGGCGCAGGGTGTCCAGGCGGCGGCGGCGGGCATCGGCGACGGCTAGGTGCCAGCCGGCGGCGAACAGCCCCACCGCGAGGCAACTGCCCCACAGCGCATACCCGCCATGGCGTCCCAGCACCCAGGAGCCCAGGGAGGGCGCGAGGCAGGCGGACAGGGCCCACATCATGTAATAGGCGCCCTGGTAGGTGCCGCGCTGGTCGGGTGGCGCCAGGTCCGCCACCACGGCCGAGCCCACGGGCGACTGGGCGATCTCCCCCAGCGTCCACACCACCACGGCCAGCGTCGCCAGCGCGGGGTTGGCGCCGAGCGCGTGCAGCCCGAAGCCCAGCCCCGTCAGCCCCGAGGCCCAGGCGAGCGCCGAGGCGCGCCGCATGCGCCCCATCATCCGGCCGGCGAAGGGCTGCAGCAGCACCACGAGGACGCCGTTGACCGCGAGCACCGTGCCGAAGGTGGCCGTGGACATGCCCTGCGCCGTGAGGTCCAGCGGCAGCGTGACGTTGCTCTGCGAGAAGATGATGGCCGTGAGGAGGACGGGGAGGGCGAAGGAGAGGAACACCCCGTCCTGGAAGGGGGCCAGCGAGGGCAGCCGGTGGGCTGGCTCCGCGTCCCGCTGGGCCCGGGTGGGGCGCGTCTCGGGCACCTTCCACCAGACGATCGCGCCATAGACGAAGGTGGTGCAGGCGTCCGCCACGAAGAGGGCGAGGAAGCCGAAGCGCGAGGCCAGCCCCGCCAGCGGCAGGGCGATGGAGAAGCCCACGTTCACCACCCAGTACAGCAGGCCGTAGGCGCGTGGACGGTCCTCGGGCCGCACGATGTCGGCGATGGCCGCGGACACCGCCGGCCGGTACAGCTCGCCGAGCAGGCCCAGCAGGAAGGCCGACAGGGAGATGTGCCAGGTGGCGCGTGCGAAGCCCAGCGACAGCATGGCCGCCGAGCCCAGCCACAGCCCCGCCACCAGCGTCGTGCGCCGGCCCACGCGATCCGCGAGCGTCCCGCCCACGAGCCCCGCGAGCACGCCGCCCGCGCCGTGCAGCGACACCACGAGGCCGGCCTCCTCCACCCGGAAGCCGCGCTCGCGCGTGAGGTAGAGGGCCAGGAAGGGCACCACGAACGAGCCCAGCCGGTTCACCAGCGTGCCCGTCCACAGGTACCAGTAGGTGGTCGGCAGTCCCCCCGCCGTTGCCCGGACCTCCGCCGCCAGTCGCCCCAACAGGTGCTTCATGTCGGGGCGAAGCTTGCGGCAAGCCGCGCGGAAGCGCCAGGGGGCGGCGGCGGAGCGAGGGGAGGCGCCTTGACTTCGGGCTGGTGGTGCACCCGGATTTGCAGCACAACGCGCGGGTGCGCGCCACCCTCCATTTCCTCGCCGAGCTCATCCACCGCGAGCGCCCGCTCCTGTCCGGAGAGGGACGCCCCGCGCCGCGTGCTTCTGGCAGGAGGAGGACATGAGCCAGCTCGTCGGGCTGCTGGCCGCCAGCCTCGTCCTCGGAGCGCTGGCCCGGCGCAGCGGCCGCTTCCCGGAGCAGACGTCGCTGGTGCTCAACGCCTTCGTGCTCAACGTGGCGCTGCCCGCGCTGGTGCTGCGCGTGGTGCACACGGTGTCGCTCGCCCCCGAGCTGCTCGCCGCCGCCGCCACGCCCTGGCTCGTCTTCGGCGGCTCGTGGCTCCTCGTCCGCGCGGTGGGCCCGCGGCTCGGCTGCGCGCCG
>NZ_DASVSO010000046.1:0-8845 GCF_036388035.1 Archangium sp.
AGAACCACTTCACGCTCGCCACCTCCGAGGACGGCACCACCTTCACCCAGGCGTACGCGGCCGACAGCGCCTCGAACACCGAGGCGCAGACGTACCGCTTCACCAGCCCGCGCAAGGCCCGCTACCTGCGCGTCACCGTCAACGGCAACACCGTCAACGACTGGGCCTCCATCACCGAGGCGCGCGCCTGTGGCGACGACACCGCGACGCCGACGCCCACGCCGCCGCCGCCCACCAACGTGCCCACCACGGACTCGGGGCCGGCCCTGCCGCGCCTGCCGTACCTGCAGAGCGTGGGGCCCACCAGCGCGCTCGTGGCCTTCCGCACCGGCGTGTCCTGCACGCCCTTCGTGCGCTTTGGCGAGGGCACGGACATCTCGCGCACCGCCACGGCCACGGTGGCCGGCTGGCGGCACGCGGTGAAGCTGGACGGGCTGCAGCCGGGCAGGACGTACAGCTACGTCGTCGAGGCGTGCGGCTCCGTCACCGGCGTGCGCAAGTTCCAGACGGCCACCGGCCCCGGGACGACGCGCGTCCACTTCACGGCCATGGGGGACTTCGGCACGGGCGGCACGCAGCAGGCCAACGTGATGAAGCTGCTCGCGCAGCCCTCGCGCGCCGGCGAGCTCCTGCTCACGCTCGGGGACAACGCGTACTCCTCCGGCACCGAGGCGGAGTTCCAGAGCAACATGTTCAAGCCCATGGCGGCCCTGCTGCGCGAGGTGCCCATCTTCCCCTCTCCGGGCAACCACGAGTACGTGACCGACCAGGGCCAGCCCTACCTGGACAACTTCTACCTGCCGGCCAACAACCCCGAGAAGAACGAGCGCTACTACTCCTTCGACTGGGGCTCGGTGCACTTCGTGTCGCTCGACTCCAACTGCGTCATCGGCCTGGCCTCGTCCGAGCGCTGCACGCTGGCGGCGCAGAAGAGCTGGCTGGCCCAGGACCTGGCCGCCACGCGCCAGCCGTGGAAGGTCGTCTACTTCCACCACCCCACCTGGTCGAGCGGCGAGCACGGCTCGCAGCTCAAGATGCGCCGCGAGTTCGCTCCGCTCTTCGAGCAGTACGGGGTGGACCTGGTCCTCACCGGGCACGACCACAACTACGAGCGCTCCAAGGCGATGAAGGGTGACGCGGTGGCCGCCTCGGGCACGCGCGGCATCCCCTACCTGGTGGTGGGCAGCGGTGGCGCCAGCCTGCGCCCCTTCCCCAGCACGCAGCCGAGCTGGACGGCCTTCCGCGACAACGTCAACGTGGGCTACCTGGACGTGGTGGTGGACGGCGGCACGCTGGCCGCGAAGTTCATCACCGCCAGCGGCAGCGTGCGCGACAGCCTCACGCTGACGAAGACGCTGCCCGCCGCGACGGTGCAGCCCACGGGTGTCTCGGCCCTGTCGCTGGAGACGCCCCCGGGCCCGGTGGACGACCCGAACCGGCAGCCGGCCTACATGCGCGCCACGCAGCCGGTGCCGCCCGCCGACACCCTGGAGTCCGTGGCGGACGCGCCCGAGCCCGCGGACACCCTCGTGCGCGAGCAGCGGTAACATCGCCCCCTCGCGGCGGGGGCCCCCCGGCTCCCGCCGCACCGTGGCCCTGGACTCTCCGGTTGGAATGCCGCCCGAAGACGGCGAGGATGCGCCGGCACTCCCGGGAGCCCGAGACATGAACCGCATGCACTGGCTGGACGCACTCGCCGCGCGGCTCACGGTGAGGCGCCAGCCCCGCTTCTTCGAGGACGGCTGGGGCTCCAACGCCCTGCTGGAGAAGCTCACCCGGGGCCCGCAGGGCTTCGCCTTCCCCGAGCTCTCCGAGGTGACGCTGCGTCACATGGGGCGTGAGGGGCGCCTGAGCGTGCTGGAGGGCCGCTTCCCCAGCCCCGCCGCGGTGGGCTCGCTGCCCGCCGCGTGCCAGCAGGCGCGCTTCCAGCTGCTGCTGCCCCAGGACGCCGGCCCGCGCCCGCCGGTGTGCGTCTTCCTGGCCGCCTCCGGGGACGAGGGCTTCGGCGTGCGGCGCTTCCTGGCCCGCGAGCTCGCCCGGCACGGCGTGGGCGCGCTGCTGCTGGAGAATCCCTACTACGGCTCGCGCCGCCCGCCCGGACAGAAGGGCCATGCGGTGCGCACGGTGGCGGACCTGCTGCTCATGTTCCGCGCCACGGCGGTGGAGGCCACGGCGCTGCTCGGGTGGCTGCTGGCCACGGGGCACCCCAAGGTGGGCATCTCCGGCTACAGCATGGGAGGCAGCATCGCCGCCTATGCCGCCGCCATGTTCCCCCTGCCCGCGGCCGTCATCCCCCTGGCCGCCTCGCCCTCGTCGGCCCCCGTCTTCACCGAGGGCGTGCTGTCCGCCCTCCCCGACTGGGAGGCCCTGGGCCGCACCACCGGAGGCCCGGAAGCGGCGCGCCAGCGGCTGGCCGAGCTCCTCTCCGCGGCCTCCACCACGGTGCTGCCCCCGCTGTCCAACCCGCGCCGCGCCATCCTCGTGGCCGCGCGCCGGGACGGCTTCGTGCCCTCGTCCGCCACGCTGCGCCTGCTCCAGCACTGGCGGGGGGCCGAGCTGCGCTACGTCCCCGGAGGCCATGTGAGTGCCTTCTTCACCGGGAGGGCCGCCATCATCCAGGCCATCCTGGACGCCTTCTCTCGCATCGAGCCCCTCCAGCTTCCCCCCGAGGAGCGGCCCGCGGACCGGACGTGACACACTGCGCCCCCAACACGTTGGACAACCAATCTGGGGGACACTTCCATGGGCACACGGCCCGCCTGGCATGACACGTGGGCCGACGTGGACGACACGTCGGATCCGAGCTTCTTCGTCCGCTTCCTGGACATGACACGCGCCCCGCTGATGAACGTCATCCGCGCGGCCCCCGAGCGCTTCCAGCAGGCGCACTTCCTGGAGCCCGGCCTCCGGGTGCTGGACGTGGGCTGTGGGACGGGCCACCTCACCCAGTGGTTCGCCGAGCGTGTCGGGCCGGAGGGCCGGGTGACGGGGCTCGACGCCAGCCACGTCCTGCTCACCGAGGCGCGGCAGCGCGCGGGGCAACGCGGGCTGCCGCTCGACTACGTCCAGGGGGACGCGCACCAGCTTCCCTTCCCGGCCGACACGTTCGACCGCTGCTACGCCAACCTCGTGCTGGAGCACGTGGAGGACCCCCGGCGCGCGCTGGCCGAGCTGCTGCGCGTCACCCGCCCCGGAGGGCTCCTCGTCGTCACCGACAACGACTTCAACGACCCGGAGCTGACGCAACGGCTCTCCCCCGTCAGCCAGCAGGTCCAGGAGGTGCTGCGGCGCACCTTCCGGCATGGCTCGCTGGCCCGACAGCTCCCCACCTTGTTCCAGGAGGCCGGGCTGCGCTCCGTGCAGGTCGAGGAGGTGCGCCACGCCTTCGAGCGCCTCAACCCGGTGGTGCGGGACCTGATTCAAGGCGCGGTGGAGCGCGCGGTGGCCGAGGGCCGGGTGACGGCCCACGAGGGAGCCGAGCACCTGGCGGACCTGGAGCGCCAGGACGCTGCGGGCCAGTTCCGCATCGCCTGGCACACGCTCAAGGTGACGGGCCAGAAGGCCTGAGTTTTTTCAAAGCGAGCCCGGAGGGTCCCCTCCTGCACGGACGCTCCGCGCTGGCTTAGGATGGGGGCATGAGTCGCTCTCGACTGCCGCTGGTCGCGCTCGTGGGTGCCGTGGGCTGCACGACGCAGGAGGCTCCCACTCCGGACGGAGTGCCCCACGCCGCCACCTCGCCGCTGCAAAAGCTGAAGGACACGTTCTTCTCCAACGAGGAGCAGGGCAAGGGGAGCGGCATCCGCGCGCTCCCGCCCGAGGAGCGCCGGAACTTCCTCTCCAAGCCCATCCCCGTCCCTGCGGGCACGCGGGCCCAGGCGACCCCGGTGGCGCCCGAGGCCCGGGACGGGGGCACCGTCTCCGATGGCGGCACCGCCGTGGACTACGCGGAGCAGCGGCGCCAGCAGTACGAGCAGCGCCACGAGCAGCGCCTGCACGGCAAGGGCAGTGGCATCCAGCGGCGGGAGATCATCCAGATCATCCGCCCCACGGACAGCGGCACCGCCGCCCCTCCGACGCCAGCCCCGACCTCGCTCGAGGAGTAGGGAGCGCACCTCCAACCATGTCTCCCCCCGCCGCTCCGGAGAAGAGGACCCCGAGCCCCCTGCGCGTCGCGTACGACGTGGAGGCCGCCGCCGTCCTCACCCGCCACAACCCGCGCCACCCGTACGCGCCCGACCTCGAGCGCCTGAAGCAGAACTCGGACGCCTTTCCGCTCGCCGAGGCGCTCACCCGCGCGGGCCGTCCGGCCACCCCGCTGGCCCTGGGCGCGAATGCACTCGAAGCGCTCCAGGCCCTGACGCGCGAGCGCCCGCCCCTCGTCTTCAACCTCTGCGACACGCTCGGCGGCGAGGGAGCCCCGGCGCTGCTGGTGCCCACGGTGCTCGACGCGTTGGGCATCCCCTACACCGGGGCGGACGCGCGAGGCCTGGCGCTCACCAAGAGCAAGCATGCCCTCAAGGCGCTGCTGGCCAGCGAGGGCATTCCCACCCCGCGCTTCCAGTGCATCCACGACACGGCGGGCGCGGAGTCCTTCTCGCTGGCGCTGGAGCCCCCGGTCGTCCTCAAGCCCTGCGGCGAGCACGCCTCCATCGGCCTGGAGGCGGCGAGTGTCGCCTGGGATGACGCCGAGGTCCGGGCCCGGGCGCACTACCTGCTCGGCCGCTTCGGGGGCCCGGTGTTGGTGGAGGAGTACGTGGGCGGGCGCGAGTTCTACGTGTCGGTCGCGGGCCATCCCCTCCGTGCGCTGCCCATCATGGAGCAGACCTTCGTGGACCTGCCCGAGGGCTACCTGCGGATGCGCACCTTCGACGCGAAGTGGTTCACGCAGCCGGGCCTGTCCGGGGACGCGCCGCTGCTCGCGAGGGACGAGCGCTGGCGCCGGCCCGTCCCCACGCGGCAGCCCGCCTCACCGTGGCGCCGACACGAGACGGTGGAGGAGTTGTGCGTACGGGCCTTCCGGCTCGTGGGCGGGAGGGACTGGGGCCGGGTGGAGTTCCGGCTGGACGCGGGCGGAGTCCCGCTCCTCATCGACCTCACGCCCAACTCGTACCTCGCCCCGAGCGCCCCGTGCGTGCTCGCCGCGAAGGAGGCGGGCATGTCCTACGAGGGCTTCCTCACGCTCATCGCCGAGGGAGCCCTGGCCCGAGGGCCTACGGGTTCCTGAAGCCGCCGGCGCGCCGGTCGGAGTCGCCGCCGCCCTCCCCGCCTCCCTGCCAGCCGCGAGGGCGCGACTGCTGCCACTCCTCACGCCGCATCTCCTCGTACTTCACCCGCTGCGTCTCATCGAGGACGGAGGCCATCTCCTTGTCCGTCTGCTCGCGCAGAGCCAACGAACCGATTCATCATGTCCTCACAGACGGGGGAGCCCCCAGCGTATTCCATGGCCCTCCGGGGAGAGCCCCTTCACTCCGGGTGCGCACCCCTGGCACGGACGGCCCGGGAGGCTTGGGACACCCGAGCCGGGCGAAGGTTAAAACGGAAGAATTCGCAGCGGGGAGGAGCCACTCATGACCGACGTCTTCGACCGGGCCATCGACCGGGTGCTGAGCCGGAAGAACCGCGAGGTGTACGAGCTGCTCCAGCGCAGTGGCCTCTACGACAACGTGGCCACGGCCATCCGGGGCCGGAAGATCCAGGTGCGCGGCAAGTGGCTGGCGGACTTCGCCTCGTGCAACTACCTGGGGTTGGACCTGCGCCCCGAGGTGATGGAGGCCATTGGCCCGGCGGTGCGCGACTGGGGCACGCACCCCTCCTGGGCGCGCATGTGCTGCAGTCCCGAGCTGTACGAGCGGCTCGAGGCCGAGCTGGCCGCGCTGCTGGGCACCGAGGACGCGCTCGTCCTGCCCACCATCAGCCTCATCGGCATCGGCCTCATCCCGGCGCTCACGGGCAAGGGCGCGGCCATCTTCGCGGACAAGGTGGTGCACAAGGTCAACCACGACGGCTGCCGGCTGGCGCGGGACATGGGGGCCACGCTCGCCAGCTTCCGCCACGACGAGCTGTCGACGCTGGAGGCGGGACTGGCGGCGCACGCGGACGCCACGGTGCGACTCGTGGTGGTGGACGGAGTGCTGTCCACCACGGGGCGGCTGCCGGACCTCGGGCGCATCGTGGAGCTGGCGCGCCGCCATGACGCCATCGTCTACGTGGACGACGCGCACGGCTTCGGCGTGCTGGGCGAGGAGCCGTCTGCCGAGCACCCCTATGGCCGCAAGGGCAACGGCGTCATCCGCCACCTGGGGCTCACCTACGACAACGTCCTCTACGTGTCGGGGCTGTCCAAGGCGTACTCCTCCCTGGCGGCCTTCATCGGCTGCCCGAGGAAGCTCAAGCCCTTCCTCAAGTGCACGGTGACGAGCTACCTGGTGTCGGGCCCGGTGCCCACGGCCTCGCTGGCCACGGCGCTCGCCGGGCTGGAGCTCAACGCCCGAGAGGGCGACGCGTGGCGCCGCACCCTCCACGACTACACGCGCGCCATCCTCGACGCCTACCGGGCCAGGGGCATCTCCACGGACAACGACACCGCCTTCCCCATCGTCAGCGCCTACGTGGGGAGCGCGGAGAACGTGGAGCGCGGCGGGCAGCTCCTCTTCGAGGAGGGCCTCAACGTGACGCTGCAGGGCTACCCGCTGGTGCCCCGCGACAAGGGCGTGCTGCGCGCCACCCCCACCGTGGCCAACACCTGGGACGAGGTGGAGCACCTCATCGCCGCCATGGATCGCGTCCATCGGACGCTCGACGCACCGCGTTGACACGAGGGGGGCTGCAACCCCGGCGGGCTCGTGCCGACAATCCCCGGACACCCCACAGGAGTCCCCATGCAACGACGTTTCCTCTCCTCCCCTCGCCTGCTGGCGGCCGTGACGCTCGCGCTCGTCCTGGGTGCCTGCGACACGGACCTTCCGGCCGAGGACTCCCTCTCCACCCAGAGCGCCGCGCTCACCGACCCGTGCGCCACCAACCAGGGCTTTCAACTCGGCGCCGGCATCTACGACATCACCGGCCCGGCCGCCGAGCTCGGGATGATGGGCTACGCGATGGTGGACCAGAAGACCGCGGGCATCCACCAGCGCCTGCGCTCGCGCGCCTTCGTCGTCTCCTCGGCCTGCAACGGCAAGCGCGTGGCCTTCGTCAGCGCGGACGTCGGGCAGATCTTCCAGGGCGTGAAGCAGCAGGTGGTGGAGAAGCTGCGCGTGAAGTACGGCACCCTCTACTCGGACGAGAACGTCGTGCTGAGCGCCACGCACACCCACTCGGGCCCGGGCGGCTTCTCGCACTACGCGCTCTACAACCTCACCGTGCTCGGCTACGACAAGCAGAACTTCGACGCCATCGTGGACGGCATCTACCAGTCCATCGTCCGCGCCACCGACAACCTCGCGCCGGGCACCATCCGCGTGGCCTCCGGAGACCTGCTCGACGCGAGCATCAACCGCTCCCCCGAGGCGTACCTGCGCAACCCCTCCACCGAGCGCGCGCAGTTCGGCCACGACACGGACAAGAAGATGACGCTGCTGCGCCTGCAGGGGGATGACGGGCGCGAGGTGGGCCTCATCAACTGGTTCGCCGTGCACGCCACGTCCATGGGCAACGACAACCTGCTCATCAGCGGCGACAACAAGGGCTACGCCTCCTACCTCTTCGAGAAGCTCAAGGGGACGAACTACACCGCGCAGCGCACCTTCGTGGCGGCCTTCGCGCAGAGCAACGAGGGCGACGTGACGCCCAACATCTACGGCGGCACCAACGGCGGTGGCGCCAACGACTTCGAGAGCGTGGAGCTCTCCGGCCGCAAGCAGTACACCCTGGCGAAGACGCTCTATGACTCGGCGTCGACGCTGCTGAAGGGCGGCGTGGACTCCCGGCACGTCCACGTGGCGATGGACTCGGTGCAGGTGGCGCCCGCGTACACGGACGGCGTCTGGCGCACCACGTGCGAGGCGGCCATCGGCGACTCGATGATCGCCGGCGCCGAGGACGGCCCGGGCTACGGCAAGGAGGGCGCCACCTGCGCGGACATCAACGACATGTGGAGCGCCTTCAACTGCACCTTCTTCACCACGCCGTGCCAGGGGGAGAAGCCCATCACCCTGGAGACGGGCACCATGTCGCCCTACCCGTGGACGCCCGAGGTGCTGCCGCTCCAGGTGGTGCGCCTGGGCAACGTGGCGTTGGTGGCGGTGCCCTTCGAGCCCACCACCATGGTGGGCCGGCGGCTGCGCAAGACGGTGCTCGCGCAGCTCTCCCCGGTGGGGGTGGACCAGGTGGTCATCGTCGGCCTGGCCAATGCCTACGCCGGCTACCTGACGACGCGCGAGGAGTACGCGAAGCAGGACTACGAGGGTGCCTCCACCCACTTCGGCCCGTGGCAGCTCGCGGCGGTGCAGCAGGAGGTGGACAAGCTGGCCCTTGCCCTGCGCAACGGCACCACCGTGGCGCCGGGCCCCACCCCGCGCGACCTGCGCAACGAGCAGTCGACGGTGCAGACGGGCGTGGTGTACGACGACAAGCTGCTGACGGTGAACTTCGGCAGCGTCTACACGGACGCGCGCGCCTCCTACCTCCGGGGCGAGACGGTGAGCGTGAAGTTCTGGGGCGCCCACCCGAAGAACAACCTGCGCCGCCAGGGCTCCTACCTCCAGGTGCAGCGCAAGACGAGCACCGGGACGTGGGTGACGGTGGCCAACGACTGGGACTGGGAGACGAAGTACCGCTGGGAGCGCTACGACTGCGCACCCACCTTCGGGTGCTCGCACGTCACCACCGAGTGGAAGATTCCGGCGGA
>NZ_DASVSO010000047.1:0-13525 GCF_036388035.1 Archangium sp.
GCCAACGCCTTCTTCGACTTCACCTCGTCCGACGCGTCGGTCGCCTCGGTCAACAGCAGCGGCGTCATCACCGGCGTGAAGGAGGGCGGCCCGGTGACCATCTCCGCCACGTTGGGGGGCGTGGCGGCCAGCGGGTCCTACACCATCACCGTCACCGGCGTGCCGGGCCAGCCCAGCACGCTGCCTCCCGCGCCCTCCCATCCGGCCGGGGAGTCCGTGTACTCGCTCCACAGTTCCGTGACGGGCGGCTACACGAGCACGGTCTCCGACCAGAGCAGCAAGGTCGACACGTGGCGGACGGGCTGGAGCACCGCGTCTGGTGGGGCGACGTTCGACATCAACACCGCCGCGGGCAGTGCCTCCCCCCGCAAGTACGTCTTCACCAACTCGGCGACCTACGTCGGCATCGAGTTCTACGGCACCGCCGGTGCCAACCAGATCGACGCGGCGGGACGGGGGCTCACCAAACTGCACCTGGACCTGTGGACGCCGGACAACACGACCAACTTCCAGGTGAAGCTGGTCGACTTCGGGGCCAACGGCGTCTTTGGTGGCGGCGACGACACCGAGGGGACCGCCACCCTCACGGCTGACTCGACGCCGCCGCTCGCCACCGGAGCCTGGCTGTCCTATGAGCTGACGCTGTCCAGCGACTTCCGGGGCCTGGCGAACATGCGCCACCTGGCCCAGATGGTCCTGGTCGCGCCCAACGGTGGCACGATGTTCCTCGACAACATCTACTTCCACCCGTAGCGAGAGACACGCCGGCCCAAGCGGCCCTCCAGGAGGGGGGCCGCAGGGGGGCGTGGGCTTCTGGGACATCGTTACTGCTCACGTCGCGATCACCAACATCCGCAATCCCGTGGACAACATCATCGCGGGCGTGCGCTACGCCGCCGAGCGGGTACGGCTCGGTGTCCAACGTGCCCGGCATCCAGGCGCTCGACAGGGGTCAAGCCCACGTCGGCTACTGATGCGGCTTCGATGGCCCAGGAACCGAAGCGGGAGACGAAGGAAGTTGCGCTGGGGCGGGCCGCTCCTAGCCGCAATCACAGACGTAATGGTTGGGCTGCCCCAGCACCCAGGTGGAGCGGAGAGAGCACCGCTCCGGGCACGCCTCCACGAGCTTGTAGCGCAGGGTCGTCTCCGTGGAGCAGTCGGCCTCGGGCCATTCAGAGAACTCCGTGCCCGGAGCGCACCCCGCCAGCCCCGTCCAGCTCTGCCGGTAGCGGATTTCCAAGGGCTCCTGGTCGCTGAGCCACTCCAGCGAGCTGTGCTCCACTCCCGTGTCACACCGGGGGGGCTTCACCTCTTTCGTGAGGCCGGTGGTCTCGGGAACGGTCGGTTGCCAGTAGGCCCAGCTCTGGGCCTGCGTGTTCCAGACCTCGCCCACCGGGATGGTGATGGCCGGGCCTTCGGGCCGCAGCTCAATCGAGGCCTCCCCCAGGTCTCCGGACAGGCGCGCCGGAGTGCAGGAGTCCGACACCTTCACCGCCTCCAGTTGGTAGATGCCGCGCCGCACCTGTGACTCCCCCCCGCAGGCCACGGCTCCCACGCCCACCAGCAGCACCATCGACGCTGTCTTCATGGTTGTCCCCCGCCGCGCCGGAACTGGCGCGAGCAACATCGGGCCCCGACGCGCGGGCGCGAGGATTTATTCACATCTCTCTATTCCTGGGTGTCGTTGTGTCACGTCGAGCACGGATGCTAGGTTCCGGGCTCGCGCAGGAGTCGCGCGCAACCGCGACAGGGGGAACACGATGCCGAATCCGAACTGGATGGCGAACATCCCGAACAACAACCTGCTGCTCCGGCAGATCATGATGCCGGCGAGTCACGACGCCGGAGTCTCCCTCGTTCACAACGCGCCGAAGGGGCTCGGTGGCCTCGCCAGCGCCGGCAGATACATCTGCCAACAGTTCGACATCGCCGGTCAGTTGACCGCGGGCGCGAGGTTCTTCGACGTCCGGTTCGAGATGCGGGCCGGCGTCCCGACGACGGTCCATGCGTTCGCCGGGGCCGGTGGTTGGGGCGAGAACGCAGCGAGCATCTTCCAGGCGCTCGATGCGCACCTGGCGGCGAACAACCAAGAGTTCGTCATCATGCGCGTCTCCCACACCGATGCGGCGGCCGGGGCGGCCGTCTTCGCGGCCCAGCAACTCCACCTGAACGCGGCGCGCACCTACACGACGCCCACCATGCGCGGCCTCGCGAACACGAGGATCCGGGACCTGAGGGGAAGGGCGATCATCGCCTATGACTCGGGGGCGATCGCGAACCCGAACCCAGCGAACGGGCAGATGAAGTTCGCGAAGGCCGAGAAGGCGACGAGCCGCGCTGGGCTCCTCACCTGCGGCGAGTACCCCAACTCAGACGACATGGCGCTCATCAACTACAAGTCGGTGAAGCGGACCCTCGAGCACAAGAACCGCGCGTGCAACGCGCACGGCCACGGCGATCACCTCTTCATGCTCTACTGGCAGATGACCGGCGGCAACGTGCAGCAGAACACGACGCAGGGCGGCCTGCCGCCGAACGTCATGGTCTCGGCGCTCAACACGAACAACGGCACTCACTACAACCTCATGTTCTTGCTGACGTGGCTGCGCGGCATCGTCGGCGGAACCGTCAACCACGGCGGCAGCGTCCAGAACTATCCGTTCGGCACCGACAACCAACGCGTCAACTGGATGCCGAACATCATCAACCTGGACTTCATCAACGACACTGTCTGCGACCGGATCATCGCCTTCAACCAGTTCAACCTGACGCAGGCGGGGCTCTGGATCAACGTGCCGTGAGGCGTCACCTGCAACGCCGAGCCGAAGAGCGGCCCGGAATGTCAGACGACGCGTAGGGAGCAAGCCCCCTCCAGGCCGTCCTTCGCGCGCGTCACGTGGTGGTCCGCGTCCTCGAAGGACAGGGCGAGCACGTCCAGCAGGGTCACCCGGTGCGCTCCGCGTCCACCCCCCGGCCCCCCTGGGGGTTCCATCCATCGGAGGCAAACCCACGTGCGCATCCATCGAAGGTAGTTCGTCCTGGCCATCACCGCGGTGCTCGCGGCCCGTCTCGCATCGAACTCGCCCCGGCGAACACCAGCCCTTCCAGCAGGCGGTGCCATCCGGCGGTTGCGACATCCCGCCCCCTCCCAGCAGCCCATTCCGACAGGTTGAACGTGCGGTCCTGAACGGTTCCCGGCAACGCAAGCACAGCCGCGCCGGGCCCATCTGTCCGCGCGAGCACGAGAGGCCCGGACCCTCGGGCTGGGCAGGCACGGCTGAGATGGGAGTCGAGGACGCCTCCACCGCCATCACAAACAGCGCCCGAACACTCCTTCTGCCCGCTGGCGTGAGCGCCGGCCAGGGAACTCCATCCCTTGCAGCAAGGAAGGTGCACGAGGACATGACTCACTCGATGCGTGGGGGGAGCTGCTCGGCCCCGCGAAAGTAAGCTCGGGACGAGCCGTAAACCCTCTCATTCCGCGCCGGGAGCAGACCGCTGCCGGTGGGCGAGAACCTGTGAACCAGTACTTCATCCAAAGGAGCAGACGTCATGAAGAAAGTGCTGTCCCTTGTGGTGTTTGCACTCGCCTGTGGGCCTATCGAGAAGGCCCCACAGGGAGAGACGTGGGAGCAGTTCGAGAAGCGTGCGACGCGCGTGGTGGACGGTCAGGTCATGTACATGGTGGAGTGGGACCTCGCGGTCTCCCACGACGAGCTGCGCGCCTATTATGACGCCAACATCGCCGCGGGCGACTCCTCCGAGAGGCTGGGCAAGGCAGGGCAGCCGCTCATCGTCAACAGGGTCAACGGCAGCGACGACATCTGGAACAGCACCCAGCGGCACAACCTGCGCTACTGCGTCTCCAACGAGTTCGGGAGCCTGAAGGATCGGGTGCGCTCCGAGATGTGGGCCGCCACCGCGGCGTGGGAGGGCGCCGCCAACGTGCGCTTCGTCTACGATGCCGCTCAAGATGGGAACTGCACCAACGCCAACCCCAACGTTCTCTTCTCGGTCCGGCCCTGGACGAGCGATGGCGCCTGCGCCTTCTTCCCCGTGAGGGGCGGCTGCGTGCACAGGACGCTCGTCATCAACTACCAGAGCTTTCCCAACAACTGGACAATCGGCATCCTGCGGCACGAGCTGGGCCATGTGCTGGGCTTCCGCCACGAGCACATCCGGCCCGAGAACGGCAGCTGTGGCACGGAAGATAGCTCCTGGCGAGTGGTGACGTCCTATGACCGCCCATCCATCATGCACTACCCCCAGTGCAACGGAGTCACCAGCACCTGGGCGAGCCCCTGGCTGCTCACGGCTCTGGACAGACAGGGTGCCGCCAGCCTCTATGGGGCTGGGACCACGCCAGCGGGCACCAATGCCATTGACCGCTCGGACTTCTTCGTCCGGCAGGCCTACCGGGATGTGCTTGCGCGCGAGCCTGACTCCGGAGGGTTCACGAATGGAGTCAATTGGTTGCAGGCGTGCAATGGGAATCAGGATTGCTTGTCCAGGGCCCGCGTCGACTTCACGCGGTCTCTCTTCGAGTCTCCAGAGAACCGGAGGCTGCACCCGGAGCTGGACCCGGGCTCGCCCAATTACAACGCAGCCTACGTCACCCTGTGCTACACGACCTTCCTCCGGCGCCAACCGGATTCAGCGGGTTACAATTGGTGGCTGAACACGCTGAACGCCTCCGGTGACTACCGCGCAATCATCAGCGGCTTCATCAACTCCTCCGAGTATCGCCTTCGTTTTGGCCCGCAGTAGGTCCAAGGCCGGGCAGGGCCCCCGGTCCTTCCGGGGGCCTCGCCCTCGAGCTCAAGGAGAGCCCGCCGAGGAAGGGGACCTTGGGCATGCCTGTCCAGGCCGCTCTCCCATGAGGGGCGCGACAGGGGCACCAGGTCTCTTGGTGGTTTCCGGATTCCCGCCGCCTCCATGGCTCCTCAGCCCTTGAGCACGGCGATGGGCGTGAGCCGCAGGACGGGCGTCACCAGTTCCGCCTCGTCCTCCAGCACCTCCGCGATGTCGCGGTAGGCCGCCGGTGCCTCTTCCACCAGATCATCCACCCGGCCCCGGTCGAACACCACCCGGCGCAGCGCGTGCTCCAGCGCCGCCGGGCGGATGCTCTTCCGGGCCTCCCCGCGCGTGAGCACCCGGCCCGCTCCGTGCGAGCAGGAGCCGAAGGCCCGCGGCTCTCCCCTGCCCTCTACCAGGTACGAGGCCGTCCCCATCGAGCCGGGGATGATGCCCGTCTGCCCTGGCGCCAGCCCCACCGCGCCCTTGCGGTGGACGAGCAGCACCCGGCCCAGGTGCGTCTCCTGCGCCACGTGGTTGTGGTGGACATCCACGCCCGGCTTCGGCTCGCACCCGAGCGCCTCGGCCAGCACCTCCACCGCGCGCGCCGCGATAGTGTCGCGGTTGGCACGGGCGAAGCGGCAGGCCCACTCGATGTCCGCGAGGCAGGCGGCGCCCTCGGGCGTGTCGGTGCGCAGGCCCGGCAGCAAACCCTCCCCCTTCGTGGCCGCTACCCGCAGGTGGTGTGAGGCGATGGCCCCGCCAATGCCCCGCGAGCCCGTGTGGATGAGCAGCCACAGGTCTCCCCCGGCGTCCCGGTCCAGCTCCAGGAAGTGGTTGCCACCCCCCAGCGTGGCGAGATGCCTCGGCGCGAGGCGCTCCCAGTCCTTCTGGAGCCGGTGGGTGGAGAGGAGTGCCGTCTGGAGCTCGGGCGGCAGCGGCAGGCCCGCCCCCCGGTGGAGGGCATCCCCCACCGGCACCCCGCGGGCCAGGGCCGCCAGCAGCCGTTCGAGCTCCCCCCTCCCGAGCGACGCGGCCGGGAAGGCGAAGCGGTGGGCACTGACGCCGCACCCGAGGTCCCCTCCCAGCGCGCCCGGGACCACGGTGCGCTCGGTGGCGAAGACGGTCCCCACGGCCACGCCCTGCGAGACGTGGACGTCTGGCATCGCCGCCACGTGCTCCACCACGTAGGGCTGGCTGGCGATGTGCTGGAGCTGCTTCACCGCTCCCGGTGGCACCTCGCGCGCCCAGGCGAGGATGGGAAGGGCCCCCGGCGGGCTCTCGAGCACCCGGGGCATCATGACTCACCCCCTTCCTCGTCCGGCACCATGCCGGGTGCCACGCCCACGCAGACGAAGCGCAGGTTCGGCACGCGCTTGAGGTTCAGGCCGAGCGCGAGCTGCGAGCGGATGAAGCCACTCGCGCGCTCGAGGGCCTCCTCCACGGGAGCGGGCCCGGACTCCTGGCGCTCGGGAGGAAGGGTGAAGCCTATGCGAGCATGGCGGCCGTCCGGGGACAGCTCGAGCGTCGTCACCACGACGCCTTCGAGCAGCGGGTCGGACAGCTCGCCTCGGAACAGGAGGGACACCTCCTCGAAGAGGGCGGACTGGACGCGCAGATGGCGCGCCGGAATGGACGTTTCTTCGGACAAACGCGAACGGCGATGCTTCGAGCTCATGGAGCGAACGGTTCCCTGGATTCAGGAGAAGACGAAGCTCCACGTCGGCGCGCGAGCGCCGGAGTCAGCGGGTCCGTTCAACGAGGAGACGGAACGCGCCCGGTCACACGGTCGGCGACGTGGAGAGACCCGAGACACCGTTTCGCACACGTCCCATGGCACACCTCCCGCCGCGCAAGCTGGAGTCCGCGCGAGCCGCGCGCCCAGGATGGGCACGCACCGTCCATGTGTCAACGCCCTGGCGCCACCCCCTCGGAACGATTGAACCCGAGGGCGACGGACAGCAGGATGTCGGCATGGTCGACAAACTGGTCCTCAGTGACGAGGAATGGCGGAAGCGTCTGACACCCGAGGAATACCAGGTGCTGCGGCACCACGGCACGGAGCGTCCCCACACCGGCTGCTTCGTCGGCACGAAGGACCCCGGGACATACGTCTGCGCCGGCTGCGGCAACCCGCTCTTCAAGGCGGGCACGAAGTTCGAGTCGGGCACCGGCTGGCCCTCGTTCACCCAACCCCTCCAGGCCGACTCGGTGACCGAGTACCGGGACGTCTCGTACGGAATGGTCCGCACCGAGGTGCGCTGCGGCCGATGTGATGGCCACCTGGGACATGTCTTCCCCGATGGTCCGCCGCCCACCGGGCTGCGCTACTGCATGAACTCCGTGGCGATGAAGCACGTGCCGGAGGGCCAGCCCTTCCAGCTCGTCACGAAGTGAGCGACCCGCGTCTCAGTTCCGCTCGATGACCCAGGTGGGCAGGGCCTCCAGGAAGGCCCTGTCCGGCGAATCCGGCAGGTCGGCGAAGGCCAGCGAGAACTCATGGAGGGCCGCCCCGGCCAGCCCGTGGGCCACCTGTCGCGCGTAGTCGATGGACCCATACCGCTCCATCCGCTCGCGGATCCACTGGACCTCCTCCACGGTCCGCGCCGCTCGCGGCATCCCGAGCACACGCGTGAGCCGCTCCCGCTCGTCGGAGGTCGCCGCGTTGAGCAGGTGGATGAGCATCAGCGTGCGCTTGCCCTCCCAGAGGTCACCGTTGAGCTCCTTGCCGTAGCGCGCCGCATCCCCCACGAGGTTCAGGAGGTCATCCTGGATCTGAAAGGCGGCGCCCACGAAGAAGCCAAAGTGGAGGTAGCGATCCAGGTCCACACCGTCGCGCGTGCCGATGAGGGCCCCAATGCGCATCGGGTAGATGGTGGTGTACCAGCAGGTCTTCTTCAGGACCATGCGCAGGTAGTCGGACTCGCCCAGGTCCACGGTGTTGTGCTGGCGCCACCACAGCTCGAGCGCCTGGCCCTCGACGGACTCGCGCGCCATCCGCTCCGCTTCCTCGAGGACCCGCAGGGCGAGCCGCGAGCCCAGCGTCCCCACGTTGTCGATGAGCGGGCGCAGGCTCAGGACGGCCAGGGCATCCCCGACATTGATGGCCAGGGGCGCCCCATGGCTCAGGTGCAGGGTGGGACGGCCCCGGCGCTCCTCGCTCTCGTCCTCCAGGTCGTCGTGGACGAGGAAGGCGTTGTGGAGGAGCTCGAGCGCCACGGCCGAGTTCAACGCATCCGTGGGGTGGGCACCGAAAGCACGCGCGGTGGCCAGGCAGAGGCTGGCGCGGAGCACCCGGCCTCCCCGCTCGGGGTAGTCCGAGACGAGGTCGTAGAAGGCATGGTGGGATTGCCTGTCACGCAGGTACTCCCTCATGCGCGCCCGCGCGGCGGTGCCGTACTCCTCGAGCCTCTCCCGCACCGAGGGGGCTATGGCGGACGCAGTGCCTCCCATCATGGCGAGGGAATCCGCACGGAGAGCGAGCCGCGCGGGAGGCTCGTCCGAGCATCGAGGATGAGGCCGCTGTAGACCCCGGGAGGGTGGTCGTCCGGGACGTGGATATGGAGGCAGACGCGCTCCTCGTCCGGCAGGCCCTCGAGCTTCACTCCCGTGAGGCGCGGCTTGTCCGGCTCGGGGGCACGCAGGTCATGGACCACGAGCGACAGGCTCGGGGAGCGCGCGCGCAGGTCGACCGAGACCTCGACGCGCCGTGACGACTCGATGTCGAGGGTGATGGCCAGGGGAGCGGCCCCCTGAGGCTCCGGTGGCGCTTCCTTCGGGGCCTCGTGGGAGCGCGGGGCTCCGCCTATCGGGAAGGGGCCCGCCGACCCCGAGGGGGGCGCGAAGCCCGGAGCGGGCGCGGCGCCTCCCCCAGCGCCTACCCGGCCCATCATGTCCATCCACAAGCTGGCGAAGTCCGAGAAGCTCCGGAGCATCGCCCCCAGGCGGTTCTGGAGCCCGTCATCGGCCGGCCCGCCCCCGCCCCCCACGAACGGGCTTCCCATCGTGCGCGCTACGTTCTGGCCCTGGCGCAGGTACTCCTCGATGACCCGGTAGCCCATCTCCACCCCTTGGGCGACAGGCTCACCCGCAGGCGCGCCCCCCGGTGGAGGCGCGCCCGGGGAGGCCTGGGACGGACCCGCGCCCGGAGTCCCGAACAGCTGGCCCCAGTTGCGGATGGGCTGCGTGCGCGGCAACTCCGGCTTCCGTACTCTCTCCCGAGGCTCCTTGTCGCTCATGGGTGATCAAACCCCACGATGTCCTCGAGCCGAGGCGCGCCCGAGATGGCATGGGCCGCCAGCCGTCCCGACATCACGGCGGCCTCGACACAGCCCTGGTTGAAACCACAATCCGTCCAGTCTCCCGCGACGGTGAGGTTGTCGTAGGTGTCGTCGAGCGGCGAGATGCGGAACTTCTGACTGCCGGGCAGCGAGAGGGTGTAGCGCTCCGTGGGGCTCACGTTCGCGGTCCAGTACTGCGAGGAGAAGCGGGCCTCGCCCTGGCCGCGCTCGCCCTCGCCCGGCGGCTCGCGGGGATCCACGAGCAGGTCCCACCGGAAGTCGCCCGAGGCCCCACGCGCCCGGGGCCACAGGTGGACGATGTCCCTCTGGAGGAAGCGGACACAGTTGCGCCGGACCCGCTCGTGCTGCTCGTCGGGGAAGGCGGGGCGGAGGCGCTCCGCCTCGGGAACGTCCGGCAGCACGCTGCAGAAGTAGGCGATGGCCCCCGGTGGCCGGGGCCAGCTCTCCTCCGAGGCCAGATGGGACATGTCCGCCCAGGTGTCGAAGGGCTCGACGAAGCCGGAGATGTTGACGGGTGGCTCGGTCCAGCCGAGCTCGTCCATGCCCGTGCGCAGCCAGAGCTGAAAGGCCTGGGTCGGCACGGTCTTGACGCGCTCGACCATGGCACGCCAGCGCGGGTCCCTCTCCACCAATCCCTTGCAGGCATGGCGGATGGCCCCACCTCCCACCGCGAGGATGACGAGGTCGAAGTCCTCCCCCATCCGCAGCGTCCGCGTGCCCGCGTTGCGCCGGTCCCAGTGGCACTCGAACTTCCACCCCTCCCGCTCGAGCCGCTCGCCGTCCACCAACTGCCGGTAGTCGGGCGTCGCGGGCCAGCAGGGCAGCCCCCGCACGTCCACGAGGGGCTGATACTCCCCTCCCCCCACCACCTCGGCCTGCACGTCGAACTCGAGGGCCTCCACGTAGGGGCGCTCGCCCGGTGCGAGCCGCTCGGGCGCGACGAGCTTCACGTCCTCCAGGCGGTGGAAGAACGCGAAGCGGGCACCCCGCCGCTTGAGCACCTCGTAGAAGGGAGCGAAGACCACGTCTCCCATCCCCGAGCGCATCTTCCAGAAGAAGGCCCCCCGGTAGGTGAGGAACGCGCGGAACGCGCCCCGCAGGCTCTGCCCGGCGGCCACCCGGGGCCTGTTCACATCCCCGTCCTCGTAGGCGAAGGCCAGGTCATAGAGCGCCCGGATGAAGGCGCTGTTGATCGCCCCCTCGGAGGCCCCGTTGAGGCGCAGCCACTCCCGGCAGTCATAATCGTCGATGGCGTCGAAGCCTCTCGGATCCGTCAGCAGCCGGAAGCGCAGCCCCCCGCGCACGACCGCCAGCAGCAGATCGACGATCTCCCAGACCCGGCGCAGCCTGTCGTCGGTCTGGATCAATCTCTCGAACTGGCCGCGCAGGCCGGCCGCCACCGCGTCATGGAAGCGCAGGAGTTGATTCTCCGGAAAGCGGCGCAGCGTTCCCAGGGCGACCTCCATCAACCCCAGGGCCTCGACCACCGCGGCGAGCGTGGCGAACTGCCCGTACTTGAGCAGGTTCGACATCGACTCCAGCAGCGCCTCCGGGGTCCCCACTCCCGTCGGGGCTCGCGGAGCCCCGGGGGCCGGGCCGCTGGTGGGCTCCCGCACCATCAGCGCGAGCAGCGTCCGCACCAGCTCCAGGCTCCTGGCCAGGTAGTCGGCGACGGTCCACCGGGGGACCTCGTTTCCAGGGTCGCCCGGCAGTCCCTCGAAAGGGGGCAGCCGCGCCGTCCAGGGAGACCAGCTCCCATCCGGTGACAGGTCCGCCACCCCGTTGAAGTGGTCCGGCGTGAAGGCATCGCGCCAGTCGGCGATCCGGCAGGTGGCCGGGTCCCGCTTCAGCTCGGCGTAACACTCCCGCATCACCCGGAACGCGTTCTCGTAGAAGCCCATCCACAGGTGGAGCCCATGCTCGTGGATGCGATCCGCCGGCCCCCGGCCCGAGGCGCCCTTGCCTCCCAACCGCCAGCCCAGCTGGTACACCGTGACTCGGTAGCGGCCCTGGAGCTCGGGTCGCGTCAGCTCGAAGGCCGCGGTGATGCCCGCGCAGCCACCTCCAATGATGGCGACTTCGATGGGGCGCTCGTCGGTCATTGCCTCGCAGTGATGAAGATAACGGCAATGCCTGTCAATCCAGACCTCGCATGACCGTCCATGCGCGAACGGCCACCCGTACTTAGGGACGGTTAGAGTTCCTCCCGGTGAACACCCGCGAACGAGAGCACGAAGTCCGGGCCGTAGACCCGGGCGGGTGTCTGGGCACCCACCTCCAGGTCTCCCGCGAGCACGCGCTCGACGATGCTCAGGCCGGTCGTGCAGCTGAACCCATAGGCTTCCGGGGTGCGCATGCGCGCGCGCGCACGCCGGCCCGCCCCGTCCTCCACCTCCGCGACGATGACGGCCTGGCGTCCGGCACGCTGCGCGTCGGTGGGCCCGTCAGGCAGCGCCCGCGCCTGGAGCTCGAGCCAGCCACGCCCCGCGTCCGTCGCGAGCAGACCGCCGAACCAGCGATTCGCCTCCACCATCATCCGCAGCGCGGGGATGGCCTCGCAATACACCTCGATGTCTGGGATTCCCGTCGAATAATACGCGGAGCCGACATCCCCCCAGCTCATGGCGAGGCTCGGGCGTGGCCCCGCGCCAAAGTCGAACTCCCGGTGGAGCGAGCCCGGCGCCACCCCGAGCAACCGCCCCCCCCGGCGGACGTGGATGGACTGCCCCGCGCCCTCGGCGAGGGTCCGGAACGAACCGCGCGAGATGACCTCGAGCCCGGAGATGCCCAGCACGAGGCGCCGGGCCCCGCGCATCCGGCGCGACAGGTGGAGCGCGAGACAGTCCGACGGGACGACGTCGAAGCCCACCCCGGGCATGAGCATCACCCCGCGCTGGCGGGCCGCCGCGTCCCGTTGGAAGACGCCCTCGATGGCCGCCACCTCTCCGCTGAGGTCGAGGTAGTGGGCGCCCGCGCGCAGGCAGGCGTCCACCATGGGGGCGAACGTCGAGGAGAACGGCCCCGCGGCGTGGAGGACGACCTGGATTCCGCGCAGGGCCTCGTCCAGGTCGGCGTCCCGTTCCAGCCGCGCCACCCGGTACTCCAAGGCAAGGTCCGAGGCGAGGGCGGCGAGCCGGGGCTCGTCGCGTCCACACAGGATGGGACGCAGCCCACGCTCCTTCGCCGCACGAGCCAGCAGCCGGCCCGTGTAGCCGGTGGCGCCATAGATGAGGAAAGGATGGGAGGTCGGCATCAGGTCACCCCCATCCCAAACTACGACAGGCCACCCGACCCGTCGCACGCCCGTCAGTTGAGAACGGGCTGGCCTGCATCATTTTGCACGGAGGTGACCTCTCGGGCAGCCGTGCCCGAGCCTGTCATGGGGGGTGAGTTCCGATGTCCACGCCGCGACGTGCCACGCCGCCTGTCCTCGAGGAGGACCCAAGCATCCATGAGTACCGAGCGGCCTTGTTCAGCGTCTTCCTGAACGCCGACCCCCAGGGGCCCCGCTTGGGTGCTCCGCATCCGGACCTGCAACCCCTCCCTCTCTCGCAGGCCATCGACCTGATCCACCGCCTTCCCACGCAAGAGCAGGAGGACGCCCTGGCGCTCGCGGACTTCAGGCTGACCTCCGCCCTGCTCATCGAGAACAGGAGGGACCTCCGTCCCCACCTCGCGAACCTGCTCGGCAGGACAGAAGCGGAGCTGACCGAGCAACGGATCGGAGGCCGGATCCAAGAGGAGATTCTCACGCCTCGAAGTGCCCCGAAGGCGTTCAGGGGCCCGGAAGCACGCGGTGGCCGGGGGACCCGCAGGCCCCGGAAAACGATCGGAAAAGTGGCTGGAATCACAGCGGGCGGGATCCGCGCATTCGATGCCCCCTCTGGCGGCCTGAGCTATGAGGATGTGAGGCAATTCACCTTTGGCCTGCGCCCTCGCCCGTCACAGCCGCCAGGGAGCACGGAGACGGGGCGCGGCTTTTCCGCCCAGAGCGCCGGCGGCCCTCGCCCACCGGGAGCAGGCACCACGAGCTTCTTGACGAAACAGCAGAGCGACGAGCTCCAGAAGAAGATCGACGCGGACTTCCAGCAGCTCGCCCTGTCCCCGCCGGACCAACCCGAGAGCAGGCTGAACCTGACGACGTTGGTCACGACGGTGGACATCCCCTCGGAGTCCAACTGCGACTTCGAGACCCTCGCAAGCACCCTCGACCCGAGGAGTTGGAAGAACTCGCCGTTCTGGCCCGAAAGCCACCGGGTGCTCCGGAGCCCGGATGGACGCGAGCTCACGCCCTTCGCGAAGACCGACGACCCACCGCTCGGCATCGGATGGAAGGGTTTGTTCTTCGAGCACGTCCGGATGAACTTGAACACGGCCACCGTGGCCTCGTTCAGGAACTTCCTCAACATCGAATTCGAGGTCGACCCGGC
>NZ_DASVSO010000048.1:0-21348 GCF_036388035.1 Archangium sp.
CGGCAGCTACGACAGCGTCTTCTCCCTGCACTGCTTCATGCACCTGCGCCTGGAGGACATCCACCGCGTGCTGCACGAGTGCCGGCGGGTGCTGCGCCGGGGTGGGACGATGGTGTTCGACTACCCCAACGCGCTGCGCCGCCGGCTGGTGGGTCACCGGGCCACCGGGTGGCACGCGGGCACCGCGCTGGGAGCGGACGAGCTGCGCGGGCTGTGGGGTACCTCCTGGCGCCTCGTCGAGCTGCGCGGCCTCGCCCTGGCGCCCATCCACCGCCTGCCCCACGCGGTCCGCCCGGCCTTCCGTGCCGCGGAGGTGCTGCTCGGTCGGACGCCGCTGAAGCACCTCGCTTCCTACCACCTGGTGAAGCTTGAGAAGCTGGATTGACCTGCTCCGTCCGCTCGTCCCGGTGCCCGCGCGGGTGTGGGTGGCCGCCTCGCGGCGCGGGCTCCGGGACTGGCGCTCGGGCGCGCGGCGAGCGCTGGTCACCGGCTCCCCGGAGCTCGCACGGGCCGAGGCGCGGACCTGGCCGAAGCGCGTGACCGTCTCGCAGCCGCTCGGCAACGCTCCGCAGGTGGCGAGCAAGAAGCACAACCTCGCCCTGGCCATCCGCGAGCTGCGGGACGTCCGCGTGGGGCCGGAGGAGATCTTCTCGTTCTGGAGCCTGGTGGGGCAGCCCACGAAGCGCCGAGGCTTCGTCCCCGGGCGCAACCTGGTGGGCGGGCGGCTCGAGACGAGCATCGGCGGCGGGCTGTGCCAGCTCTCGGGGCTGACGTACCTGCTGGCCCTGCGCGGCGGCCTGCTCGTGCTGGAGCGGCACGCGCACTCGGTGGACATCTACACCGAGGAGACGCGCTTCGCGCCGCTGGGCTCGGATGCCACGGTGGCCTACGGCTACAAGGACCTGCGCTTCCGCAACATCCTCCCCTTCCCCATCGCCCTGCGGTTCGAGCTGGGCGAGGACACGCTCACCGGCTCGGTGTGCGCGCCCCTGCCGCTGGAGCCCTGCTCGGTGGAGTTCGCCGTCGACGAGGAGCCGGACGGCCGCCGGGTGACGACGTGGCTGCGCCGGCCGGGAGCCACCAGCCCCGAGCGTGTCGGCGTCTCCCGGTACGCCCGGCCGCCCCAGGCGGCGTGAGCCAGACATGAAAAAGCCCGGTGCGGAGGACGCTCCACACCGGGCCTTCCCTGCTTCACACCGTCAGCGGACCGCGACTAGCAGCCGGTCTCCACCGCGCCGATGTCCGGGGCACCACCGCAGTAGGGCAGGCCCACGTTGCCACCGCGATCCACGGCGGCCGAGCTCGGCCCGAAGGTCGGCGGGGCCGCGCCCGCGTCAGCCGTGGAGGAGGTGTTGTCACCCGAGGCCCGCTGGAAGCCCACCAGGTCCACCATGGAGCCGTTGGCCTTGAACTGCGCGCCCGGCGGGAAGAGGTTGTTGCCCATCTTCAGGCCCGGACGCTGACCGCCCAGGTCCACCGCCACCGCCGCCTCCGCGACGAGGTTGTTCTCCATCCGCAGGTTGCTCGTGGCACCGCCGGTGCCGTGGCCGATGATGATCGCCGCACCCGCCACGCGCGTCACGGTGTTGTTCAGCAGCACCGCGCCCTCGGAGTTCTCGAAGCGGATGCCCGTGCCCTCGCCACCCCCCGTGGTGGTGATGTCATGGATGCGGTTGCGCCGCACCACCACGCCACCCGGCACGGGACCCTCGTGGTTGCCGCCCACCGAGATGCCCTTGCCCGAGTCGTAGACCTCGTTGTCCTCGATGGTCACGTTGCGCGCGGAGTAGTGAACCACCACCGCGTCACCCTTGGCCGTGGAGCTCGGCTTGAAGCCGTGCATCTTGTTGTTGCGGATGGTGACGTTGTGGCACGTCTTGATGTCCACCGCGTTCTCACGGTTGGAGTAGAAGTGGTTGTTCTCCACCAGCAGCCCATCCGCGGGAGGCAGCGAGCTGAAGCCCTCGGGCCCCAGGCACTGCACCGAGTCACCCGAGTTGTCGTGGATGTCGTTGTTGCGCACCGTGATGTTGCGCGAGGTGGGCTGGACCACGACGCCGTGCGAGTCCTGGTTGCCACCCTTCTTCACGAAGCCGTGGATGTGGTTGTTCTCGACGATCGCGCCGTTGGCGTTGTCATACGTGGTGATGGCGGCACCGAGCGTGCCGTGGTGCAGCTCCGAGTTGGCCACCGTCGAGCCCTGCACGTTGCCCTGGAAGGTCACCGCGTAGGCGGACTGCCCCTGCAGATCCACCTCGAAACCATCCACCACCCAGTGCGGCTTGCGCACCTGGATGAGCCCGCCCGCCCCGGCACCCGGGACGATGCGCGGCTTGCCCTCGCCCTGAAGGGTGATGGGCGCGCCTTCCGAGCCCGCCTTGGCGTTGTCACCAATGACGATGCGCTCGGCGTAGGTGCCCGCCAGGACGCGGATGCCCTCACCCGGGCCGGCCACGGAGATGGCCTTGGCGATGGAGCGAAACGGCTGGGCCGCGCTCCCGTCACCCGAGTCGTTGCCGGACGGCCCCACCACCCACTCGCGCGTGAAGCGCGGCGGAGGGGGCTGGGCCGCCTGCGGGGTCACCCCGGGCTGCGGCGAGGGCTCGGCGATGGGCGAGTGCCCCTCGTGCGAGGGCAGGTTGTCCACGGGCGTGTCCGACACGGGCTGCGCACCGATGGGCGCGGGCTGTCCGGGCTTGGACGCGGACGGGGCGTTGACGCGCGGAGCATTTTCCGGGAAGCCCGGCTGGCCGTCCCCGTCCGAGGGGGAACCGGCTCCACCACAGGCCCACAGGCCCAGGCTCAGCGAGCAGGCGGCCAGGATGGCCGCTGGTGTCTTCCTCATCTTGTCTCCTTGAATGGACATGAGCAGGTGGAACCCCTGTCGGGGCCCCCGGTATTCGCCACCCCTCCTTCCTGCCTGCCTGCCCTCCAGCCAGGAGGTGGCGGTCCACTCCGTCCACGGGTAGCGTCACGGGGCTTTGCTCAAGGCCGTTCTTCCACTCCTCGCGCTCCTCCTCGCCACGTGCGCCGCCCCGCCGCGGCCCACTCCCTCCACGCCCGCGGAGCCGCTCCGCTCCGTGAGCGGCCCTCCCGCGCCGCCGGCAACGAGCCCGGTGCCCACGGCCGAGGCGACGGCGCTCTCTCCTGACGCGCTGCCGATGCCGGGCAGCCTCAAGCGCCTGGACTTCCGGGGCGGTGAGCCGCAGGTGCCCATCGGGCTGATGGAGGGCCGCCGCGAGGTGCGCTTCTCCCCCAAGGGACGGATGCGGCTGCGCTTCGGTGGAGAAGAGGAGCGGCTGTTGGAGGCTCCCGCGGGCTCGGTGTGGACGGTGCGGGTGACGGACGGCACGCCCGCCACGCTCACCGCGCGCATCCAATTGGCGGAGTTCCCCTTCGTGGACAAGGCGGGCCTCGCGGAGGTCCAGGCGCAGTGGCAGGCGCGAGGCGTGGCGGTGCGCCCCCACGTGCTGGGCTCGCTCTATGGCATCACCGGGAAGGTCATCGACAACCGGCGCTACCTGCTGCTGCTGGACGAGGCGCTGTCACCGAAGGCGGCCACCGAGCGTCAGGCGGAGCTGCTGCGCCAGTTCGGTGTGCGCACCACCCTCTTCGAGGAGGTCCTCGCCCCCTCCCGCGCCATCCTCGAGCTGAAGGACGAGGCGGGCAACGTGGTGGGGCTGGCGCAGGACATCCTCCATGTGGAGACGCTGGACGGCGCCGGCTTCGACGTGCGGCAGGTGGAGCACGACGTCGGCTACGACAACCACGGTTTCGAGGATCGGGGCTTCCGGGGCACGCTCCAGCTCTCGGTGGATCGCCACGGGACGCTCGCGGTGGTGAACGTGGTGAAGCTGGAGGAGCTGCTCAAGGGGCTGGTGCCCTCGGAGATCTACTCCCGGGCGCACCCGGAGGCGCTCAAGGCGCAGGCGGTGACGGCGCGCGGTGAGGTGCTCGCGAAGGTGGGCATCAAGCACCTGGCGGACCCGTACCTCCTGTGCTCCGAGCAGCACTGCGCGGTGTACAAGGGCCGCACGGGCGAGGCGGCCAGCACCACCGCGGCGGTGGAGGCCACGCGGGGCGAGGCGCTCTTCGCGGCGGACGGGCGGCTGGTGGACTCGGTGTACAGCGCGATGTGCGGAGGCCACACCGAGGACAACGACGTCGTCTGGGGCGGCCCGCCCAACCCGAGCCTGCGCGGCCGGCCGGACCTCATTGGCCCCACGGAGGGGCTGCCCACGCCCGCGTCCCTCTCCGAATACCTGCGCGCCGAGCTGCCGGCGGCCTGTCGTCTCTCCACCTTCGCGCGCTCGGGCAAGTACCGCTGGGAGAAGCGCTTCGGTGTGGAGCAGGTGAACGCGCTCACCGCGCCCCTGGGGGTGGGTGCGGTGCACGCGCTGAGCCTGGGGGAGCGCGGGGTGTCCGGCCGTGCCCGTACCCTCACCGTGGCGGGCGAGCGAGGCGTCACCCAGGTGCGAGGCGAGCTGAACATCCGCCGCCTGTTCGGCATGTTGAACAGCTCCATGGCCCTGCTGGAGGAGGAGCGGGACGCCGAGGGCCACCTCACCGGCTGGCGCTTCCGGGGCGGCGGTTGGGGGCACGGCGTGGGCATGTGCCAGACGGGCGCGATCGGCCGGGCGGAGGCCGGGCAGCGCTATCGGGACATCCTCCGGTTCTACTTCAATGGGGCGCAGGTCGCGCCCATCTATTGAATTACACTCCTCTTTCCCCTCGGAAGAGGGGCGGAGTGCGGGTCTCCGCGCCTCGAGGTGTCGCCCTGAAAACGTCTCGGGAGTAGTCGGCGCGCTCAGGGGTTATCATCAGCACGCGTGTCGAAGGGTCCTTTGGTTCCAGAGCAGGGGTACAAGCGCAGGCGCAGGCGGGAACACCCCGTCCGCTACCTCATCGCCTTCCTGCTCGCCCTCCTGGTGGAGGGCGCCTTCGTCGGTGTCCTCGTCCTCGTCGACCACGTCCAGCCCTCTCCCCCGCCCCGCAAGCCGCCGAGCGCGGTGGCCATCCGTCCGCTGAGCGCCCAGGACTGGGCGAAGAATCGGGGGCCGGTGCCTCGCAGCAGCGCGTCCCAGGTCACCCCCCCGGTGAAGAAGGACGAGAAGAAGCAGAAGGAGGAGGTGCCCGAGGGGCAGGTGGTGGAAGTGGCCCCGGGCAACCAGCAGAAGGCTCCGGACGCGAAGTACCTCGCCGAGCACGACAACAAGGTGGAGAAGGAGACGCGCGCGAAGGAGCAGACGCCCTTCTACCGGAACGCCGCGCCCCAGACGACGGCGCGCAAGGCGCGCGAGGGCTCGGGGACGAGCGAGGAAACGGGGCAGCTCGCGGGCAACGGTGGCCGGGGCGCGGATGATCGGCCCATGCGCGAGGGCGGCAAGAAGCCCACCTTCGAGGTGCCCGACATCAAGCAGAAGCAGGAGATCGCCCTCAAGCAGGACCCCAACGCGCGGGGCCCCGGCATGGAGGTGCACAACCGCGACGAGAGCGACGCGGTGGAGGGCAACTCCAAGCGGCTGCGCATCCAGCAAGGCAGCGGCGGGGATGACGAGGGCTCCGAGGGCCGTGCGGGTGGCCAGGGCCTGGCGAAGCTGATGCCGTCGCAGGCGGTGATGGATCAGATCGTCGGCGCGGCGCCCAACGACCATCTCAAGGACGTGGAGGAAGGGGACGGCACCTACCTCAACACCCGCGAGTGGAAGTACGCGAGCTTCTTCAACCGGGTGAAGCAGAGCGTGGGCACGCAGTGGAATCCGAACGCGTCGCTGGTTCGGAGGGATCCAACGGGCAACATCTACAGCGGGAGGGACCGCTACACGCTGCTCAACATCACCCTGGACGAGAGCGGCCGGGTGGCGGACATCAGCGTCGAGAAGAGCAGCGGGCTGGACTTCCTGGACCTGGAGGCCATCGAGTCCTTCAAGCGGGCCCAGCCCTTCCCCAACCCGCCCTCGGGCCTCTTGGAGGACGACTCCAAGGTGCGCTTCAAGTTCGGTTTCTTCATGGAGATGGGCGGAGGGCCGAAGATGCGCCTCTTCCGCCAGCCCAACTGAATTAGGGTGCGCCGCGTGGACGCCTCCCTGATCGAACGCAACCGCAAGGTTCGCACCGTGCTCGCCGCCATCCTGGCGGCCAACTGGGCCGTGGCGCTGGCCAAGGTCGCCTTCGGGTGGAGGAGCAACTCCGCCGCGGTGACCGCGGATGGCCTGCACTCCTTCATCGACGGGGGCTCCAACGTGCTCGGCCTGGTGGCCATGTCCGTGGCCTCGCGGCCGGCGGACGAGGACCACCCCTACGGCCACGGCAAGTTCGAGGCCCTGGCCTCGCTGGGCATCGGGGCGATGGTCGGCATCGGCATGCTGGAGCTGGGGCGCATGGCCTTCGACTCGCTCATGCACGACCGCCACCCCCAGGTGACGCCCCTCATGGCCGGCGTCATGGGGATCACCCTCCTCGTCAACCTGGCCGTGACGACCCTCGAGCGCCGGCAGGGCGAGAAGCTCAAGAGCCCGCTGCTGCTGGCGGACGCGCGGCACACGCTGTCGGACGTGGCCGTCACCCTGGCGGTGCTGGCGTCCCTCGGGCTGGTGTGGCTGGGCTACCCGAAGGCGGACGGCCTCGTCACGCTGGGGGTGATGGTGGTGGTGGCCCGGGTGGGCTGGGGCATCGTCAAGCAGGCGGTGGGCATCCTCTCGGACACGGCGCGGTTGGATCCGGTGAAGGTGGAGCAGCTCACCCGCTCCGTGCCGGGCGTGCTCTCGTGCCGGGACGTGCGCAGCCGGGGCATGGAGGGCACGGTGTACGTGGACCTCAAAATCGAGGTGGATCCCCAGCTCACCACGGCGCGGGCCCACGAGCTCGCCGATGCCGTGGAGGCCCACCTCCAGGCGGAGTTCCCCGAGGTGGTGGACGTGGTGGTGCACGTGGAGCCCGCGCGCGTCCCCACCGCCCTGCCGCATGCCCCCCGCCGGTGAGCCCTCGGGCCCACCCGCTCGCCTGCCCTGCCAACGTTCCCGCCGCGCCCGCTCACAAAGCGCGGCTCGCGACCCTGTCCTTCATGGAAGCCAAGAACGGGAAAGGGTTCATGCGTCTCGAAATCGCCATCTACGTCACCACCTTCGCGCTCGTCAGCACGAGCCTGCTGCTGGGCAGGAAGCGGGGCCGCGCCCCCACGAATGCGGCCGAGGCGCTCCACCCCGAGCTCGACAAGCTCGTCCGCCACACGCTCCTCTTCAACACCACGGCGCCCGTGGCGCACTGCTGAGACATGAGTTGTGGCCGGGAGATGGGTGGGCGAGGCTCCCGACCCTACCGGAGGTGTTGATTGCACGTGCCGTCTCCCCGCGCGCTCCTCGCCGCGCTGCTCGTCCTGCTGTCCGCCTGTGCCACCTCGCGCCCCGCCGTCCAGGCCGAGAGCGCCTCGCTGACTCCCGCCCAGCGCTCCCTGCGCCGCATCGTCGACGCGCACTTCGAGGAGCAGTTCCGCCGCTTCCCCCTGGCCGCCACCTCCCGGGGGCTGCACACCTTCGATGACGAGCTGGCCGGCTTTACCGCCGAGGAGCAGCTCGCCTGGGCCGACTTCCTGAAGCAGGAGCTCGCCGCCCTGCCCCAGCAGGTGGACCGCGAAGCCCTGCCTCCGCTGGACCGGGCCGACTACGACATCTTCCAGTCCAACCTGGAGGCCCGCGTCCTGGACATCGAGCAGGTGCGTGGCTGGGAGCGCAACCCGAACACGCCCCTGGGCTTCGCCTCCAGCGCCGTGTACCAGCTCATCAACCGGGACTTCGCGCCGCTGGAGCAGCGGATGCGCTCGGCGGTGGCGCGCATGTCCCGACTGCCCGAGGTGTTCACCGCGGGCAAGACGACGTTGAAGAACCCGCCCCGGCTGTGGACGGAGATCGCCCTGCAGCAGGCGGCCGGCACGCGCTCGCTCTTCGCGGAGACCCTGCCCCAGGCCTTCGCGCCGGTGAAGGACGCGGCCCTGCACGAGTCCTTCAAGAAGGAGCAGGCCCGGGTGCTGGCGGCGCTGGAGGACTACGTGCGCTTCCTGCGCGAGGAGCTGCTGCCGCGCTCCAACGGGGACTTCGCCATCGGCGAGGAGCTCTATCGGCGGAAGCTCGCGTACGAGGAGGGCGTCAGCGAGGACATCGACAGCCTGCTGGCCTGGGGGCGCGCGGAGCTGAAGCTCACGCAGGACGAGTTCCGCGAGGTGGCGCGCCGGCTCGACGCCACGAAGGCACCCATGGACGTCTACCGGGAGCTCGGCAAGGAGCACCCCACCCCGGCCGAGCTGGTCCCCACCACGCGCGCGACGCTGGAGACCATCCGCCAGTTCCTGGTGGACCAGCACATCATCACCCTTCCGAGCGAGGTGCGGGCGCTGGTGGCGGAGACGCCGAGCTTCAACCGGGCGCTCTCCTTCGCGAGCATGAGCACGCCGGGCCCCTACGAGACGCGCGCCACCGAGGCCTACTACTACGTCACCCCGCCGGACCCGACGTGGAGCGCCGAGCAGACCGAGCAGCACATGAGCTTCTACAACCGCCATGCGCTGCAACTGGTCTCCATCCATGAGGCGTACCCTGGCCACTACGTGCAGTTCCTGTGGACGAACCGGGTGGACTCGAAGGTGCGGAAGCTCATGGGCAGCGGCTCCTTCAGCGAGGGCTGGGGCCTGTACACCGAGCAGATGATGCTGGAGGCGGGCTACGGCGGGACGGGCGTGGAGGCGGACAAGCTGAAGCTCAACCAGCTCGCGCTCTACCTGCAGCGGCTGGCGCGCTACCAGGTGGGCCTGTCGCTGCACACCCGGGGCATGACGTACGAGCAGGCGGTGCGCTTCTTCGAGGAGGAGGCGTACATGACGCGCACCAACGCCGAGCGCGAGGCGCGCCGGGGCACGAGCGATCCCACCTACCTCGTGTACGCGCTGGGCAAGAAGATGCTCCTGGAGCTGCGCCAGGAGGCGAAGGCGCGCTGGGGGAAGGACTTCACCCTCCAGCGCTTCCATGACGCCGTCGTCTCCTACGGCTACCCGCCCGTGCCCGTGGTGCGCCGGCTGATGTTCGGCGAGGAGTAGCCCGGAGAGGCGGCCTGGTTGGAGTCCCGGCGAGCGGGCTCGCCCTGTTTGCCGCGGAACACGGCACGAAGCACCGTGGGAGGAGACAACGGCTCGTGCAGAGGGGGCGGCTTTGGCGGGCATCAACTCGTCGATGGGTCACCCCTCCCAGGTGACGCTCAAGACGGCCTTCACCGTGTGCTTCGCCGTCCTCTCGGTGGCGATGCTCGCGGTGCTGCTCGTGAAGGCGGAGGTGGCGCTCGTCCTCACGGGCCTGGCGGCCCTCATCGCCGTCGCGCTGGACCATGTGGTGTCCCTCATGGTGCGGCGAGCCCGGATGAAGCGGGGCTTCGCCATCGCGCTGGTGCTCACCGTGCTGCTGCTGGCACTGACGGCGGTGGCCGTGCTGGTGATTCCCGCCGCCATCACCCAGGGGCAGGAGCTGGTCCTCCAGGCTCCCGGGCTCATCGACAAGATCCGCGACTCGCGCCTCTTCCACCGCCTCGACGAGCACTTCCACATCCTGCAGCAGTTGCAGCGGCAGGGCCGGAACACCACCGAGCTGGCCTCGGGCGCCCTGCCCCCGCTGCTGCGAGCCGTCACCGGGGTGTTCAGCCTGGTGGGGGCGGCGCTCACGATCGCCTTCTTCGTGGTGTTCATGCTCGTGTTCGGCCCGGAGCTCGTCCAGCGGACGCTCGCCCAGGCCCTCCCCGAGCGCCGTGCGCGCTACCAGCGCGTGGTGAGCAAGGTGTACACCGCGACCGGGGGCTACCTGGGCGGGCTCACCTTCATCTGCTCGATCAACGCCACCCTCACCACCACCTGCCTGGCCATCCTCGGGGTGCCCTACTTCCTGCCCCTGGGCATCGCGAGCGGCTTCTCCAGCATGGTGCCGTACGCGGGGCCCTTCCTGACGGGCGGGGCCATCACCCTGCTGACGCTCGCCACGGCCGGGGGATGGAAGGCGCTGGCGGTGTTCATCTACTTCAACCTGTACGGGCAGCTCGAGGGCAACGTGCTGGCACCGCTCGTGTTCAAGCGCACGGTGCACGTCAACCCGCTGCTCACCCTCTTCGCGGTGGTCTTCTTCGCGGAGCTGGCCGGCATCATCGGCGCGGTGATCGCGGTGCCGCTGCTGGCCACCGGGCAGATCATCCTGCGTGAGCTGTTGCTCGTGCGCCGCGAGAAGCTCGGCGAGCGCGTCCCACCGCCCCCGCTGATGGACCCCTGAAAGGCGAAGGGCCCGGAACCGACTCGCGGTTCCAGGCCCCTGCCCTCCTGCTGTCTCAGCTCAACCCGGGCTCACTTGCAGATCGGGCTGCCCTCGGCGGTGCCGGGGGGGCACCCCTCGCCGACGCAGTACTTCACGCCGCTGTCCACCGCCGTGGAGCCACCGCCCTGGTCGTGCGGCACGTAGACGCGGCAGCTGCTCTCGGTGGAGGCCCCAGCGTCGTTCGTGACGGCGTAGTGGATGGTGTAGACGCGGCCATTGCCCGTGCCCTCGCGCTCGGCGCGGACCTGCACGAACGAGGTGCCCACGATGATGGACATGTCCTCGCAGGTGCGACCATCCCCGTTGCCGTTGGCATCCTCCACCTCGTCCGAGGTGACGCGCAGGACGTGGCCGTACGTCTCCAGCGGCAGCGTGTTGCCGCAGGCGTCCACGGCGGGCTCGGCGCAGTCGGCCAGCGAGATGTTGACGTACTTGTGGTTGGGCGGCCACAGCTCCAGGCCCTTGTCCGCGCCCGCGGTGGGGGCCTCGGTCGGATCCCCACCGCCCACGCTCACGAGGAACTCGCAGGTGGACAGGTTGCCGAAGGCATCCTGCGCCGAGCAGGAGACGACCGTCTCACCCGACTCGAAGTCGGAGCCGGAGGCGTGCGAGCAGCTCACGGGCACCTCGCCGCAGTTGTCCGTGGCCCAGACGTCGAAGTTGGCCGCGGTGCCGCCCGAGGTGCAGGCGTTGACCACCACCGGAGCGGTGGGGCAGCCGAGCACCGGAGGCGTGATGTCGCCGCGCACTTCCACCTGGAAGCGGCAGACGGCGGTGTTGCCGGAGCTGTCCTTGGCGTTGCAGGTGACGCCCGTCTCGCCCACCGGGAAGGTGGAGCCGGAGGCGTACGAGCAGCTCACGGGAGCCTCGCCGCAGAAGTCGGTGGCCGAGGCCGCGAAGGTGGCCGGAGCACCGGACAGCGAGCACGTCTCGAGGACCTGCGAGGCCGGGCAGTCGATGGCCGGCCTGGTGTTGTCCACCACGGTGACGTTGCCGATGCACTGAGCGCTCGCCTCACCGTCATGGGCCGTCACGGTGACGGGGTGGGTGCCCAGGCCGAAGGACGCGTCGGGTGCCTCGGTGACGGAGAGCGGCGACGGCCCGTTGTCCGGGTCGTAGCTGCCGTCGTTCACGGTGGCGCGGCCCTGGCAGGAGGCATTGGCGTTGACGGTGACATCGCGGCAGAGGGCCACCGGCGGCTGGTTCGCCGGCGTCACCACGCACGAGAGGCTGCCCGTGGCGGAGGCGCTGTTGTTGTCCTCGCGGCACTCGGTGGTGACACCCGTGCCCGTGCCGTCATCGTCCACCACGGCGAAGATGTCGGCGGTGCCGGTGAAGGAGGTGGACACGGAGACGGTGGCGATGAAGGAGCCACCCGCGGGCAGCGCGTCCGTGACGGTGGCCACGCCGAGCAGCGAGCCGCCCGAGGCCGGGTTGCCCTTGTAGAAGGCCACCTTCACGCCAGCGGCCACCGGGGCCTCGCCCTGGTTGCGCACGCGCGCGCTGAGCACGAGCGAGCCGTAACCGTCGCACGAGGTGCTCACGTCGGAGGCGACGAGGTCCGCGGCGAGGTAGGGGCTGGGGCCCGTGCCCAGGTAGCCGGCGGTGTTGGAGCGGAAGGTGTTGAGCGCGGGGATGCGCCAGTTGGTCAGCGGGTGGGAGGGGATGGTGCCGTCGTCGTTGACGTTCGTCACCGAGTAGGCGTGCTGGTTCCACAGCCGCCGCGTGTTGGCCCAGCCCTCCTTCTTGTCGTGGTACACGCGCAGGCCGTTGAAGCCCACGCCCGGGGTCGCGTGGTTGTTCTCCACCACGACGAGGTCGGCCGCGCCGTTGGCGTCCACGTCCGCGATGATGGGGTACTCGTGCGTGGTGCCCGAGCTGTGCAGCGTCTCCCAGCGCACCGCGCCCGTCACACCGTCGAAGATGCGCAGCTTCAGCTCGTCGGCGTAGATGACCTCGAGCCGGCCATCATCCTCGAAGTCGAAGGTGGTGGAGGTCGTCTTGCCGGAGCTGTAGTCCCACACGGCGTACGTCCACTTCACGTTCCCGTCGGTGCCGTAGACGGTGTAGTTCCAGTCACCCGCCAGGCCGATCTCCAGCTGCCCGTCGCCATCGAAGTCCGCGAGGTTGGGCGCGCCGCCGTGGCCGGGGTTCTCCGGGTCGTGCAGCGGCTGGTCCAGGTTGGTGATGTGCACCGGCCGGGTCCACAGGAGCGTGCAGTCGTCATCGAGCAGGCTCACCTTCGTCTGGCCCGAGACGACGATCTCACCGGCCGCGTCGCCATCGAAGTTGGCCACGGCGGAGTAGCCGCCCTCGATCTCCGCGTTGGTGCACTTGAGGGAGCCATCATGCCGGTAGACGGAGCGGCCGTTGACCACCTCCAGCTTGCCGTCCTGGTCGATGTCCACCGCGAAGGACACGGGGCCGGTGTACCGGGCGCCCTCCATGCCGCCACCGCCGGCGCCCACCCACTTCAGCGCGCCCGTGTTGCTGTAGACGCGGTTGCCGTCGAGGATCTCCACGGCGCCGTCGCCTTCCAGGTCCGTCAGCGAGGGGCCGCCCCACTCGTTGTAGTCGTACGCGTCCGGCGCCGAGCGGAACTTGAAGGCGCCGTCGTTCTCGAAGCAGATGATGCCGCGGCCGCTCTCGGGAATGCCGCAGATCTCCACGGCGCCGTCGCCGTCGATGTCACCCGCGGCGATGCTGGCGGCGGGCTTCACCCGGTGCGCCGGATCCGTCACGGCCCACAATTCCTGCCCACCGTTGCCGCTGACGGCCCGGAGCACGCCATTGGTGTTGGGGTTGTACCCGGCGGTGACCTTGGTGTTGTAGTCCTCGCCATCGAAGGTGCTGAAGACGATGTCCGGCGTGCCGTCCCGGTTCACGTCCACCACCACCGGCTGCATCATCACCTGCTTGTGCGCGGGCAGCACGGCGCTCCCGGTCCAGGCCCAGTGGAGCACCGGCTCGAAGTTGCCCGTGAAGGGCGGCTTCACCTCACAGCCAGGTGCCTCGGGGCCAGGCGCCTCGGCCGCCCCATTGACCGCCTCGTTCGAGAGCCTGGAACTGGCCCCCTGCTTCGAAGTCGCGGTGTCGCAAGCCCCCCCCGATGCCAGCGCCACCAGCGCAACGAAGAGTCGCCCATGCCCCAGACCGCGCTGCCGCGCATGAACCTGGGTGCTGCGCTTGATTCTCATGTCGCCTCTCCTCGCTTTCGGGCATGACCCGGTCTTTCAAAACCAGTCAGACAACGGCAACCAATGTACAGGTTGTCTTGGAGCCCTTGTCTCTAGAAAAAGCAGGAAGACAAATGTGTGCAACGCAATTGCAGACACAGAAGGATGGCGAGTCCAGACTTATGCGGCCCAGGTGTAGCGGCTGATCCTTCGTAGCACCGGATGTGCGAGGAGACCGCAGAGGAGGGGCCGGAGTCGGACCCCCTGAAAAGCGAAGGGCCCGGAACCGATGCGCGGTTCCGAGCCCTGGGCCGTGAAGGCTCACGAGGGAGTCACCCCGTGAGCGAGCAGGCGGGGACTACGCCACGGCGGCCTTGGAGGGCTCCGGGGTCATGTACTCCTCGATGGAGGGGCACGAGCACACGAGCTTGCGGTCGCCGAGCACGTTGTTCAGGCGGCCCACGGCCGGCCAGAACTTGTGCTCCTGCACCCAGGGCGCCGGGAAGGCGGCCTGCTCGCGCGAGTAGGGCCGGTTCCACTCCGGCGCGGTGAAGACGCGCGCGGTGTGGGGGGCGTTCTTCAGGACGTTGTTGTCCTTGGGCGCCTTGCCCTCCTCGATCTCGCGGATCTCCCCACGGATGGAGATGAGCGCGTCGCACAGCCGGTCGATCTCCGCCTTGGACTCGCTCTCCGTCGGCTCGATCATCAGCGTGCCCGACACCGGGAAGGACACGGTGGGCGCGTGGAAGCCGTAGTCCATCAACCGCTTGGCCACGTCCTCCACCTCGATGCCCGCCGTCTTCTTCAGGTGCCGCAGGTCCACGATGCACTCGTGTGCCACCCGGCCCCGCTTGCCGCGGTACAGCACCGGGTAGTGCGGCTGGAGCCGCTCGGCGATGTAGTTGGCGTTGAGGATGGCCAGCTTCGTGGCCTGGGTGAGCCCCTGCGCGCCCATCATCGCGATGTACATCCACGAGATGACCAGGATGCTGGCGCTGCCCCACGGAGCCGCCGACACGGCGCCAATCCCCTCGTTGCCACCCGTCGAGATGACCGAGTGCCGCGGGAGGAAGCGCGTCAGGTGGCTCGCCACGCAGATGGGGCCCATGCCGGGGCCGCCACCGCCGTGCGGGATGCAGAACGTCTTGTGCAGGTTGATGTGGCACACGTCCGCGCCAATCAGCGCCGGCGACGTCAGCCCCACCTGGGCGTTGAGGTTGGCCCCGTCCATGTAGACCTGCCCCCCGTGCTGGTGCACGACGGCGCAGATCTCCTTGATGTCCTCCTCGAACACGCCGTGCGTGGAGGGGTACGTCACCATCAGGGCGGCCAGCTTGTCCTTGTGCTGCTCGGCCTTGGCGCGCAGGTCCGCCACGTCGATGTTGCCGCTCTCGTCGCACTTGACGACGACGACCTGGTAGCCCGCCATCACCGCGGTGGCCGGGTTGGTGCCGTGCGCGGACGAGGGGATGAGGCACACGTCACGGTGTCCCTGGCCCCGGTGCTGCTGGTAGGCGCGGATGACGAGCAGGCCCGCGTACTCGCCCTGGCTGCCCGCGTTGGGCTGCAGCGACACGCCCGCGAAGCCGGTGATGCTCGCCAGCATCTGCTCGAGCTGATCGAAGAGCACCTTGTAGCCCTGCGCCTGGGAGCTGGGGGCGAACGGGTGCAGCTTGCCGAACTGCGGCCACGTCACCGGGATCATCTCCGCGGTGGCGTTGAGCTTCATCGTGCACGAGCCGAGCGGAATCATCGAGTGCGTGAGCGACAAGTCACGCGACTCGAGGCGGCGGATGTACCGCAGCATCTCCGTCTCGGAGTGGTAGCTGTTGAAGACCTGGTGGGTGAGGAACGGGCTGGCGCGGCGCAGGCCCTGGGGCAGCGTGCTCTGCACGTCCCTGCCCAGCTCGTCCAGCGTGAAGCCCAGGGGCTTGGCGCCGGCGAACACGGCCAGGATGGCCTCCACGTCGGACGGGCGGGTGGCCTCGTCGAGGCTCAGCCCGATGGCCCGCTCGTCGATGCGGCGGAAGTTCATCCCCTTGCCCTCGGCGGCCGCCAGGATGGTGCGGATGTGCGGAGGAGCGGCCTCGACGCGGAGCGTGTCGAAGACGTTCTCGTAGTTGGCGCCGTAGCCCAGCTTCGTCAGGCCGCGCGCCAGCAGCACGGTGAGCCCGTGCACGCGCTCGGCGATGGCCTTGAGGCCCCGGGGCCCGTGGTACACGGCGTACATGCTGGCCATGATGGCCAGCAGCACCTGCGCGGTGCAGATGTTGCTCGTGGCCTTCTCGCGGCGGATGTGCTGCTCGCGCGTCTGCAGCGCCATGCGCAGGGCACGACGGCCCTGGGCGTCCTCGGACACGCCGATGATGCGGCCCGGCATGACGCGGGTGTAGGCGTTCTTCGTGGCGAAGAAGGCCGCGTGCGGACCGCCGTAGCCCATGGGCACGCCGAAGCGCTGGGCGCTGCCCACCGCCACGTCCGCGCCGAACTCACCCGGCGGCGTCAGCAGGGTGAGCGCCAGCAGGTCCGTGGCGACGATGAAGAGCCCGCCGGCCGCGTGCACCTTCTCCCCGAAGGCACGGTAGTCGTGCACCACGCCGTCGGTGGCCGGGTACTGCACCAGCGCGCCGAAGAACTTCTTGGCCGACAGGTCCACCGTGCGGTGGTCCCCCACCACCACCTCGATGCCCAGCGGCTGGGCCCGGGTGCGCACCACGTCGATCGTCTGCGGGTGGCAGACCTCGGAGACGAAGAAGGCGCCCCCGCTCTCCTCGCCCTTGATGTGCAGGGCGAGCGCCATGGCCTCGGCGGCGGCGGTGCCCTCGTCGAGCAGGGAGGCGTTGGCCACCTCCATCCCCGTGAGGTCCATCACCATCGTCTGGTAGTTGAGCAGCGCCTCCAGGCGACCCTGGGCGATCTCCGCCTGGTAGGGCGTGTACTGGGTGTACCAGCCCGGGTTCTGCAGGATGTTGCGCAGGATGACGTTGGGAGTCTGGGTGTCGTAGTACCCCATCCCGATGAAGGACCGCAGGACCTGGTTCTTCGCCGCGATGCTCTCCAGCGCCACGAGCGCGTCGTGCTCGGACCAGGTGGCCGCCATCTTCAGCGGCTCCTTGGAGCGGATGGCAGCGGGGACCGTCTGGTCGATGAGCTCGTCGAGTGAGCCCACCCCCACGGTCTTCAGCATCCCGTGCAGTTCCTTCTCATCCGGCCCGATGTGCCGGTCGGCGAAAGACTCCTGGTATTTCCAGTTCAAGGACATAGATCAGCACTCGCAGTGCGGGTGAAACGAAAGGCCGTGTGTAACAACGGGCCCCGGCCCATTCAGACCCGCGGAGGCTCAGGAGTTCTTGAGCAGGTTCTCGTACGCGCTGGCGTCCATGAGCCCGGCCAGCTCCTTGCTGTCCGAGGGCTCGAGCTCGACGATCCACCCCGCCCCGTAGGGGTCCGAGTTGATCGTCTGGGGGCTGTCGGTGAGGGCGTCATTCACCTTCACCACCTTGCCGCTCAGCGGGGAGTAGAGGTCCGACACGGCCTTGGTGGACTCGATGACGCCGAACTGCTTGCCAGCGGTGAGCGTGGCACCCACCTTGGGCAGCTCCACGTACACCACGTCACCGAGCGCCTCCTGGGCGTGGGAGGTGACACCCACCACCACACGGTTGCCCTCGATGCGGGCCCACTCGTGCTCCTTCGTGTACTTGAGATTCGCGGGATTGTTGCCGGCCATGTCCGTGCTCCTCGGAAAGGGGGATGCTCAGGGCTTGGGGTTGCTCAGGACTTCTTCCAGAAAGGGGTCTTCACCACGACGGCGGCCACCGGGCGGCCCCGAATCTCCACCTCGAAGGTCGAGCCCTCGGCGGCCAGCTCGGTGGGCACGTAGCCGATGCCGATGGGTTTCTTCACCGAGGGGCCCATGGTGCCGCTCGTCACCTCGCCCACCCGCTGTCCGTCCTTGAGGATGGGGTAGCCGTGGCGGGGGATGCCGGAGCCGGTCAGCTCGAAGCCCACCAACTTGCGCTTCACGCCCTCGGCCTTCTGCTTCGCTAGGACGTCGCGGCCGATGAAGCCGCCCTGCTTGTCGAGCTTGCAGATCCACCCCAGCCCGGCCTCCAGGGCGGTGTGGTTGTCGTCGATGTCGTTGCCGTAGAGGGCGAACTTCATCTCCGTGCGCAGGCTGTCGCGAGCGCCCAGGCCGCAGGGTTTCACGCCGTCCCGCTCGCCCTCCTGGAGGAGCGCCTCCCACAGCTTCTCCGCCTCGCCGGGGGCGCAGTACAGCTCGAAGCCGTCCTCGCCGGTGTAGCCGGTGCGCGAGATGAGGCACTGCACGCCCGCCACCGGGCCCTCGGTGAAGCGGTAGGTGCCCACCTTCGACAGGTCCGCCGAGGTGAGCCGCTGCACCAGGGCGACGGCCTTGGGGCCCTGCACGGCGATCTGCGCGAAGTCGTCGCTGCGATCCACCGGCTTCACGCCCTGGGCGTGCGCCTGCATCCAGGCGAAATCCTTGTCCTTGTTGGACGCGTTGACGACGATGAGGATCCGCTCGGGCGAGAAGCGGTAGGCCACCACGTCGTCCACGAAGCCCCCCTGCTCATTGAGCAGGCCGGCGTAGACGGCCTGGCCGTCCGCGCACTTGGAGAGATCATTGGTGATGAGTCGGTTGGCCGTCTCGAGGGCACCGGGGCCCGAGAATTCGATCTCTCCCATGTGGGAGACGTCGAAGAGGCCGACGGCGGTGCGCACGGCCTCGTGCTCGGTGATGACGGAGCTGTACTGCACCGGCATGTCCCAGCCGACGAAGTCCACCATTCGACCACCCAGCCTGCGGTGGGCGTCGTTGAGGGGCGTACGCCGGGCCATGTTCATCTCTCCTGTAGGGGGGTTGAAAACGGCGCGGACTATAACCGCGCACCTTCTTCAATCAAGGCTCTCGGGGACTCGCCTGGGACGTTCTAGACTGGTCGCGTCATGAAGATTCGTAATCGTTTGAATCCGTCCGACCCGTGCTTCTCCTTCGAGTTCTTCCCGCCGAAGACCGACGAGGGGACGGCCAACCTGCTGAAGACGCTCTCGGACCTGGCGCCCCTGGAGCCGGGCTTCGTCTCCGTCACCTACGGAGCGGGCGGCAGTACGCGCGACCGGACGGTGGAGATCGTCAGCCGCATCAAGCGCGATACGGGCATCGAGGCCATGGCCCACCTCACCTGCGTGGGCCACACGCGCGAGGAGCTGCGCGACATGCTGCGGCGGCTGTCGGACGCGAAGGTGGAGAACGTGCTGGCGCTCCGGGGTGATCCACCCCAGGGCCAGACGACCTTCGAGCCCGTGGAAGGCGGTTTCCGTCATGCCTCCGAGTTGGTGCGCTTCATCCGGGAAGAGGATTTCAACTTCTGCCTGGGCGGGGCGTGCTATCCGGAGGGCCACGTGGAGACGGGCTCACGAAACGACGACCTGCTGCACCTGAAGCGCAAGGTGGACGCGGGCCTGGACTTCGTCATCACCCAGCTCTTCTTCGACAACGCCTTCTACTTCGACTTCGTGGAGCGGGCGCGCCGCATCGGCATCAACGTGCCCATCGTCCCGGGAATCATGCCCATCACCAACTACGAGCAGCTCCAGCGCTTCACCCGCATGTGCGGGGCCACCGTGCCCATGCGGCTGGCGCTCCAGCTCGAGCGGGTGAAGGAGCAGCCAGAGGCGCTGGTCCAGCTCGGCGTGGCGCATGCCACGGTGCAGTGCATGGAGCTGCTGTCGCGCGGCGTGCCCGGCATCCACTTCTACACGCTCAACAAGTCTCCGGCGACGCGGATGATCGTGAGCGCGCTGAGGGCCCGCACATGAGTGGACCTGGACTGAACGTCCCGCTGAATGATCCGCGGATGCCCGCGCTGCGGAGGATCCGCCCGCCCGCCTTCATGCTGCTGTGCGTGGGCGCCCTCAACCTCCTCTTCTGTCTGGGGGTGCTGGGGGCCATCGCGCTCGGCTACCAGATGCCCACCGGCGCGGATCCCGCCACCGTCCAGCAGGCCCAGCCCATCACCTGGTCGCTCATCCTCACCATCCTCGGCGCGGTGGTCTCCGGGGCCCTGAGCATCTGGGGCGCGCTCAACGCCTTCAACATGCGCGGCTGGGGACTGGTGGCGGTGGGCTCCGTCACCGCCATGTTCCCGCTCACCCCCGCCTGCTGCCTGGGCGCGCCCATCGGCGCCTGGATGCTGTGGGTGATCAACGCGCCCGAGGTGAAGAACCTCTTCACCGGCTCCGAGCCCAGCTTCCCGGGCTGACGCGCGGCCTCCCCGGCGTCGCGCGGCGCCTTCTCCACTCGCGATGAGGACCGGCCTCACGCCGGGTGTATCCGTCTGACATCGGATTACACCTGAGTTGCATAATTTCACCTGAATGCGGATTCTGCCTCTTGGAAGCGCCCCCCGACCCCCCATCCGCCAAGGGAGAGCCCTTGCAGCACCACGACGCAGACATCAACGGCATCCGGATGCACTACGTGACGCATGGCACGGGTGAACCCATCCTCTTCCTGCACGGCTTCCCCGAGTACTGGGGCGTCTGGAAGAAGCACCTCGCGGAGTTGGGCAAGGACTACCGGGTCATCGCCCCGGACCTGCGCGGCTACAACCTGAGCTCGAAGCCCCAGGAGGTCGAGCAGTACCACATCGATCTGCTGGTGCGGGACGTGCTCGGGCTGGTGGAGCACCTCGGGCTGAAGAAGCTCACCCTGGTCTGCCAGGACTGGGGCGCGCTGCTGGGCTGGAGCTTCCTGCTGCGCCACCCCGAGTACGTGTGCCGCTTCGTCACCATCAACATCACGCACCCCGTCCTGTTCAACCGGGAGCTGCGGGAGAATCCCCGGCAGCAGCAGGCCAGCCAGTACATGCTGGCGTTCCGCACCCCCCAGGCCGAGACGATGATCACGGCCGACGACTTCGCGTGGCCGAAGAACGCGGTGATTGGCAGCTACAAGGCCAACGGCGCGAAGTTCTCGGACGAGGATGTCGACGAGTGGGTGCGCGCCTGGAAGCAGCCGGGCGCCATCACCTGCGCGCTCAACTACTACCGGGCGGCGAAGATGGGCCCGCCCGACGGCCAGGGGAACCCGGGCGGCAGCAACCTCCTGGAGGGCCTGAAGCCCGAACAGTTCCAGGTGCGAATCCCCGTGCTCTTCATCCACGGTGAGCAGGACTTCTACCTGCTGGCGGACGGGCACCGTGGCCTGGAGGAGTACGTGCCAGACCTCACCTTCCGGCGCATTCCCGACGGAGCCCACGGCGTCGCCATGGAGCGGCCAGAGCTCGTCACCCGCTACATCCGCGAGTTCCTGCGCAGCCGGTAGCGCGGAGCACGCCCCGGGCCCGGCGGCCGTCATGCGTCGGGCCTGGGCAGGCGGAGCCGTCCGGGATATGAGGCGCCGCGACTTCCTGGTACTCCCCTCCCAGAGGAGGAACGCACCGCCGTGTTGACGAGGGAGGACCGTCGCGATCTGGGCTGGGTCGGCCTGCTGGTGGCCGTGTACGGCCTCGCCTTCGCACCGGTACTCCACGCTGTCTTCGGCCATGGTGGAGCACCCCCCTCCCCCACCCGCGTCGTCCAGGGCTGGGTGACGCACCAGCGGGCCGACGCCCAGGAGCCCCCGCCTCCCGAGTTCCCCGCTCCGCACGACGAGAGCAGGCCCCACCCACACGATCCGGCCGGCGAGCACGGGCACGGGGGCACACCCGCTGGCCACACGCACGGCGCTGGCAGCGTCGAGCACCTCCACGCGGTGGCGCTGCCCTCGGCGGCCCTGCCCCGCGTGCTGGTCTCCTGGCTCGAAGCGGGCC
>NZ_DASVSO010000049.1:0-4158 GCF_036388035.1 Archangium sp.
CCACAGCACGGGAAACCAGCCCTTGCCCTCCTCGATGGAAGGCGAGGCGGCGGGCGCGAGGAGTTCAGGTGTGGTGGGCTGCGACATGGAATGAAAAGCGGAGGAACCCGTGCGCGTGTGAGGGACGCCAGCAAACGGGTCCTGCCAGGTTTTTCATCCAACTCGAAATCAGGGTCGGCCGGTCGTCAGGGCGGGAGCCCACCAGGCCCGGCCGTGCCTCAGGCCTGCGTGAGGATCTCCACGCCCTGGTCGGTCACCAGGATGGTGTGCTCGAACTGCGCCGTGCGGCTGCCATCCGCCGTCACCGCCGTCCAGCCGTCGTCCCACACCCGGTGGTGCCAGTGGCCGAGGGTGATCATCGGCTCGATGGTGAACGTCATCCCGGGCTGCATGATCGTCTTGGCCTCGGGGTCGTAGTGGTGGGGAATCTGGAGCGAGCTGTGGAAGCGCTCGCCGATGCCATGGCCGCAGTAGGCGCGCACCACGCCCATGCCATTCTTGGTGGCGTGCGCCTCGATGGCCCGGCCGATGTCGTTGATGGGACGACCCGGCTTCACCGCCTCGATGCCGAGCATGAGGCACTCGCGCGTGACGCGCACCAGCCGCTCGCTCTCGGGGTCCACCGTGCCCACGAAGTAGGTGGCCGAGCAGTCGCCATGCACGCCGTCGAGGAAGATGGTGATGTCGAGGTTGACGATGTCCCCGTCCTCGAGCGCCCGGTTGTCGGGGATGCCGTGGCAGATGACCTCGTTGACCGAGGTGCAGAGGGACTTGGGGAAGCCGTGGTAGTTGAGCGGGCTGGGGTAGCCGCCGCGCTTGATGTACTCCTCGTGCGCGATGGCATCGATCTCGTCCGTGGTGATACCGGGGCGCACATGGGTGGCCGTGATGTTCATCACCTCGGCGGCGGCCTTGCAGGCGCGGCGCATGCGGGCGATGACGTCCGGGGTCTGCACCTCGGTGGGCGGAAGGAAGCGACTGGGCCGACCCGACACCGCGTAGTCCGGACGCGGGATGTGGGCGGGCACCGTGCGCATGGGGCTGATGACGCCCGGCCGGATGCCCCGCGAGCGGGTCTCGGGCCCACGCTTGCGCGACTCCACTGCGTCCGCGCCCCGGTGGCACTTCTTGTACTTGTTGCCACTCCCGCACCAGCACGGATCGTTCGGCTTGGGCAATACGGCGGGTGGGACACGGGCGATGGAAACGTCGGTCATATCGGGGACCTATAGCCGCTGGGGCCGTACCGCGCACGTCTTCTCGGCTGGCCGCTCCCAGGGTCCTCAGACCTGGAGCGCCATGTCAGGTCGTCTGGCCACCAAACAGCGGACCCCGAGGGCTTCGAATACGCTGCACGGAAGACCATGTCCTCTCCATCGATGGCCCGGCTGCGACAGGCGGTGCTCGCTCTGAGTGTGCTGCTCATGGGCTGCGGCTCGGCGGGTTACGCCGTCGACTCGGCGACGAGCGCCTGCCGACAGAACCCGGCCTACTGCGCCCAGGTGGCCGGTGAGGAGACCGTGGTTCCCACCCTCCGGGTCGCCGCCGAGGAGACGGTGGTGCCCGCCATCCGGGGCGCCGCCGAGGTGGCCTCCGTGGGAGCCACGCTGCGGGTGGTGCTGAACATCGCCACGAAATCCCGCATCGAGCAGTCCTTGATGGAGTGCACCGACTGGGCCCACGAGCAGGTCAACTCCCGATACTTCGGAGCTGATGGCCCCTCTCGACAGCAGTGCAAGGAGGAGCTGCCCCAACTGGATCCCTGTGGAAGAAAGGTGACCCGAGCCATGCAACTGGGCACCGAGAAGCATGAACTGGCCCTCCAATGCGCCGCGCAGAAGTTGGGCGCTCTGATTCCAGGCCGCTTCAGCCTGGAGCAGCGCTACCGCTACGACAGACAGTCACGGCGGACGGAACTGGTCAGCCCCGAGGAGTCACGAGCACTCCGCCAGCACGGGTGCTGGGACGAGCTGCAGGGAACGCTCGTGCCCGATGTCGTCATCCACACGGGCAACCCCCTCCTGGTCCAGGCCGTCTATGATTTCAAGTTCCCCTGCCCCATCAAGAACGAACCCACCTGGAGAGAATACGAGGGGGAACACCCCTACCGTGGTTCCTCGCAGGGACGGATGTACTCCGAGGCCCTGCAAGCGGAGTCGGCTCTCGTGGCACCCCGGTGGGGAATACACCAGAGAATCACTCCATGAATGAGCGCTATCCGAGACTCCGCATCCACGCACGGAATGGTGAGGTGCTGATACGCGATGGACTGAGCATCTGCTTCTACATGCGCCGCTCACACGAAGAGGTGGCGGCGGGAGTGATGCGCTCGCTGGAAGCCTACTTGCGAGCGTTGGGACCGCGGGCGCTCGGCTGGTACGCGGACTCCGAAGGTGACTGGCAGGAACTCGATGCGGCCGGCTGGGAGCACCTCCAGCGGAGGCTGATGGGAAGCCATTGCGGCATCGTCACCCTGAAGGACATCCCAGGCGGTGCCGGTCAATACCGGTTCGACTACTTCGGTAAATCGCTCGATGCACCCCTGTTCGTCGACAACCCGGGCGCGGTCTGCGCTGTGTCCTTCTGGTTGCCCACCGAGTACCTGGAGAAGCACGGGCCCGCGCGGGTACGGGAGTTGGCGCTGGAGCTGGCCACCCCTCTTCCCTTCAACTCCGGCCATGCCGGACTCTCCTTCAATGCCCTGGGGCAACTCGTGGGGGTCTCCGAGGAGATCCGGAAGTGGTGCTTCCGTCATCCGGGCATGGATGTCCGGAATCCGGAAGGCATCGCGTGGAGCATCGGCACGCGGGTACGGGGAGCCTACTGGCTGACCTTCCTGGGCCAGCCGGTACTCGGGGAGTTGGGGGGCTCGGCCGGCCTACGCTCCCGCCTCTCCTCCGCCGACATCACCGTCCAGGACATGGAAGGCGAACGGGCCGTCGTCACCCTGGGCGAATGGCCCGAGGCGGGCGACATCGAGCAGGGCCGTGACCTGCCTCTCCACCGTGAGCTGGCGCGCGTCCTGGAGCCCTGGCTCTTCCACTCCCGCACGCGGGAGCCCGACGAGGATCTACTCCGCTGGGAGCGCCGCTTCCTCGACTGAGCGCGACCCTGCAAGGTCTACTCTCTCCGCGCGCCCCCAAGAGGAAGACCATGCATTCCCCATTGAAGTTCTGGCTGAGACGGACGGTGCTCGCCTTGGGCGTCCTGCTCATGGGCTGCGGCTCGGCGGGTTACGCCGTCGACTCGGCGACGAGCGCCTGCCGACAGAACCCGGCCTACTGCGCCCAGGTGGTCGGGGAAGAGAGCGTCGTCCCCACTCTTCGCGTGGCCGCCAAGGAGACGGTGGTGCCCGCCGTCCGGGGCGCCGCCGAGGTGGCCTCCGTGGGAGCCACGCTGCGGGTGGTGCTCGACGCCGCGACGAAGTCCCGCATCGAGCAGGCCCTGGTGGAGTGCGCCGAGTGGGCGGACGCCAAGGTCAACCAAGAACGCTTTGGAGGCAACAACCCCACACGAGAGCAATGCCAGGAGGAGCTGCCACGGTTGGACCCCTGTGGGAAAAAGGTGACCCGGGCCATGCAACTGGGCACCGAGAAGCATGCCCTGGCCCTCCAGTGCGCCGAGCGGAAGCTGGGCGCGCTGATTCCGGGTCACTTCAACCTGGAGCAGCGCTACCGCTACGACAGGCAGTCACGGCGGACGGAACTGGTCAGCCCCGAGGAGGCGCGAGCCCTCCGGCAGCAGGGGTGCTGGGGCGAGCTCCAGGGGACGCTCGTGCCCGATGTCGTCATCCACACGGGTAACCCGCTCCTGGTCCAGGCCGTCTATGATTTCAAGTTCCCCTGCCCCAGCGGCAACAAACCCAGGTGGAACAGCTACCCCAGAGGGCATCCCTATTACGAATCCAACCAGGGAGCCATGTACCAGGAGGCCCTGGGGGTGGAGCCCTTCCGCGTGGCACCCGAGGGAGTCATCCATTGACGAGCAAGCACTACCCGAGAATCCGGCTCGAGTCGCAGCGAGGCCGGCTTCTGATGCGCGAGGGCCTGAGCCTCTGCTTCTACATGCACCGCCCTCATGAGGAGGTGGCCCCGGCGGTGGCACGTTCGCTGGAGGTATACCGGCGCGCGGTGAAGCCAGGGGCGCTTGCCTGGTTTG
>NZ_DASVSO010000050.1:0-11700 GCF_036388035.1 Archangium sp.
GGTGGCCTCGAGTTCCGCCTGCTGCTGCTGGCGGTGCTCCTCCAGCGAGGTGCGTTCCAGCTTCTGCCAGCCCAAGAAGACCAGCAGGACCGTGATTCCGGCCAGGATTGGGGTGCGCGGCATGGCGGTCTCCCAGGGAGGTGGCGAAGGAACTAGTTATCCCACTGGATGGAGAAGACCTTGGCGTTATGCGCCAGGTTGCACAGCAGGTAGAGGGTGCTCTGGGTGTCCGTGAAGAGCGTGCCCAGGGCGATGGTCTGCGGGCTGCCCGCGGCCGGCAACGAGATCCAGCTCCCGAAGTAGAAACCGGTCTGGGTGTTGGCGCTGGCCCCGATCCGGCAGCTCACGTCACCGGTGGCGGCTCCCTGCGCCACCACGGAGAAGGTGCGATACCCGGCGCTTCCGGAGAACGGCAGGGCCACGATGTACGACTTGGTCGAGGTGCAGTTGTTGATGACGGCCCCATAGGAGTGGAGGGTGCACGAGTCGTCCGCGGGGGTGGAGGCCTTCATGGAGGCCCCTCCCATGCCGTTGGCGCTGGCAGGGGTCGCCTGGAAAGCGAGGGCGAAACCGGCGGCGAGGGACAGGGTCTTCAGGGCGGTCTTCATGGCTTGCTCCGTTGCGGGTGGGTTCGTCAGTTGAGAACCGCCAGCGAATAAAACGGGCAAGCGAGCGCTTTTTTTTCCGCGGGGAGGCCCGGAAGGGTGTCCGAGCCTGTTCAGGTCGCGTAGCCCCGCTCGCGCAGCGCGGCGAGCAGTTTCTGCTTTCCCTCTTCCGACACCACGCTCCCGTGCCCCGGAGCGACGTGCGCGAAGTCGAGCGCGGCGATTCGTTGGAGGGATTCCAGAAACGCAGCTCGATCTTTCACGGCGCTGAGGAACAGGCGGCTGGCGCCAAACCGGCGATACGTGCCGAACAGACCGAGTATCAGCCATGCGCCGATGCCGCGTGGCTCCTGGATGTTGAAGACCAGGTCGCTCACGAGCAGCACCCTCGAGCGGTGGTGCAGGAACACGCTCTCATTGAAGCTGGGCATTCCTCCAAGGGCCACGTGACGGAGCTCACCGTCGTACGGCCAGACGTCAACGCCCAGGACGCCGTGCCACGAGAGCGCGGGGAGCTTTTCCTTGATGCCGACCGGGCCCCAGAGGCGGGCACGCGGGTGGACTGCCGCGGCGCTCTTCATCCCGCCGGTATGAAGGAGGCTGGGAGCGATGATGTCGGTGACCTCTCCCGCCTCGCGAAGCTGCGCCTCGGTGAGGGTCGAGGCCGGTGACAAGAGCACACGTGCTCGCTCGAGCTCGATGAGGCTCGTGCGCACCGGAAGCTTCATGAGCGGCATCTGGAGATCGACTTCGATGAACTTCAACTGGTCGAAGGTCATGGCGTGGCACCTCGCACAAGCAATGGGCAGGCGTTCGGTTTACGCGGGGTCCTCGCTGTTCGTACAGCGGAATGACGACAGAGGGCTCCGCGCCTCGCGCGGCTCGGAAGGGCTCTATAGGATGCCGGGGCATGGCCTCCCCCGGTTCGCTTCACCCGATTGCACAGTGGCTTCTGGAGCAACGCTCGGCGCGCGGTGATGCGGCGGAGTTGGTGGCCGGGTTCGCGGAGCGCCTGCTGGCGGACGGCACACCCCTGTGGCGACTGCGCATGTCCGTCCTGGCCATGCATCCCGAACTCTTCGGGCGTGCGGTGCATTGGCAGCGGGGCGTGGGCGTGAGCATGATCTCGGCCTCCCACTCCATCATCGCGTCGCCCTCGTACCAGGGAAGCCCGGTCGAGGCGATTCACCGCGGAAGTGGTCCCATCCGGTGTCGGATCGATGGCCCGATCGAGGCGCTCCCGTACCAGCAGCTGGCCGAGCTGCGCGCCCAGGGCGGCACCGACTACTTCATCGCCCCGCTGGTGTTCGGAGACGGTCGCATCTCGTTCATCTCGTGCGCCACGGATGTGGCCTCCGGGTTTTCCGACGAGCAGGTGCGCCTTTTCGAGCTGCTCCTGCCGTTCCTCACGGTGCGCCTGGAGCTCGAATCGGCGGCGTTCTCGCTGCGCTCGCTTCTCCAGGTGTACCTCGGCCGTAACGCCGCCGAGCGCGTCCTCTCCGGCCAGTTCAAACGGGGGGAAGGACAGGTGCTGCGCGCGGCCATCTGGTACTGCGACCTTCGCGGCTTCACCTCGCTCGTGGACCACACGGCGTTGGACGCGGTGATTCCCATCCTCGACCAGTACTTCGAGTGCATGGCACGGCCCGTCGCGGAAGAGGGAGGCGAAATCCTCAAGTTCGTCGGGGATGCGCTGCTCGCCGTGTTCGTGGTTGGCGAAGACGAGAGCGACGCCTGCACGCGCGCGGTGCGGGCCGCGCGGGCCGCCCTGGATGGTCTCGCCCGGCTCGAGGTGGCCAGGGTGCATGGGTTGCGCGCGGGCGTCGCCGTCCACCTGGGCGAAGTCATGTACGGCAACATTGGCGCCAGCGACCGGCTGGATTTCACCGTCATCGGTGCGGCCGTCAACGAGGCGGCCCGGATGGAGTCGCTGTGCAAGGAGCTCGGCGTGCCACTGCTCATCTCGGCCGAGGTCGCCGCGCGCGCCCAGGGGGGCGCGCTTCGTTCGCTGGGACGGCACGCGCTGCGTGGCGTCTCCGTGCCGAGGGAGCTCTTCACCGAGCCTGCCCCGACTCCGTGAACACTCAGGAGGGATGAGTACTGTACAGTGTCCAGCTCCCAAGCCCTGACCCGCGGCCACGGGGCCACGCGTGGCGTCGACCACGAAAGGACGGAAGCTGTCATGAACCCCATCAAGAGACTGGCGGAAGTCGCGGCCGAAGCAGGTGAGCTCTGGTGCCTCTGCGATCTCCAGAAGGGAAAGCAGCGCATCGAGCTCTGCCTCCGCTCTCGCAATGGCCAGAAATCCGTCGAGGCGTCCGCCTGCTACAAAGCCAATGGCACCTGGAAGGTGGAGCAGGAGGAGGTCTCCACCCTGGAAGCGGGCATTCACGCGCTCGCGGCGCGCTGGAAGGGCAAGCTCCAGCCGAACACCTTGAGGGCGGGTATGAAGAAGAGCCCGGTTCGCGGTGAGGGCCTCGAAGCGCTGCTCCGGGCGGCGTTCCACCAGGCCTTTGAAGGCCGTGTCCCCGCCGAAACCCAGGAGGTCTACGAGCGGCTCGCGCTCCAGAAGGCGGCCCCCAAGGCGGCCCCCAAGGCCAAGGCCAGGGCCTCCAAGAAAAAGGCTGAACCCACGACGGCGCCACCCCCGAGCCTCCTCGAGGAGGTGCGGGATGAGCCCGCCTTCCTCGCACGGCAGCGGGCGAGCCTCGCCGCCAGGTGGGGCTTCAAGCGCCGCGACTCCGTTCTGGCCATGGTGGAGCTGGCCACCCAGCTGTATGCGCTGGACCGGGCCGACGAGGCCCTGGACCTGGCCCAAGCCGTCATGGCGGCCTTCCCCACCCAGGACCGTGCTCCGGACCTGCTCTACTTCTGGAGTGCCGCCATCGATGCCGCGGCTCTCTCGGCGCACGTGCTCGAGGCACGAGGCGATGGGTCGGGCCAGGCCGAGTTCGAAGCCCGCGTCTTCGCGAACGGCTCCAAGGAGGGCAAGTCGGAGAACTCTTTCGAGGTCGTCAGCAAGACCGGCGTGGAGCAGGCCCTGTTGGACCTCTGGGTTGTTGCCTTCAATGCGCGGCACCACCCTGAGATCGCCCAGACCCGTGCCGTGGCCCTGCTCTCCACCTCGCTCCAACACGCCCGGCTCCGGCAGCGTCTTGCCCGCCTGGCGCCCTATTCGACCTGGTACTCGGGCTCGGCCCTCGAGCCCGTCGTGGGCCTGCTGACCGGGGCGCTTCGCTCCCGCTTGATGAACAAGAAGGCCGAGCCGCCACCTCCGGGGTACACGCCGCTGTCCCTCATGACCGTGGATGTGCGCTGGAGCCTGGCCTTCGAGAGCGACGGCTCCCTCGCGGCGACAGCGAAGGAGGCTCGGTGCAAGCACTGCAAGGAGCCCCTCCGCACTGCCCGCTGCGTGGTGTGCCCGGCTTCGTTCGTGGTCCGCACCTCGAAGAAGAAAGCCCGGACGCCGTTCAGCTGCGACGCGCACGACCCGCTCTCCGCAGGGGGCACCCTCGTGGTGCATGAGCAGAAGGGCACGCTGCAGCGCAAGTGCCCCCACTGCGAGAAAGAGGTACTCCCGTTCCCTCTGCGTTCCTAGACGCACCGGGAGATGATCCGTTCCGGGCGTGACCTTCCCCGAATCGAGGCTTCCTTCGAGCAGGTTCAAGTGAAGCGGGTTGGAGGTGCACCCAGAACGCAGATCACCGTTCAGGATCGAGTTCTTTGACACCCTTCCCGGCCAGTCCGGTCGAACTCTCAACACGCCTGTCGGAAGTTCATCGGCTCTCGGCAGTCCCTCCCAAACGCTGTGCGATGATGCTTCAGCGTTTGGGGGGGATGAGCATGTTGAAGAAAATCCTGATTGGAGTCGGTGCCCTCGTGGGCCTGTTGGGCATCGCGGTGGTGGGGCTCACAGTGAGAGCCAACTCGGTGCTGGGCAGCCTCGTCGAGGCACCCATGCCCGCCCTCACGGCGGCCACGGAGCCTCACGCCGTCGAGCGCGGCCGGCGCCTCTTCATGGATGTCTGTGCCAGCTGCCACATGCAGGACAGCAGCGGTCGCGTCGCCGGTGGTCGCATGCCGGACATGCCCGCGTTCTTCGGCAATGTGTACACGGCGAACCTGACCCTGCACCCGACGGCGGGCATCGGCTCCCTGAAGGACGGGGAGATCGCCCGCATGGTGCGCTACGGCGTGCGCCGGGATGGGCGGCGCGCGCTGGGCATGCCCACGCTGAGCATGTCCGATGAGGATCTGTCAGCCGTCATTGGCTTCATGCGCTCGGGGGATCCGATCTTCACCCCGGACGAGCGCGTCCAGCCGCCCGCGGCGCTGTCCACCCTGGGCAAGATCATCGCGAGCTTCATCCTGCCGCCGCTGCCCGACGCCCCCGCCTCCGGGGTGCGGGCGCCCCCCAAGGGGCCCACGCCGGAGTACGGCCGCTACCTGGCCTTCTCGGTGTATGGCTGCGGGGATTGCCACACCCCGGGTCTGGCGCCCGACAAGGTGGCCGGACCGGAGGCATTCTCGGGGGGCTTCGAGTTCTCCATGCCCTCGGGCATCGTCTCTGTCTCCACCAACCTCACCTTTCACGAGAACGGGCTGGGCAAGTGGACGCTGGAGCAGTTCATCCGCGCGATGCGCGAGGGCGTGAATGCCGAGGGCTACGTGGTGCGCGAACCGATGCTGCGTGTGCGCGGCCTGGAGGACGTGGAGCTGGAGGCGCTCTACCGGTTCCTGCAGACGGTGCCCAAGCTTCCCGGCAAGCCTCTCCCCGCCACCGCCACCCCGCGTGTGAAGGCCTCGTCGCGCACCAGCCCCGAGCAGCTGTTCAGCCAGCTGGGCTGCGTGGGGTGCCACGCGGAGGGCGCCAGGTACCGTGCCGTGCTCAAGCGCGCCCGCGAGAAGTCCACCCTCGAGGTGGCCCGCTGGATCCGCAACCCGGAGGCCAGTGCTCCGGGCACGCAGATGCCCACGTACGCCGCGCTGCTCGACGAGTCCCAGGCCCTGTCCCTGGCGGCCTGGGTGCAGCAGCACGCGGCCACCATCCCCTGACCTCAGGAGCTGACACCCCGAACCGACCCGGGCAGCCCCCCGAGGGGAAAATGCGGCGCTCGCGCTACCGCGGCTCGGGCACCTTCATGCCGCGCTGCACCGCGGGGCGTGCGCCCAGCCGGTCCATGTACTGGCGCACGTTCGCCACGGGCGTGAAGAGCTCCGGGAAGAACTGCTGCGCGATCACCAGCCACGGGTACGTGGCGATGTCCGCCAGCGAGTACTCCGGCGCCAGGTACTCCCGCGGACCCAGGTGCTTGTCCAGCACGCCCAGGAGGCGCTCCGACTCCTTCGTGTAGCGCTCGATGGCGTAGGGGAGCTTCTCCTTGGCGTAGCGCTGGAAGTGGGTGAGCTGCCCCAGCATCGGGCCCACGCCGCTCATCTGGAACATCAGCCACTGCACCGCCTCGGTGCGCCCGCGCACGTCCGCCGGCAGCAGCTTGCCCGTCTTCTCCGCCAGGTAGAGCAGGATGGCGCCGGACTCGAACACGGTGATCGGCTGCCCCCCGGGCCCCTCGTGGTCCACGAGGGCCGGAACCTTGTTGTTCGGATTGAGGGCGAGGAACTCGGGCTTGAACTGCTCTCCCCGGGTGATGTCCACGAACCTCGCCATGTACGGCAGCCCCAGCTCCTCCAGGGCAATGGACACCTTGCGTCCGTTGGGCGACGTGAACGTGTACAGGTCGATCATGTGCGCACCTCGGCGGACGCCTGACTCAGTCACGCTCGTAAAAGCTTCCCCGAAGAAAGCACGCCACCGCACGCCTGCTTGCTTCGAAGTGGGGTTCGGGAAGCCGTCGAGGGTCGTACCAACTCCATTCCGCGCACTTGTCAGGCTCCCTGACCGAGGGCTCTCCGCGGAACTGGTTGGCGTACAGGATGACCGAGATGTGGTGCTTGCCGGTCCGCGCGAAGGTCTCGAGGTTGTTGGTGAGGGCGATGACCCTCGGCTCCATCAATTCCAAGCCTGTCTCCTCCTCGACCTCCCGGATGGCGCCCTCCTCGAAGGTCTCGCCCGTCTCCAGCAGCCCGCCAGGAATGGAGTAGGAGCCCTCTTGCCAGCCTTTGCGCTGGCCCAGCAGGATTTGCTCCCCGCGTTGGATGATGACACCCAGCCCGACTGACGGATGCTCTGGTTCCTTACTCATGTGCTCTGAGCATGGGAGGGCCGCTACCGGGTGCTACCCGGGGCTATGCGGATAGGGAGGCCCGTTCACCATGGAGGAGCCAGTGCAGAGCCGTCTGGTCATCGCCGAAGCGGCGGACGATCTTCGCCGCGCCGCTCTCGCGCTCCAAGCGGTTGAGCTGCAGGGCCACGAGGGGGCTGTTCACCAGCTCCGCCATGCGCATCACCCCGTGCTGGACGGCGTAGCGCTGCACCTCCCCGAGCATCTCCGCCACCTCCGGTGACGAGGCGCGCAGGGTGCGCATGTCCGCCTTCACCTTGATGCTGCGGCCCGAGAGCTTGCGGATGATGGACTTGAACTCCTCGGCCAGCTTGCGCATCTCCTCCTGGCGGATGAGTCCGTCCAGGACGAGATCGATGAGCGCGTGCTGCTTGTCGACGTCCATCCGGTACATCCCCGCCTCCCTTCACCTTGGCCCTGGTGGCGCTGGCACCAGGAAAAGCATCACGGGTCCAGGGCGGAACCCCGCTCCTTCGAAAGCGCCCCGGAAGTGTCGGGTAGTCAGCGCCTGTCGAGGTGGGGAAGGACGGGGGCGAGCGCATGGCGCAGCTCGGGCGGCGTCACATCGCGCGGCTCAAATCCAGAAGACGATGTCTCGCTCCTCGTCGGTGGGGCCGGGGCCGTGTCCCCCCTCCAGCAGCCAGCGGCGGTAGGCCTCGATGTCCGCGTGGAGCAAGTCCGCCTCGGTGCCCGTGAAGACGCCGCCGCCGGGGCCGTTGAGGAGCCCCTCGCGCTGCACGCCCATGATGTCCACGTCCTGCCGGATGACCTGCGTGGTGTACCAGCGCACCAGCGGCTTGAGCGCTCGCGCCACCAGCGCTCGCGGCAGGTCATACGGCAGCCGGTAGCTGATGGCCGTGTAGACGAGGCTGTCCGTGGCGCCAATGGGCGTGATCTGCGAGTTGATGGCGAAGCCGCTTCGGTCTCCCCACATGTAGTCCACGCGGGTGATGTTGGGGATGAAGTAGTGGTCTGTGTGGACCATCGGCAGGCCGCTCGGGTTGAAGAGGCGCCCGAGTCCCGAGACCGTGTCCTGCTCCTGCTTGTAGGTGACGAGCACACTGCCCTCGGAGCGCTTCACCGTGGCCGGCACCCGCTTGCGCGCGGGATCGCGAAACCACCCCCGGTGCACGAAGACGGTGTGCGGCACGTCCATGAAGTTCTCCGCGAGGTTCGTCACCCCGTTGGGAAAGCGCGTCACCATGAAGTAGACGGTCCACTCGGGCTGGCCCCAGTACGGCACGCGGAAGGCCGGGCGCCGGGCGCGCGAGGCGTCCCCTCCCATGAAGACGAAGACGAGCCCGTCCTGCTCCAGCGTGTCGAAGCGCTGCAGCCTCCCGAGGTCGCACGGCTTCACCTTCAGGCCCGCGCTCGCGTGGCCCGTGGCGTCCAGCACCTCGCCGCACTGGCTCGGCCCGAGCGAGGGCACCTCCACCACCGCCCCCGAGGCGTCATACACCCAGCCGTGGTACGGGCAGCCGATGCGCCCGTCGAAGACGTCTCCAGCGGACAGGCGTGCGTTGCGGTGCAGGCAGCGGTCTCGCAGGGCCGTGGGCCGGCCGTGCTCGTCTCGGAAGAGGACGACGTTCGTGCCCAGCACCGTGCGCGCCAGCGGCTTGCCCGCGAGGAGCTCGGTGGAGAGGCAGGCGACGTACCAGAAGTCCTTGAGGGCGCCACAGCGCGTGAGGTCCGCCTCGGCCTCGAGGTCCACGGCCGGCGTCGTGACGAGCGCGAGGTTCTGGGGATCGAGTGGGTTCCTCATGGGTGCTTCGTTCCTCGCTGGGTGAACCAGGCGGTCCAGCCGGCCTGACGATGAAGATCCGTGGGTTTGATGTCCCCGGCGCGCTGCCCGAGCGCGATGCAGCGGGACTCGTAGCCGCGGGCCCCCTCGGAGACGCGGATGGCCTCCACGGGCCCGAGCTGCCCGAGCTCGCGGGCGTAGCGGTAGTGGTAGCCCTCGCACAGGGCGCGCTCGATGGCGCGGGCCGCTTCTTCGAGCCGCACGTCGGGCGCATCCGTCTCTAGGAAGAGCCGGTAGCCCGGAGCCGAGGAGGCGTCCCACTCGGGAGCCATCATCACGAAGGGCGGGCGCCGGCCGCCGAGCACGGGGGCCAGCGTGGCCTCGAGCACGGTGGAGACGCGGGTGGCGGCGAGCTTCTCCCCCACGAGGTCACACACGGCATCGGCTCGGCCCAGGAAGCGCAGGCAGGGCGTGGCGTGGTGGAAGCCCTCGACGCGGACGAGGTCTCCGAGGCGGTAGCGCAGCAGCCCGCCCGAGGTGGAGAGGAGCACCGAGTACGTGCGCCCGCGTTCGAGCTCGTGCACGAGCCGAGGGCGGGCGTCGGGGCGCTCGGGGTCGAGGAACTCGAAGAAGTGGCTGCGCACGGCGAGCACCGGCGCGGGGGCGCCAGAGAGCGGCAGCGTGACGACGCCCTCGGTGGCGAGCAGTCCCTTGCCCTGGAGCTCGACGTCCTGGAAGCGGCGGCACGCGGGCTCGACGGCGTGCGCGGCCTGCGCATCCGTCCACATGCTGAGCAGCGCGAGCCGGGGCCACAGCGTGCGTCCCTGGAGCCCGGAGCGAAGTGCCTCGCGCAGCACCCGCGCCCGCTCTGGCCGAGGCTCGAAGCGCATCCGTGAGAGCACCGCGTCCGTCCCCTCTCCCCCCGAGGGCGGCCGGCACGCCCCGCGCTCCAGATCCTCGGCCAACCGCTCCCCGTGCCGCTCCAGCGCGTCCATGAGGAGCGTGAGGAAGCTCGGGTTCCACACGCTCAGGAGCGCCAGGTCCTCACAGGCCACGAGGAACCACAGCGTCACGTACCGGCACGACTCGACATCCGGCAGGTGCGCCACGGCCCCGGGCACGGCGAACACCCGGGAGAGCACCGGTTGCAGGAAGCGCGGGAAGTACGCCGAGTCCTCCACGCTGCCCACCGGAATCCCTCCGGCGGTGCGCCCCTGCTTCCGGCCAATGGGCGAGATGGACCAGTAGCTCGGGCCCTCGCGCACGGTGGGGCGCGCGTGCAGCAGGTCGAACAGCATGGGTGCGAGCGCGCGGTGGAACTCGTCGAGCAACCCCCGGGTGACGGGGACGTACTTGGACGCGCCCGAGGAGCCTCCCGAGGGCTCGAAGCGCGTCACGGGCTCGCGGGTGAGGACGCGCGGTGTGCCCGCCTTGAGCGCCTCGAGGTCCGCGAGCACCGAGTCCGGCGTGGACACGGGCACCGCGTCCTGGAACTCGCGCGCGGTGCGGACTCGCGGGAAGCCTGGAGCCCTCGCGGCCTGCGTGGTGTCTCGCACGGCGTGGAGGACGCGGGAGAGACACTCGGCCTGGGCCTGCTCGGGGGACGCGAGGGCCCGGCGGAACAGCAGCGCGGAGGGTGCCTGCGCCGCCATGAGGCCCTTCAAGAGACGGCGTGACGTCAGCACGGGTTCAGCCCGCCCTCACGCCGATCAGCTTCAGGCCCCGGCGCGTCCACAGGCGGAGCTGCTTCATGCTCAGCTCGGTCAGGGCCCACAGGAGGTCCCTCGCGCGGATCTCCGCCAGACACACCAGCTCCTCGCCCTCCACATGCCCGGGGTTGCTGCGCGCGAAGAAGGCGATGTGGGGATGGGCCGCCGCCTCGCGGTCGATCGGCGCCACCCCGTCGCGCACCCGGTAGTGCGAGCCCGAGAAGCGCACCGTCCCGCGCGCCGCGTCGTACTGCGCGCCGAACCACCGCGTGGCCAGCGCGTGCAGGAACGACACGCGCTCGGCCGGCGCCTCCCAGTCGTGCCGAGGCACGGTGCGCGGGAAGTGGTTCACCGCCAGCAGGTAGGTCTTGAAACCCGCGCTCAGCAGCAACCACAGCAGCGGGCGCAGGGGCCGGCGCAGCTTGCGCGCGAGCATGAAGCGTCCGAAGCGCACCTGAAGCTCCTTCTGCCCCCAGTAGTCCGGGTGGATGACGGTGTCTCCCGAGAAGACGACCTCCACCGCCCGCCCCTCCACCTGCTCCTCGGCGACGCGCAGGGTGCTGAAGCCCACCAGCTCGCCCGTGCGCCGCGCGGACAGGAGGAAGACGAACTGCTTGTCGGCCAGGTCCCTCGTGAAGCGCTCGGCGCTCACTCCCGCGTAGCACACCTGCATCAGCGCGAGCATCTGCGCACGCTGGCCCTCGGTGAGCGACTCGCGCGCCACGGTGGCGCTCTTCAAGGCGGAAAGCATCGGGACTCCTTATTCCGTGCCCTGCAGGCCCGCGGTGGACAGGGGCTGCTGGATGACATGGTAGCGGTCGGCCTCGAGCTGCACGGTCTGCACCTCGCCGCCGTACCAGTGGAGCGTGGCCGTCACCGGGCCCGCGTGCCCGCCGAGTCCGAAGTGCAGGCGTGGATCCGCCGAGGCACTCAGGCCGCCCATCAGCCCCACCTCCCGCACCTGCTCCACGCGCTTGCCCCCCTCCTCGTAGGAGACGACGACACGCGTGCCCACGGCGGGGCGAGCCGTGCGCTGCCCATCCCCCTCGAGCGAGAGGCCCACGAAGTGCGCCGCGTCCCTGCCCGCCCCCTGCCGCAGCGTGTTGCGGTACACGGACGCGGGCCCGTGCTGGTTGGTGATGACGGCGTCCAGGTCTCCATCGTTGTCCAGGTCCGCGAGCAGCACGCCGCGCGAGTTGTCCGGGTCGTCGAGGCCCAACTCCTTCGCCACGTCCACGAAGTGCCCGGGCTCCTCGTCGCCGAGGTTCAGGTACGCGCGGCGCGCCTCGTTCGGGTAGATGGTGCGCCCGCGGATGTCGCCCCACTTGTCCGCGTAGGTGTGGAGCTCGGGGCCGGACTGCATCAGCTTCTGGTTGACGTACCAGAAGTCCTTGCGGCCCGAG
>NZ_DASVSO010000051.1:0-10607 GCF_036388035.1 Archangium sp.
GACTACGCGCGCTGGCAGCGGGAGTGGCTGAAGGGCGAGGTGCTGGAGGCGCAGCTCTCGTACTGGCGCCAGCGGCTGGCGGACAGCCCGCGGGTGCTGGAGCTGCCGTTGGACAGGCCGCGCTCGGCCCGGAGGTCCACGAGGGCTGGCCGGGTGCCGGTGGTGCTCTCCCGCGAGGTGAGCGAGACGCTCGGGGCCCTGGCGCAGCGCGAGGGAAGCACCCTGTTCATGGTGTTGCTGGCGGGGTTCCAGGCGCTGCTGGGGAGGTGGAGCGGACAGAAGGACATCGCGGTGGGCACGCCGGTGGCGGGCCGCACGCGAGCGGAGGTGGAGGGGCTGGTGGGCCTCTTCGTCAACACGCTGGTGCTGCGCACGGAGCTGTCGGGAGCGCCGACATTCCGGGAGCTGGTGGCGCGGGTGAGGGAGGTGGCGCTGGGGGCGTACGCGCACCAGGAGGTGCCGTTCGAGAAGCTGGTGGAGGAGCTGAGGCCGGTGCGAGAGCTGCGGCACTCGCCGCTCTTCCAGGTGATGTTCGTCCTCCAGAACGTCCCCGCCCGAGAGGTGTCGCTGCCCGAGCTGAAGCTGTCCCCGGTGGAGCAGGAGGGGGCGGAGGCGAAGCTCGACCTGATGCTGAGCCTCACGCAGACGCCGGAGGGGCTGCGGGGCGCGTTCGCCTACGACGCGGCCCTGTTCGAGCCGGCGACGATCGAGCGCCTGGCGCGGCACCTGGAGACGTTGCTGTCGACGGTGGCGGTGGCTCCGGATCGGCGGGTGGAGGAGGTGGAGCTGCTGGTGGGGGAGGAGCGTGCCCGGGTGCTGGAGGAGTGGAGCCAGGGCCCGCGAGTGGAGGGGCCGGTGGAGGGGCTGGGGCGGCTGCTGGTGCTCCAGGCGGCGCGGACGCCGGAGGCCATGGCGGTGGAGGGAAGCGGGCAGCGGCTGGGCTACCGGGAGCTGGAGGCGCGGGCGAGGAGCCTCGCGCACCGGCTGCGGCGCGAGGGCGTGGGCCTGGAAGTGCGGGTGGGGGTGCTGCTGGAGAAGAGCGTGGAGGCGGTGGTGGCCTTCTGGGGCGTGCAGCTCGCGGGGGGCGTGTACGTGCCGCTGGAGGCGGTGCAGCCGCCGGAGCGCCTGGCGTGGATGGCGGAGGACGCGGACGTGCGCGCGGTGGTGACGCGGCGGGGCCTGGAGGCGCGGTGCCGACTGGCCGAGGCCGTCCGCGTGGTGCGGCTGGAGGACGTGGAGGCGGAAGCCGGCGAATTGCCGGGAGGCGTCCAGCCGGGCAACGCGGCCTACATCCTCTACACCTCGGGAAGCACGGGGAGGCCCAAGGGCGTGGTGGTGACGCACGAGGGCGCGTGTGATCTGGTGAGGGGCAAGGCGGGGGCATTCGGGGTGGGGGCGGAGAGCCGGGTGATGCAGTTCTCCTCGCTGGGCTTCGACGTCTCCCTCTGGGACTACCTGCTGACGCTGGCGGTGGGCGGGACGCTGTACGTGCCGGCGGGAGGCAAGGTGCCGCTGGGCGAGGAGCTGCGGCGCGAGCTGGTGGAGGGCGGGGTGACGGTGCTGGCGTTGCCGCCCTCGGTGCTGGCGCTGCTGCCGGAGCAGGGGCTGGAGGGCCTGCGGGTGGTGATGGCGGCGGGCGAGGCCTGCCCGCCGGAGCTGGTGGAGAAGTGGGGCCGGGGCCGGCGCTTCGTCAACGGGTATGGCCCCACGGAAGTGTCGGTCTTCGCCACGTGGGAGGAGTGCGTGGCGGGCGAGGGCCGGCCGCCCATCGGCAGGCCGCTGGCCAACACGCGGGCGTACGTGCTGGATGGGGCGATGCGGCTGGTGTCCCCGGGCGTGGCCGGAGAGCTGTACCTGGGCGGGCCGGGGCTGGCGCGGGGCTACGTGGGGAGGCCGGAGCTGACGGCGGAGCGCTTCGTCCCGGACGCCTTCAGCGGCGAGCCGGGAGCGCGGCTGTACCGGACGGGAGACGTGGTGCGGTGGAGGGCGGACGGGCGGCTCGACTTCCTGGGCCGGGTGGACGCGCAGGTGAAGGTGAACGGAGTCCGGGTGGAGCCGGGCGAGGTGGAGACGGCGCTGCGGGAGCTGGCCGGGGCGAGGCAGGCGCACGTGAAGGCCTGGCGGAGTCCCTCGGGCGAGTCGCGGCTCGTGGCGTACGTGGTGCCCGGCGAGGCCACGCCGCGCGAGGAGCGGGAGCTGCGTGCGCGGCTGCGCGAGCGTCTCATGGAGGCGATGGTGCCCTCCGTGTGCGTCTACCTGGAAGCGCTACCGCTCACCGCCAGCGGCAAGGTGGATGGACGAGCCCTTCCCGCCCCGGAGGAGGTCCGCCCGGGTGGCCGAGCCTCCGTCGCGCCGAGGGATGAGCTGGAGCGCGAGCTGGCGCACGTCTGGGAGGAGGTGCTCGGGGTGAGGCCGGTGGGGGTGACGGACTCCTTCTTCGAGCTGGGCGGGCAGTCGTTGTTGGCGGTGCGGTTGGTGGCGCGGCTCCAGCAGCGACTGGGGAGCGCGGTGCCGTTGGCCGCGTTCTTCGAGGCACCGACCATCGAAGCGCTCGCCGTCCGGCTGCGCGCGGGCGTTCCGGCCGCCGCCCAGGGCAACAACCGCGTCACACTCCAGCCCGAGGGCACGCTCACGCCTGTCTTCTGGGTGCACCCGGTGGGAGGCAACGTCCTCTGCTACGCGGAGCTCGCGCGGCGGCTCGGCACCGGGCGGCCCTTCCATGCCCTCCAGGCCACGGGGCTGGACGGGCGCGAAGCGCCGCTCACGAGCGTGGAGGACATGGCGCGCCGGTACGTGAAGCAGGTGCGCGCCGTGCAGCCCGAGGGGCCCTACCTCCTCGGGGGCTGGTCCCTGGGTGGTGCGGTGGCCTTCGCGATGGCCCAGGAGCTGCGGCGTCAGGGACAGGAGGTGGCGCGGCTCGTCCTGCTCGACAGCTTCGCCCCCGCCGAGTCGCCTCCGCCTGAGCCGGACGAGGCCACACTGCTGGCGGGCTTCGCGGCGGATCTGGCCCGGAGCGCTGGCCGGGAGGTGCTCCTCACGCCCGAGTCCCTCGCGGGGCTGACGGCCGAGGAGCGGCTCCGTGTTCTCTGGAGACATGCGCTGGAGGCGCGGTTGCTGCCGCCCGGGACGGGACAGGAGGAACTGCGAGTGCTGCTGGAGGTGGCGCGAGCCAACCTCCACGCCGTGGCGCGGTACAACGTCTCGCCCTACGAGGGGCGGGTGGTGCTGCTCCGGGCGCGGGATGCGCGGCGGGGGGCGGCGGTAGACCCCACGCATGGCTGGGGACGCCTCATCTCCTCGGGGCTGACGGTCGAGGACGTGCCAGGAGATCACCACGGCATCCTCCGGACGCCGCACGTCGACGAGCTGGCGGAGCGACTCGGACGCTGGCTGGCGGAAGGGACGGAGTCAGGGCACGGGACCCGTGGCACGGGTTGAGGAGACCGCTGGGGGCGGTGGGGCACTCGTGGGCGTGGCCAGCGCGTCCACGAGTCCTCGCGCCACGGCCGCGGCGAAGGCCTCCAGCGTGCGCTCCTCGCGCCAGCGCTTCTCCTCCTCGAGATCCCACGCGTGGTGCGTCTCGATGATGACCGAGGGCATGGGCGGCATGCGTAGCACGAAGATGCGCTGCCCCGGCTGGTGCCGGCTCACGAAGGTCCCCGGCTGCTGGGTGTCGGGGTCGTACAGGCCCACGTAGTCCTCGCCCCCGTAGGGGTGGAAGCCCGCGTCCCCCATGCGCCGGGCCAGCGCGCGGGCCAGGGCCAACCGCTGGGAGAGCAGCGGCTCGGGGGTGTCGTCCGCGTAGAGCACGCTGTAGCCGGGGGCCGCGTCATTCCTCATGCACCACTGCTCCGGCGAGGCCATCCACCCGCTCGCCTCGCCCCGGGCGTCCGAGTGGAGGCTCACGAAGAGGTCCGCCTTCCAGCGCTCCGCCTCCGCGAGCCGCTCCTGGTACGTGGGGCGCTGCCCCGGCTTGCGGCTCAGCTTCACCCGGAAGTGCCCCGTGGCCTCCAGCCGCCGCGCCAGCTCCTGGGCCACCCGGAGCGTGTAGGACGCCTCCGGCTCACAGGTGACGGACGAGTTCCCGTCGTTCCCCGGCGCGCCGTGCCCCGCGTCCAGGTAGATGCGTTTCTTCCCGAAACCCTTGGGGAACTCCACCCGCGCCACCATGAGCGGGGCGCTCGCGGCGGGCCAGCGCGGTGGTGCCACCGGATCAGCGGAGGGGGCAGGGGAGACAGGTGCGGCGAGGGCAGGGACGGGCTCGGAATCCGTGGGGGCGGCTCGGGCCTGCTCCGCGCATCCAGCGGCGAACAGGGCACCGGTGAGGAGCAGCACCCACGCGGGGGTCTTCGGCATGTCCCCTGAGACGCCGCTGGGCGGCTCGGTGTTCCCAGAAAAGAGAACAGGCAGGCTCCCGAGGGGGAACCTGCCCGTCACGACTTCAACCCTGGCTCAGCCCGCGACTAGGCGCGGACCTCGGGGGTCGCCTCGGCCGCGGGATGCACGGCCTTCTCCCCCTCCTGCGGGGTCTTGAAGGGCGTCGTCTCCAGCGCCGCGGCGAGCACCTCGTCCATGCGGGTGGCGAAGATGAACTCGATGTCGTTCTTCGCCTGGTCCGGCACGTCCTGCAGGTCCTTGCGGCAGCGCTCGGGCAGGATGACGCGCTTGATGCCCGCGCGGTGAGCCGCCAGCACCTTCTCCTTGATGCCGCCCACCGGCAGCACCAGACCACGCAGCGTGGCCTCGCCCGTCATGGCCGTGTCGCCGCGCACCCGGATGCCCGTGAGCAGGCTGGTGAGCGCGGTGAGGATCGTCACGCCGGCCGAGGGACCGTCCTTCGGGATGGAGCCCGCGGGGAAGTGCAGGTGCAGGTCCGTCTTCTCGAGGAAGTTCGGGTTGATGCCGAGCGCCTCCGCCTTGCTGCGCAGGTAGCTCAGCGCCGCCGTGGCGCTCTCCTTCATCACGTCGCCGAGCTGGCCGGTGAGCGTCATGCCGCCCTTGCCCGCCATCTTGGTGGCCTCGATGAAGAGCAGATCGCCGCCGGCCGCGGTCCACGCCAGACCCGTGGCCACGCCCGGAACCTCCGTGCGCTCGGCGACCTCGGAGTAGTACATCTCGGCGCCCAGGATCTCCATCACCCGCTTGCCGTCGATGTTCTGCTTCTCGGTCTTCCCGCCGGCCACCTCTACCGCCACCGCGCGGCAGATGTCCGCGATGCGCCGCTCGAGGTTACGCACACCGGCCTCACGCGTGTACGAGACGGTCAGCGTGAGCAGCGCCTCGTCGGTGATGGTGATGTGGTCCGGGTTCAACCCGTGCTCCTTGAGCTGCTTGGGCACCAGGTGGATGCGGGCGATGCTCTGCTTCTCCTCGAAGGTGTAGCCGGACAGCTCGATGATCTCCATGCGGTCACGGAGCGGGCCAGGGATGGGATCCAGCTGGTTCGCCGTGGCGATGAAGAGCACCTTGGACAGGTCGAACGCCACGTCCAGGTAGTGGTCGCTGAAGGTGTTGTTCTGCTCGGGGTCGAGCACCTCGAGCAGCGCCGCGCTCGGGTCGCCGCGGAAGTCCGCACCGAGCTTGTCGATCTCGTCGAGCATCATGACCGGGTTCTTCGTCCCGGCCTTCTTCATGCTCTGGATGAAGCGGCCCGGGAGCGCGCCGACGTAGGTACGCCGGTGGCCACGGATCTCCGCCTCGTCACGCACGCCGCCGAGCGACAGGCGCACGAACTTGCGGCCCACCGCCTTGGCGATGCTCTGACCCAGCGACGTCTTGCCGACGCCCGGAGGCCCCACCAGGCAGAGGATGGGCCCGCGCATGTCGTTCTTGAGCTTGCGCACCGCCAGGTACTCCAGGATGCGCTTCTTCACCTTCTTGATGCCGTAGTGGTCCTTGTCGAGCGTCTGCCGCGCGTTCTCGATGTCGAGGTTGTCCTCGCTGAGCTTGGCCCAGGGCAGGTCGGCGATCCAATCGAGGTAGGTGCGCGCGACGGTGTACTCGCTGGAGGCCGCCGGAATCGTCTTCAGGCGGTTGAGCTCCTTGTTGGCCACCTTCTCCACGTCGGGCGGCAGGCCGGCCTTCTTCAGGCGCTCCTGCAGCTCGTCGAGCTCCTCCTCCTCCTCGCCCATCTCGCCGAGCTCTTCCTTGATCGCCTTGAGCTGCTGGCGCAGGTAGTACTCGCGCTGGGTCTTCGACATCTCGCCCTTCACGGCGGAGTCGATCTTGTTGGAGAGCTTGAGGATCTCGCGCTTGCGGTTGAGCAGCTCGAGCACGAGCTTCATGCGCGCCTTGAGGTCCACCGTCTCGAGGACGGCCTGCTTCTCCTCGATGGGCACGTCCACGTTGGCGGCGATGAGGTCCGCCAGGTGGCCCGGGTGCGTGATGGACTCGACGAGCTCGGTGGCCGCGGCCGGCAGCTCCGGCATCAGCTCGATGACCTCGCGGGCCAGCTTCTTGAGGTTGATGCCCAGGGCCTCGACCTCGACGTTCTCCGCCGAGGTCTTGTCCTCCACGGCGTCCACGCGGGCCTTGAGGTAGGGGGCCTCCTGCACCAGGTCCAGCACGCGGAAGCGCGCCAGGCCCTGGACCACGAGCGAGTAGTTGTCCTCGCCCATCTTCAGCAGCTTCACGATGCGGGCCACGGTGCCCATCGTGTACAGATCGGACGCGCCCGGGTCCTCTTCCTCGGCCCGGCGCTGGGTGACGACGCCGATCACCTGGTCGTCACGCACCGCGTCCTTGATGAGCGCGATCGTCTTCTGGCGTCCCACGGCGAGCGGAAGCACACCGCCCGGGAAGAACACCGAGTTGCGCAGGGGGAGGATCGGAAGGACCTGCGGAATGTCCTCCTTGTTGATCATCCCCGGGGGTGCCATGGCGGCCGGCATTGCCGTTGCGCCGCCCTTCTTCTTCTCGTCGGACATGGAGTCGATGCCTCGGTTTCCAGCCCGGTCGTACAGCGTCCGGGCCGGTTGAACTACTTCGTTGTCGATCTTCTGTGAAAGTTGACTCAACGTAGCAACCAAAACGGACATGGCAAACGCGACCTGCGTTTTTCCAGGTGGCCGTCGGGTGGCGGACGGTTGAGTCGCCGGAAGGTTGCTCGCACATCCTGCTGGGGTGGGGCATGTTGGCGCTCCACCTTTGTTACGCCATGTCGCGCGCTCCGCCGCGCCGCGTTCCTCAGGAGAATCCCGTGACGCATCCCATCCGATCGTGCGCGCTGCTGGCCGTGGCCCTGTGGGGGACGGCGTGTCACTCCCCCGTGGAGGCGCCCGGCTCCACGTTGCCCGGCCGGTGCCAGGCGGAGGCCCCGCTCATCTCGGCCCAGAAGACGGACATCCTCTTCGTCATCGACAACTCGGGCTCGATGTCAGAGGAGCAGGACGCCATCGCCCGGGAGCTGCCCGCCTTCATCGACGAGCTGCGGCGGGGGACCGGCGTGGCGCAGGACTTCCGCGTGGGGGTCATTACCACGTCGGTCTACCAACATACGTTCTTCAACAACAGCTACGACACCGTCCTCTTTCCCACCCAGTCCGGAAAGCTGCAGCCGGTGCCGGATGCGCAGAATCGCCCCACGGCCGAGCGCTTCATCGACTCGGGAGACCCGGAGCTGCTGGCCAAGTTCCGCCGGCTGGTGATTCAGGGCACGTTCGGGAGTGGCCAGGAGTCCCCCTTCGAGGCGGTCCGGCTGGCGGTGACGCCGCCCCTGACGACCACGGCCCTCGAGGAGGGAGGCAACAAGGGCTTCCTGCGGGAGGGGGCTCGGCTGCTGGTGGTGGTGGTCTCGGACGAGGAGGACTGTAGCTCCACCCAGCGGCCGCCGCCGGTCGCCCTGACGGAGGAGACGACGGTGGACCGCTGCAGCGAGCAATCGGCGCTGCTGACCCCGGTGCAGGAATACGCCCGCATCTTCCGCAACCTCGATGACGGGACGGGGACGACGCGCGAGGTGCTGTGGGCGACGATCGGACCGGTGGCGTTGACGGACAAGCGGGTGGGGCCGGTGTTGGAGACGACGCCGCAGGGGACGGTCGTGCGCAACGTGGACTGCCCGAACTCGTTCGGGCCGGGCATCCGCCAGCGGGAGATGGCCTCGCGCTTCGACACGGGCCTGCAGAACCTGGACTCCATCTGCCGGGCGAGCTACCGGGACACGCTGGTGGCCATCGCCAACCTGGCGACGACGGCGCAGAGCATCGAGGTGGTGAACCTGCCGGATCCGCTGCTGGCCCGGGTGGAGGTGACGCGGGGGGACGGCAAGGTGCAGACGTGCAGCGTGGCGGGCGGCGAGCTGTCCTACGAGCCGGCGGCGGAGGGCCGGGCGGCGCGCCTGTACTTCCAGTCCTCGTGCCCGCGTCGCGCCGCGGACCAGAAGGTCGAGGTCAAGCTGCTCTGCGCGAGCTGACGCTTCGGCTGATCTAAGGAGGGAACTCGGGTGAGGGTATGTAGTCCCCCCTGAGTTCCCCCCGTGCCGAGCTGCCCGAAAGGGCGACTCGTCTGCCCACCGAGCGACATTTCCTGGCGTATGTCAGATCGCTCGCCATACTGAACCCCGTTTCAGGTCCTGAGCCGGACGGGGGACGTAATGAGTAGTGGGACGGCGGAGAAGATGGCGGCGACGGTGGAGCAGCTGCGCGAGCAGATCCGCAAGCTGCAGGCGGCGCCCCGGAAGTACCTGGCGACGCTGCGCACGGGGGTGGAGGCCTTCGACGCGTTGTTGCCGGCGGGTGGGCTGCCGCTGGGACAGGTGGTGGAGCTGTGGGGCGAGGCGGCCTCGGGGCGGACGAGCCTGGGACTGAGGGCGGTGGCGTCGGCGCACCGGGAAGGCCGGCTGTGCGCGTACGTGGACGGCCCATGGGAGCTCTACCCGCCAGCGGCGATGGCCGCGGGGGTGGATCCCTCGCGACTGCTGCTGGTGCGGCCCAAGACGGCCGAGCAGCTCGCATGGTCGGCGGTGCAGCTCGTGCGCAGCGGGGCCTTCGCGTGCGTGGTGCTGGACTTGACGCGGGCCCCTCCGGGGACGGGGAAGGGCGAGGGCGGGGTGAGGCTGTCGCCGGCGGAGGGCAAGCGGCTGATGGAGGCGGCGGTGCGCGGCGGGACGCTGCTGCTGCTGCTCACGGCGCCGGAGGCCCCGGCGGACGGGATGATGCGCCTGCGCACCGAGGCTCGCGGAGACGAGGGGCTCTCGGTGGAGGTGGTGCGCAGCCGGCAGGGAGGAATCGGCTCGCGGGCGCTGGTGCCCTGGCGGGAGCTCTACCCGGAGCTGGGCGAGTGGGAGACGCCGTGGGGTGGGGAGCTGCTCCCGGCCGAGGACGTGACGGTGCCGGAGCTGGCTCGGGAGCAGGCGCCGCGTGAGGGCCACCGCGGAATCATGGGACAGCGTCCGGGACGGGACGTGCCGATGCCGTCGCTGCGCGCGAGCCTGGATGCGGGCTCGGCCCTGCACTGAGGCGAGGGGAGGGGAACGGACATGCGGCTGGGGTATCTGCACTTCCCGCGCTTCCCGGTGCAGCGCAAGGTCATCGAGCTGCCGGAGCTCACGGGCAAGCCCTTCGTGTTGGTGGAGGAGGTGCGCGGCCAGCAGCGGGTGGCGGGCGCGTCCACGAGCGCGCTGAAGGCGGGCGTGCGGCAGGGGATGACGCTCACCGCGGCGACGGCGATGGAGCCGGCGTTGAGGCACTTCCCATTCCGCCCCGAGGAGGAGCGGCGGGCGCTGGTGGGCCTGGGCGAGATGCTGATGGCATTGGTGCCGGGCTTCCAGCTCTCGGAGCCGGACGGCCTGTGGTTCGACGCGAGCGCGGCGAACCTGGCGAACGGGGAGGAGGGGCTGTGCGCGAAGGTGCTGGCCCTGTGCTCGGAGCACGGCTGGCGGGGGCGGGTGGTGGTGGCCTCGGAGAAGTTCACCGCGCGGGCCCTGGCGAGGCATGGGGCGCGGCGGATGGACGTGGTGCCGGACGGCGAGAGCGCACAGGCGCTCGCCCCGCTGCCGCTGGGGGCGCTGGAGGGCCCGGAGCAGGGGGCGTTCGCGGCGCTCGGGCTGAGCACGCTCGGTGAGGTGGCGGCGCTACCGGTGGGGGCGGTGACGGCCCGAGGCGGCGCGGTGGGCATGCGAGCGCACACGCGCTGCCGGGGCGGGGATGAGACGCCGTTCATCGCCGAGGTGCTGGAGGAGGTGCTGGAGGAGCGGCTGACGCTGGAGTGGGCGGCCGAGTCGCTGGAGCCGCTGCAATTCGCGCTCAAGACGGTGCTGGACCGGCTGTGCGGGCGGTTGGGAGGCCGGCGCCGAGCGGCGGTGCGGCTGAACCTCACGTTGAAGCTGGATCCCTCGGGACAGGCGGTGGTGCCGCTGACCCTGGCGAGGCCGACGGCGCAGTCGAAGATGCTGCTGGACCTGACGCGGCACCGGCTGTCGGACGTGCGGCTCGAGGGGCCCGTGGCGGGGCTGATCCTCCGGGTGGAGGAGGACTGCGAGGACCAGGGCCAGCAACTCTCGCTGGGAGACGCTCCCGAGGGAGACGCGGCGCTGGAGGTGGTGCTCTCGCGGCTGGTGACGGCGCTGGGGGAGGACTCGCTCTTCATGGCGTCGCTGGAGGACACGC
>NZ_DASVSO010000052.1:0-13089 GCF_036388035.1 Archangium sp.
CGCCACCAGCCAGAGGAGCGCCGCCAGCACCATCACCGCCGAGCCGTAGCGCACCACCACCGCCAGCCCCAGTGCCAGCCCGCCCACCAGGCCCGCCCGCGTCGGGCGCTCGGTGCGGTCCAGCGCCTCCAGGGCCACCACCAGGAAGGCGGTGGACAGGGACTCGCCCAGCGTCCGGCCCGCGAAGACGAGCACCGGTCCGTAGAGGCCCACGGCGAGGAGCGCGAAGAGGCCCCCCGCGCGTCCGGCACGGCGCTCGGCGAAGCGGTAGGCGGCCCACAGCATCCACCCGTGCAGTGCCGCCTGGGGCACGGCGAGCAGCGCCCGGTAGGCCACCGGGTGCGAGAGGCCCAGCAGGTCCGCCAGCCTCAGCAACCCCGCGGCCACTCCCGGCGCGGCCCAGTTGCGCAGGCCCACGCGCCACTCCCACGCCAGCACCCCGTAGCCATGTGCGCGGAACCACGCGGGCTCGAGCAGCTGGTACACCTCATCCGGGTGGATGCGGCCCAACTGCGCCACCGCGATGATCGCGGGCAGCAGCCCCACCCCGCCCAGCAGCAGCACGAGCGGCCACCTCCGAGGTGCCACAACGAGGCGGGGCTCGGGGACGGAGACGGCGGGCGGCGGCGGAGCGGGGACGGGCGCGAGAGCGGTCATCGAAGGGCCGCGCGACTCTCTCCGTCCTCTCGTGGAAGCGCAAGCCGTGGTGCGGCTGTCCGCCCGCCCAGCACCGGCTCGGACGCGGAGTGAAGGACCCGACTCCGGCCGTCCCATTCCTGGATGCCCGGGCGTGACTTGAAAAGTAGAGCAGGCGCATGGAAACCGTGCGCCCACGTGTTCTCCGTGTTTAGATTCGCGCCCCCCATGAGCTACCTCGTCCTCGCCCGTAAATGGCGCCCGCAGACCTTCGACGACATGACCGGCCAGGAGCACGTGGTCCGGACGGTCGCCAACGCCATCAAGATGAACCGGGTGGCGCACGCCTACCTGTTCTGCGGCCCGCGAGGCGTCGGTAAGACCACCGCCGCCCGCCTGCTCGCCAAGGCGCTCAACTGCGAGCACGGCCCCACCCCCGAGCCCTGTGGCAAGTGCCAGGCCTGCCTGGAGATCGCCGCGGGCACCTCGGTGGACGTGGCGGAGATCGACGGTGCCTCCAACAACGGCGTGGAGAACGTCCGCGAGATTCGCGAGAACGCCAAGTACCTGCCGCAGCGCGACCGGCACAAGATCTACATCATCGACGAGGTCCACATGCTCTCGGGGGCGGCGTTCAACGCGCTCCTGAAGACGCTGGAGGAGCCGCCCGGGCACGTGAAGTTCATCTTCGCCACCACCGAGGCCCACAAGCTCCCGGACACCATCCTCTCGCGCTGCCAGCGCCACAACTTCCGCCGCATCTCCGCGGCGGTGATGCTCAAGCGCCTCAAGTACATCTGCGAGCAGGAGAAGGTGGCCATCTCCGAGCGGGCGCTCTCCATGGTGGTGCGCCAGTCCGAGGGCGGCATGCGCGACGCGCTCAGCCTCCTGGACCAGCTCTTCTCCGCCTGCGGCCCCGAGCCCAAGGACGAGGAGGTGGCCGATGCGCTGGGCGCCATCGACCGCACCGTGGTGCAGGACTTCGCCGAGGCGCTCGTGCGCAAGGACGCCCGGCGCGTCCTGGAGCGCGTGGAGGAGGTCTTCAACCGCGGCGTGGACCTCAAGCGGCTCACCGAGGAGCTGGCGTTGCAGCTCCGCCACCTCTTCGTGGCCAAGACGCTGGGCGAGGCCCCCGCGGAGCTCGCCGAGTCCGAGCGCACGGCGCTCGTCGCGCTGGCGAAGGACGCGGACCCGGCCCAAATCTCGCGGCTCTTCGACGTGGTGCACGGCTGCGTGTGGGACGTGTCGCGCGCGGCCCAGCCCCGGCTGGCGCTCGAGATGGCGCTGCTCAAGGCCATCCAGCTCTCGCCCGTCGGTGCCATTCCGGACCTCATCGCCCGGGTGGACCGCCTCGCCGCGGGCCTGGGTTCCGATGAGGCTCGCAAGGTAGCTGCCGGGGCGCCTGGAGGTCGCCCCGGTCCGGCGAACTTTCGCTCCCACTGAGCGTCCGCCCGAGCCCGTCCGCCCTCCCCCCGCGCCTCGCGCGCCCGAGCCCGCCGTGCCCCCCACGGCCGCTGTGGCCCCCTCACGTCCATGGGAGGCCAACCGTGCCCCCTCCCCGGGCGGCCCACAGCCCGTCCGGGCCGAGGTCAACCGCGTCTCCGCGCCCATGGCGGGCCCGCCGAGGCCCGAGGCTGCCCCGACAGCCCGTCCCTTCGTGGCCTCCCAGGGAGCTCCCGCTCCCGCGCCGCCCGTCGTGCGTGTGACGAACGTGCGCCTGCCGACGCCACCGCCCGCCGCCCAGGACCCCGACGAGCGCCTCTTCGACGAGGAGGGCCCGGCCGATGGCTGTGCTTCGGGCGAGTGTCTCCCGGACGTGCCGCCCGTCCCTCTCGCCGAGCCGGAGCCAGAAGCCGACTCCGTCCGGCCCTTCGACGTCCACCACGCCTCGCGCGCCGCGGCCCCCATCATGGCCCCCTCGGGACGCGACAACCCCCGGCGTCCCCTCCAGGAGCGGTGGCGCGCGGTGGTGGAGACCGTGCGGGTCGCCTCCGCCCGGCACGCCCAGTCGCTCGCCAACGGTCGCCTCCTTTGGATTCGGGAGGGCGAGGTGGCGGTCGCCTATCTGCCCAAGGACGGCTTCCACAAGCTCATGGTGGCTGGCAATGGGCGCCCCGCCATCGAGAAGGCCCTCGCCGAGCACTTCGGTCGTCCGACGAAGCTCCTCGTCCAGGACGCGGCCGAGGGCGACACCAGTCCCGATGCGGGCCTCATCAGCATCGCCCAGCAGGACGCCCAGGAGCGCACCGCCTACGAGAAGAGCACCGAGGGTCGGGTCCGCAGTCACCCGTCCATCCGCGCCACGCTCAAGTTCCTGGGGGGCGAAATCGAACACATCCAGGTGTACGACCAGCCGGCGCGCCCGGTGGCCGCCCCGACGAACGACACTCCTGACGAGAGCCCCTGACAACCGGCTCGCCCGACGCTAGGGTGCGCGCTTCGCACTTCATCGAGCGGTCCCCGATGCCCGCTCGCACGCCCTACGAGGAAGCACATGCCCGGCATCGACCTGAACTACTTCATCCGTCAGGCCAACAAGCTCACGGAGAAGATCGAGCAGCGCAAGAAGGAGCTGGCCGAGGAGACCGTCGAGGCCCAGGCCGGCGACGGCCGCGTCACCGTGGTCGCCAACTGCGTCCAGGAGATCAAGAGCATCAAGATCGACAAGTCGCTCGTCGACCCCAACGACCTGGGCATGCTCGAGGACCTCGTCACCGCCGGCGTCAACGCTGCCCTGGCGAGCAGCCGTGAGAAGATGCAGCGCGAGCTCGGCAAGATCTCGGGCGGAGTGAAGATCCCCGGTATTACTTGATACCGAATGACTCCTGATCCGCTCAACCGCCTGGTCGCCCAGCTCGCGAAGCTCCCGGGTATTGGGGAGAAGACCGCGCAGCGGCTGGCGTTCCACATCCTCCGCGCTCCGAGCGAGTACGCCTCGGACCTGTCCCAGGCCATCCGCGAGGTGAAGGAGCGGGTGCACTTCTGCACCCGCTGCTTCTCCCTCACCGACACGGACCTGTGCGGCTTCTGCCGGGACAACAAGCGCGACGAGCGCGTGCTGTGCGTGGTGGAGACGTACGCGGACCTGCTGGCACTGGAGCGCACCCGCGAGTTCAAGGGGCGCTATCACGTCCTGCACGGGGTGCTCTCTCCGCTGGACGGCGTGGGCCCGGAGCAGCTCCGCATCAAGGAGCTGCTCACCCGGCTCGGCGACGGCCACGTGGAGGAGATCATCCTCGCCACCAACCCGGACGTGGAGGGCGAGGCCACCGCGCTCTACCTGACGCGCCTGCTCAAGCCCATGGGCATCCGCGTCAGCCGCATCGCCCAGGGCCTGCCCATGGGCGGCGACCTCGAGTACGCCGACCAGGCCACGCTGGCCAAGGCGCTCAGCGCCCGGCGCGAGCTGTGAGCCTCCCGGCTACCGCGTGACGCGGTAGCCGAAGGGCAGCACCACCGTCACTTCCTTGTCCTTGTGCGCGGGGAAGCGCAGGCGCTCCACCTGCTTCTCCAGGCACTTGCCCACGGGCTGCGTCGCCAGCGGCCCTTGGGTGGACGCATCCGGCCGTCCCGAGGAGTAGATGGTGAAGCGCACCTGCACCTCGCCCTGGTCCGCGGGCAGGTCGCGCTTGAACTGCTCGAAGCACGTCATGATGCGCGCCCGGCTGCGCGACACCACGCGCTGGATGTCACCCGCCTCCAATGTGACGCGCGCCTTCGTCGTGCGCACCGGCTCCTTCACCCCGGGCGTCGGTTCGAGCTGCGCCTCGGGCGGGGCCACGGCCTCCGGGGTGGAGGCCACGTCCTGCTGTGCGGGCGGAGGAACCTGGGCCGCCTCGGCGACGGCACCCGGCGCCACGGCTCCCGCGGCCTCGGTGCCCGGTGACGTGCCTTGTGGCGCCACGGTGCTCGGCTCAGGCGTGGGATTCGACGGCGGCGGAGCGACCGCGACCACGGGAGGCGACGTCGGCGGGGCCACGGCCTCGGGAGTCGTCCCGAGCTTGCGCCCCACGACGAAGGCCCCACCCGCCAGCACCAGGCAGCCCGCCACGACGCCGAGGACGAGTCCCCGCCGCGACGGCGCCGGGACCGTCGGGATGCCCGTCCCGGACGGCGAGGGAACGACGCTCGTCCGCCCCTCGGTGGCGGCGGCGCGCGTGGCCGTGGCCATGGGGAGCAGCGGAGAGGAGCCCGCGCCCGTCACCACCACGGGAATCCCGGACTGGCTCAACCTCGAGAGCGTGGGGATGCGCGTCTTCTGCGTGTAGCGCTCCTCGCCGAAGCTCTGGCGCAGGTACGCGGCGAGCGTGGCGCTCGTCGGCGACGGAGACTCCATCGCCAGGAGGCTCTCCAGGTCGTTGGCGAACTCGGCGGCGGTGGCGTAGCGCTGGTCGGGGTCGAAGGCCATCGCCTTGAGCACCACCGACTCCAGCTCCAGGGTCAGGTCCGGCCGCAGCGCCCGCGGCGGCTGGTAGTCGCCCGCCAGCAGCGCATTGAGCACCGCCAGGTCGTTGTCCCGGGCGAAGGGCCGCACGTGGGTGAGCGCCTCGTAGAGACTCACGCCCAGCGAGAAGACATCCGCGCGCCGGTCCACCGCGGCGCCCTTGGCCTGCTCCGGCGCCATGTAGACGTACTTGCCCTTCACCACGCCGGTGCGCGTGTGGGCCAGGCGCGACTCGGCCTTGGCGATGCCGAAGTCCAGCACCTTCACCTGCCCGTCGTACGTCACGTACAGGTTGGAGGGCGAGATGTCGCGGTGGACGATGTTCAGCGGCTTGCCCGACTCGTCGGCGAAGTCGTGGGCGAAGTGCAGCCCGCGCGCCGCGTCGGCGAGGACGCGCATCACCAGGGGCACCGGCACGTACTCGCCCCGGTGGCTCGCCGTGCGCACCGTGGTGGAGAAGTCCTCCCCCGGCAGGTACTCCATGCAGATGTAGTAGCAGCCCTCGGTGAAGCCCAGATCCTCGATCTTCACCACGTTGGGGTGGTTCAGCCGCGCCGCCAGTCGCGCCTCGTCGCGGAACATCTCCACGAAGTCCGGCAGGCCCGTCAGGTGGGGCAGCATCCGCTTGATGACGACGTTGCGCTCGAAGCCGTCCGCGCCGAGCCGCTTGGCGAGGAAGATCTCCGCCATGCCGCCCTCGGCCAGCTTGCGCACCAGCACGTACTGGCCGTAGGCCGTCGGCTGCGCACCGGAGGTACCTCCGGGTTCTGCTTGGGCTTGAGGAGTCGTCATTCCCAGTACCTCACTTCAAGGTGCGCACCGTGTACACGTCCGGCGCACCTGCTTTGGACAGCTTGAATACGAGAAGGGGCGGCTGTCCCGAGGGAGCCACCCAGGTATTGAACCGGTGTTTCGAGTCGAGCGACAGCGGCTGCCCGTTCACGAAGAGCTGCGAGCCCACCGGGGCCACCCCGGCCACGCGCACCCGAGGGCCCGTGCGCTGACCCTCGCGGGGAGCGCTGACCACGAGCGTGGGCACGGAGTTGTCGAAGACGAGCTCCAGCTTGTTCATCCGCCCGCCCCGCAGCGGCCGCCCATTGGGCGCCAGCGGGGTGATGGACCAGAGGAAGTGGCCCTCGTCGAGGACGCCCGCCTCCAGCGGCACCTGCGCCGCGGTGGCGGACCGCTCCGCCACGGGCTTGCCGAGCGCCCCCTGCCGGTACACCGCCACCTTGTAGGAGGCCGCACCCGGCTCCGCCTGGCAGGTGAAGGTGACGGCCGGGGGCTTGTCCTGGAAGAAGATGGTCGTCTTCTCCGGGCCCTCGGGGACGCGGTTGCGCAGCTGGTCCAGCTCGCCCTGGGAGGAGCGCTCGGGCCCGAAGGACGCACTGCCCTGGGCCACCTCCGAGCCATCCATCCGCCGCACCCGCCAGTGCAGCGAGCCCCGCGCGGGGGCCGTCACGTTGACGAAGCCGCCGCGGGCCACGCCCTCCAACACCGTCCGCTGGAAGTCGGCGTCCGAGGCCACCTCCACCCGCACCTCGCCCGGCTCCTCCCACGTGAGGGCCACCTCCGCCGCGCGCCGCAGGAACACCTGCTGGCCCGGCACCGCGGACAACCCGAGCGGCGCCCGCGCCAACGCCTCCACCTGCGCGGCGGCCTCGCCCTCCACGGTGGCACGCTGGCCCGCGCGCAGGGGCTCACGGGCCTCGCCGCGCACCAGCGTCACGTCTCCGGCGCGCGAGGCCACGGTGAAGCCGTCCTCCGTGCGCCGCACGTCGAGCCGGGCGGCGCCCTTGCTCTCCAGCGAGAGTCCCGGCAGCACCACGCGGCTGGAGCGACCCGGGGCCAGCGTCAGCCCCAGCTCGCCCTTGAGCAGATCCACCCGGGCCTCGTCCGTCGAGCCGGCCTGGGACACGCCCTCCACCACCAGCTCGCCCCCCGTGAGCGAGAGCGAGGACTCCGAGCCCTCCAGCTTCAGCAGCGCCGTGCCCTGGCGCACGCGCACGGCATCTCCGGCCTTGAGCGCCTCGCCCTTCCGGTCCACCACGCGCCACCGGGCACTGCCCTTCTCGCGCCACTCCGTGCGGCCCGTCGCGGCGTGCACCGTCACCTCGACGGGCGCCAGCTCCAGCACGCGCGTCGTCACGCCCTCGGCCTTCACCGAGACGGCCTGCCCCTGAGAGGCCCGCACCGACTGCCCGTTCTTCGACACCACCTCCACGGAGCCCAGGAGCACTTCCACCTGCCCCTCGTCCTCGCCCACGCCCACCTGCACTTCGCTCTCGCTCGCGCCCACGCGGGTGAGGCCGAAGGGCGTGAGGATGGTGAGCTGCACCGCCGGGCCCGCCTGCTCCTGAGTGCCGGACGCGGGCACCCGCGACAGCACGAGGCCCCTGGCCACCTCCAGCACCACGCCGCTCGCGTCCTCGCCGAGGACGAAGCGCGCATCCGGCCCCACCTCCACCGTGCGCCCATCGGCGAAGCGCACCGTCACGCCGCCGTCCTCGCCCGTCTCCACCGCGTCCCCGCGCCACAGCGGGCCCCGGGCCGCGGGCTCCTGCTTCCCTCCGCGCTCGAGCCGCGCCTGGCCCGTCACCGTCACGAGCTGCGCGAGCGGCGCCACGCCCGCATCCACCACCGCCTCCTTCACCACCGCGGGGGCGGCGGGAACAGGCGCGGCAGGCAATGACTCTTCCTCTCCACAGGCGGTGGCCAGCAGCAGGCAGAGCGAGGACAACCAGAGGGGACGCAGGGGGCTCACCGGGACTTGGGGAAGAGATCGACGTTGAAGATGGCCTGCTCGCCGTCGTGCACGGTGACGACCTTGGTTTGGGAAAGGTGCCCGGGAGCCGAGAAGATAAGACGATACCTACCCTGCTTGAGCTGGACCTGGAAAGTCCCCCGGGGGTCCGTCTTCCGGCGGATCTTCGCCTCGGGGATGACGAGCGAGGCCTGGAGGGGCTTGCCCTGACGGATGCTCCGCACCTGACCAGACAAGGTGGCAAGCGCTCCCTGTTTCGCGGACGCGAGCGACACCGGCAGGGGCGTCTCCGTCCCGGCGAGGATGACCACGGCCTCCTGCTCGACGCGGAAGCCCTCGGCGGATATTTTGACTTCCAACGGACCCGGCGGCAGTCCCTCCAGACGCACCGCGCCCGTCGCATCGGTGAGGACCTCGGTGGAGCCCACGGTGACGGTCGCACCCGCCAGGGGCGTCCCACTGCGCGCATCCAGCACGCTCACCCGCAGGGAGCCCAGCTGGGGCGTCTGGCGCGCCCGGACCACCAGCTCCGCTCGCCCCCCCGCCGTCACCGAGATGCGACCTTCCGCGGGCTCGTAGCCCTCCACGCTCACGCGGGCGAGTACCTCCCCCGGGGGCACCCGGTCCGTCAACCGCCCGTCCGCCCCCACGCCGCGCGGCGCCTGCGCCACCCCGCCCGCCGTCAGCACCACCTGGGCGCCGGGCAGCGCCGTCCCGGCCTCCGCGTCCACCACCTCGAGCACCAGCTCGCCCAGCTCGGACCGGTCGGAGGCCTCCCGCCCGTAGGCGAGCTCGAAGGCCAGTCCCGCGCGGCTGATGTCCTGCCGGGACGCCACACCGGCGGCGGTCGTCAGGCTGTCGCGCACATATTGGTAGTCCAGCACCACGGAGCCGCCCCACTCGCCCCGGCGCACCACCGGCAGCAGCAGCGCGGCCCCGGCCGCGAAGCCACTGGACGAGGTGCCGATCGCCACGGGCACCTCCCCTCGCACCTCCACGCGCAGGCGCCGCCAGGGCAGCGGCACGAGGACGCGGCCCCCCACCAGCGCGGCATGGCGCGCCACGGGGACGAGCTGTGGCTGCGCCGCGCCGGAGAACGTCGGGAGCTGCGCGAAGCCGTAGCCGGCGCTCAGCTCGGCGCGCACCGGCCCCAACCAGAACCGGGCCGCCGGCCCCACCGAGGCCCGCAGCAGGCCACCACGGGTGACGACCTCCTCCTCCTTCGAGAGACTGAAGCCCTCGCGCTGCACGCTGAGCCACGCGCCCCACCAGCGCTCGCCGAACACGGTGGCCCCGAGCGCCACGTCATTGGGCGTCATGCCCCCGTAGGACAGCGTCGGCCCCGCCTCCTGGGCCCCGTTCCGGAAGGCCAGCCCGTAGCGCAGCCGCAGCGCGACCCGCTCCGAGCCCCCCTGGGCCGAGGCGGTGATCGGCAGTCCCCAGGTGAGCACAAGTAGGAGGAGGTGAAAAAAGTGGCGAGGATGGACCAGCACGGCCGGAGTATAGTGGGAGCCGGCCAAGTCCCCTCAAAACAGGAAGCACCCGGCCCTTTCGCGGCCTCCCCATGAGCGCAATCCCCCTCTCCAGCCCCTCACGCCGTCCCACACACGGGATGTGGGCAGGCAACCGACTCGGGGTCGTGCCTGGACGCCAGCCCCGGGAGCACATGGCACCAGTCCGTGAGGTGGCTTCTTGCCGGGGTGGAAGGGCTTTGCTAAAGCTCTGCCGGTCGGGAGCGCCGCACCTAACCTCCGAAATTCATTCCGGAAACCTACGGGGAACACTCGGGGGCCGCGGAAGTACAGGTCGAGCGAACGCTTAGGAGCGTAAACGCCCATGGGCACGCAACTGGTGATGTATGAAGAGGAGTTCACCAAAATCAACGCGGTTTGCGACCGGCTGACCAAGGACGCGAACGCGAAGGTGGTGTTCCTCGTCGACAAGAACGGGCAGCTCATCTCTTCCGCGGGACAGACGCAGAACATCGACACCACCTCACTGGCCTCGCTGACGGCCGGTAACGTGGCGGCGATGGGCGGTCTCGCGAAGTTGATTGGCGAGAACGAGTTCCCCCATCAATTCCACGAGGGGGCCAAGGACTCGCTCTACATGACCATCGTCGGGAGCCGGGTGGTGCTGGTTGTCATCTTCGACAACCGCACGAGCCTCGGCCTGGTGCGCCTGCGCATCAAGAAGGCCAGTGACGAGCTCACCAAGATCTTCGAGAGCCTGGTCAAGAAGACGGATGGTCCCGGGGCTGGGTCGCCGTTCGCCGAGATTTCCGACGACGATATCGACAACCTCTTCAGCGAGTAACCCGGGAAGCCATGTCCTTCATCAACTACTCGTCTCGCGAAATCAACTGCAAGATCGTCTACTACGGTCCCGGGTTGTGCGGGAAGACGACGAACCTGCAGTACATCTACAACAAGACCGCCGCGGATACGAAGGGCAAGCTCATCTCGCTCTCCACCGAGACGGATCGCACGCTCTTCTTCGACTTCCTGCCGCTGTCGCTCGGTGAGATCCGCGGCTTCAAGACGCGCTTCCACCTGTACACGGTGCCCGGTCAGGTCTTCTACGACGCCAGCCGCAAGCTCATCCTCAAGGGTGTGGACGGCGTGGTCTTCGTGGCCGACAGCCAGGTCGAGCGCATGGAGGCGAACATGGAGTCGTTCGAGAACCTCCGCGTCAACCTCGCCGAGCAGGGCTACGATCTGAACAAGATCCCCGCCGTGCTCCAGTACAACAAGCGCGATCTCCCCAACGCGGTGACGATGGAGGAGATGAACAAGATGCTCAACCCGCGGAACATCCCCGAGTACCAGGCGGTGGCTCCCACGGGCGTGGGCGTGTTCGACACGCTCAAGGCCGTGGCCAAGCTCGTGTTGACGGAGTTGAAGAAGGGCGGCTAGGACGCAGGGCGGTCCCTCCGGTCCGCCCGCAGACGAGGTCGCCGCTTGCGCTTCACTCCCGCCACCCTCCGTCTCCTGGCCCTGATCGGCATGGGCCCGTGGGCTCCCGCGTTCGCGCAGGGGCCCGCTGTCGTTTCCGCGCCCGCGTCCTCGAAGCCCGAGACCGCGCCCGCCGCGACGTCCGCCAAGACGGCCGAGGAGGCCTTCAACACCCGGGTGAGGACGCTGGAGGAGCAGGTCGTCGACCTCAAGGAGAAGATCTTCCGCTCCAAGGCGCGCCTGCAGCTCCTGCAGGAGACGGTGCTGGGCGGGGACCTGTCCACGGGCTCGCGCGCGGTGCTCTTCCACCGTAACGAGATGGGCGACTCGTTCGTGCTGGAGTCGGTGGCGTACGCGCTGGACGGCGCGCCCATCTACACCCGCTCGGAGGAGAGCGAGGAGCTCAAGCGCCAGGAGTTCGAGATCTTCAACGGCCGCATCGTACCGGGCCAGCACCAGGTGGCCGTGCGGCTCGTCTACCGGGGCCATGGCTACGGGGTGTTCAGCTACCTCGAGGGCTACCGGTTCAAGGTGCAGTCCAGCTACACCTTCAACGCGGAGCCGGGGAAGGTGACGAGCGTGCGCGTGGTGGGGTTCGAGAAGGGCGGGCTGACCACGGACCTGCAGGATCGCCCGGCGGTGCGCTACGACATCGAGTCGTCGCGCGACTCGGGCAAGAAGCAGCCCGCGCCCGGTGCCACCCCACCGCCCCCGAACGCCACCGCCCCCGCCGAGACGAAGTAGGAGTCGCACGTGAGCACGTCGCGCCTCCACGCCCTGGTGCTCGCGGCGGCCCTCCTGGTGGCCAGCGGACCCGCGCGTGCCGAGGAGACGTCCCCCCGCCCCTCCTCGCGCGAGCTGTCCGCGCGGTTGGATCAGGTGTCCGGGCAGCTCAACGCGGCCGAGGAGAACCTGCGCTTCGTCGAGACGCAGTACACCGAGCGCCCCGAGCCCGGTGACGAGGAGGGCCTGCTGCGGCGCTTCTCCGACGGGGAGATCCAATACCTGCTGGGCGATTGGGCCAACGCGTCGGTGCTCTTCTATGACCTGGTGAGCGACCCGAGGTTCCGCTCTCACGCGCGCTATCCGGAAGCGCTCTTCTACCTGTCGGACTCGCTCTACCAGCAGCAGAACTACGTGGGGGCGCGGCTGTACCTGCGCGAGCTGCTCGCCCACTCCGACACGCGCCGCTACCGGGACGCGCTGGTGCGCTACCTGGAGATCGCCGGCCGGCTCAACCAGTTCACGGGCCTGGACGAGAACATCGAGCGGGCGCGGCGCCTGTCGGGCGGGCAGATGCCGCCGGAGCTCGAGTACGTCTACGCCAAGTGGCTCTTCAAGCGAACGGACCTGCCCGACGCCGAGCGGCGCGAGCGGGCCCGCGCGGCCTTCAAGCCGCTGGCCGCCACGGCGGGGGGACGCTTCCAGAAGCAGAGCGCGTACTTCCTCGGTGTGCTCTCCGTGCAGGAGGGCGACTACGCGGGCGCCGTGGAGCGCTTCCGCCCCCTCGCCACCGACACGTCGACGGAGCCGGAGCTCCAGCGGCTCAAGGAGCTGGCGAGCCTCTCGCTGGGGCGGCTGCTCTACGAGCTGGGGCGCTATGACGAGGCGCTCGACCGCTACGCGGAGCTTCCGCGCGAGAGCGAGTCCTTCGTGGACTCGCTCTATGAAATCGCCTGGGTCCACGTGAAGAAGGGGGACCCCGAGAAGGCGAAGAACGCCACGGACATCCTCCTGCTGGTGGCGCCCGAGTCCCCCATCGCCCCCGACGCCCGCGTCCTCCAAGGCCACCTGCAGCTCGAGCTGCGGCGCTACGACGAGGCCCGCACCACGTACGAGGGCGTCATCAACACGTACAGGCCAGTGCGCGACCAGATGGACGCGCTGCTGAAGGTGAACCAGGACCCCATCGCGTACTTCGACAAGCTGCTGGCGCGCAACGAGCGCACCCTGGACGTCACCACGCTGCTGCCGCCGATGGCGCTGAGGTTCGCCACCACCCAGGAGGAGGTGGCGCAAGCGGTGGCGATGGTGAAGGACATCGAGTCGAGCCAGCAGAGCGAGGACGAGTCGAAGGCCATCGCCACGCGCATCCTCCAGGCCCTGGACGAGCGCGGCCTGGAGGTCTTCCCCGAGCTGCAGCAGGGCTACCTGCGGGCGGAGTCGGTGGACAGCGCGCTCGCGCGGGCGGAGCAGTGGCTGGTGCAGGTGGAGGGAGACGTGCTGAGGGAGCGACTCACCCCCCAGGAGCGCACGGCCCTGGAGGAGCTGCGCTGCGGAGCCGAGCCCCT
>NZ_DASVSO010000053.1:0-1531 GCF_036388035.1 Archangium sp.
CTGTACGGACTGGCCCGGCGGGTGAAGCGCTGGTGGCTCGTGCTGGGAGTCCCCTCGGCGCTGCTGCTGCTGGTGGCCTCGGCGCTGGACCCGTACCGCGCCCGCGTCTTCTTCGACCAGGCCCCCCTGGAGCAGGGCCCCCTGCGCGAGCGCATCACCGCGTTGATGGCGCGCGCGGACGTCTCCTTCGCGGATGTGGTGGTGGAGAAGACGTCCGTGGCGAGCAAGCGCGTGCAGGCCTACTTCGCGGGCCAGGGCCCCACCCGCACCATCGTGCTCACCGACACCCTGCTCCGCGAGTTCTCCCCGGAGGAGATCCTCGCCGTCGTCGCGCACGAGGCGGGCCACGTCCACGAGTCGAAGTGGCCGGGGCGCATCGCCGCGTCGGTGGCGCTGGTGGCGCTCCTCTTCGTCATGGACCAACTGCTGCGGCACGCCGCGGCACGGGGGTGGTTCGGCGCCACGCGCTTCGCGGACATCCGCACCCTGCCCCTGCTGTGGCTGCTCATCTTCCTCGTCTTCTCCCTGAGCGGCCCCATCTCCGCGGCCTTCTCCCGGGAGCGCGAGCTCGAGGCCGACCGCTACGCCCTGCAACTCACCCAGGACCCCACCGCCTTCCGCCGCATGCTCGTGAAGGCTACCCGGGTGAACAAGATGGACCCCGAGCCGCCTCGCTGGCTCGTCCTCAAGGGCTACACCCACCCGCCCATGGGCGAGCGCCTCGCCGCCCTGCCCTCCCCCCGGCCCAGCCCCTGACGCTAGGTGCCGAGCCGCTGGGAAGAGGCCTGGCGCTTCTCCAGGTGCTCCCGACAGATGGGAGAATCGAACAGCGCCACCATCTCGTCGTGCCAGCCGCCTTTCGACGGGGACACCGCGACGTGCCCCTTCTCGTCGATCTCCGCGAGGATGGTGCCGGCGCACGGGACGGACAGCTTTCCCCTCCGGGTGAGGTACCCATCCCCGGGAGCGGCGAGCTGGCGCAGCGGATAGACGATGCCCGAGGCCTTCTCGAGCATCTTGTCGCGCAGGCTCAGGGGATCCTTGTGGCAGGTGGAGTTGAGCTCGGTACAGAGGAGCCGGCAGGCACCGCCCCGGCACGCGTCCCGGAGATGATCCTCGTGGGGGTGGCCGTACGGGTTCTGCGTGCCCACCGAGCACACCGCGATCTTCGCACTCACCCGCTGGTAGAGCTCGGAGCGCTCCAGGAGCTTCTTGCCCTCCCGGATGCTGCCGCCATGGTGCGGGATGCGGAAGACCTCGGCGGAGAGCTGCTTCGACTCTGGCGTCTCCACGTGGGCCAGCCGCTCCCAGGAGCCCAGGGGTGCATCCGCGCCGATCAACACCGCCCCCCCGTGATGCACCACCCGCAGGACGGCCGAGGCCCGGTTGGGAAGCCCCCTGCAACGCCTCAGCGCGCTGATCATCTGATCTCCAAAGGGCAGCAGCAGGCTGATGTCCCAGTCATTCCCTTTCTGGAGGCAGATGGGCTTCACGCCCCGAGAGATCGGCTGGAGGGCTTGAATCCTGCCCC